>CAMAVB010000073.1 GCA_945861465.1 Candidatus Kuenenia stuttgartensis
CCGAAGTAGAGAAACCGTTCGTGTTCAAAATCCTTCCGGCCATCCGGCCCTGGCGAATAATTATCGTTGTGGTATCTGTCCAGTGACAGAATCGCTTCCTGAACGGTCAATCCACCGATGCCGGAATCAAATACGCCGATCGGAAGATTCCGGTAGTCTTCCGACCATGCTGTTGCATCAATTGTGAATGCCTGCGTACCATCAGGATGCCGTTTCGAATGCTCGACGAAGCCTTTCACTACGTCGGACACCTCGCCTGGCGACTGTCCTGCGATGAGCGATCCAGGTTGGACCAACACGAGAGTCAATACAATGATGGTTCCGGTTTTGCTCATCGACGTCTCGCGTGTTCCGCTGGCATAGTTGACAAAAACAAACGCATCATACATTGAACTCATCACTGTGTAACATGTAGAATTTCCGTGAGTTGAACATACGCCGGAAAAGAAAATCTGCCATACTTTCGCTTGGTCCGTCGCGTTTTCTGGCTCTTCAACTTCAGGCTTGGAATGGCTCATGAGTGATCGGTATGGCATTTCGATTGGTCGGATTCTGCATCCGACAGATTTTTCCCATGGTAGTGAAGTTGCATTCACGCATGCCCTGAGGCTGTGTTGTGCGACGAATGGGTCTCTGGCAATTTTGCATGTTGACCCGAAACAGAAACATCCGGACTGGGATAAGTATCCCTCGGTTCGCGAAACTCTGAGTCGTTGGCAGTTGTTGCCGCCGCAGGCATCACGGTCCGACGTGGCTCAGCTGGGAGTCCAGATTACAAAGTCGTCTGTGATTGATGACAGTCCTGCCGCTGGAATTCTGCAATACCTCGATCAGCATCCGGCGGATCTGCTGGTGCTGGCGACGCATCCAAGGCACGGAATTGATCGATGGCTGCAGAAAACAATCGCTGGCAGGATTAACAACGAAACCGATGGAGCGACACTCTTCATTCCGTTCGGTCACTCCGGGTTTGTGGATGAGCAATCGGGGAAATGTCGATTGAAGAAAATTCTGCTTCCGGTCGATCGTGATCCTGATCCGTCGCCCGCAGTAGAAGTGACCGCCGATCTCATTCGAGCGCTTTCGCCGGGACCATGCGAAGTTCGTTTGCTGCACGTCGGCGATTCCGCAGGCCAGCCCACGATCAGACTTCCGAATGAGGACAGAGCCAAATGGAAATGGGTACACCGCGTCGGCTCTGCGGTGACCGCCATTCGCGAAGAAGCGGAGCAGGAGGCGGTTGACCTGATTGTCATGACCACATCCGGTCGGCATGGTTTCTTTGATGCGCTGCGAGGCTCGACCACGGAACAAGTTGTCGAACACGCCAGTTGCCCAGTGCTCGCAGTCCATGCATGGTCTGACTGACGGGCCATCCCGAGTAGCTGCGTGCCCGGGGGGCGATTGTTCCATACGAGATTTCGTATTTGAAATTTCAAATTTCAAATTTCAAATTTCAAATTTGAAGTGCGGGGCGTTGCCCACGCGGTGAAACAAATGGGCGACACTCAGCCTTGCGGTCCAGCGAATTAACGGACGCGGGTATCGAAAGTGATCTCGCCGCGGTCGTGGCCTTTGAGGGGCTGGTCGAGTTTGAAGGTCAGGATGGAACTGCCTTCACCGTTGTCCTCGACGAGGACTTCACCGGGATGCAGGGTATCAATCGAGGCGGTGCCCTCAACGTATTCCAGACGTGGAGTCAGATTATCGACGATGATGACATCGTAGACGTCAAAGTCACCCGTGTTCTCAAAGCCGATCGTGAACGTGATCGTATCGCCGGACTGAGCCATCTCATGATCGGCAAGCTTCACGACGCGGATATTGCCCTTGATCTTCCGTTCGTCTTCCAGTCCGACTTTCTGTTGCACTTTGAACGTGGCTTTAATCTGATTTGCATTGGTCGTGGAAGCGGTCAACACAGGGTATTGATCTCGTGTCCAGGCCATGGCGTTCTGAATCTGCTGTTGCAGTACGAAGCCTTGGTGACGTTCCATTGAACCGTGGCTTGAGTAATGTCGCCCTTCGTGGCCTTCATCCACTTTGCGATTCTGTTCGACAGAATCAGTCCTTCGTGCCTGCATGGCCGGTGTGGCGCTTTCCATGCCATCGACGCGATTGCGTGATTCGAGGCCGGACAGAATGGTATCATGCACATTTTCCTGAGCCGCATTGCCCGTCTTGATGTTGCCGATGCCTTGACTGTCTTTAGCTCCGGCGGCTTTGTCCACTTTTGTGTCGGCCTGAAGACCGGTGACAGTGCGGACAGATCCAAAACGAGGTGCATACACGCAAACTCGATTCGACGGCGACGTCCGTGCGTCACCGGCGTGATCCGTATACTTTGCGACAGTGTCTTCTGAATCAAATCCGCTCCGCCGACCGGCGACATAGCCAGCCGGAGCGTCTCGGTCGCCCCCGTCGCAGATGTATTCATCCGGATAGAACTCTGCAAAACAGCAGGGAGCAATCGTTTCCATGCGATTGCATGGTTCTTCACGAGGGTCGGCAAATCTTCTTGGTTCGGCGGGAGTAAACGTCGGGCACTCCTGCTGCTCAAGGGAGCCGGCTTCTTCGGTCTGATATCCGGTCTGATAGCTGACAAGCTGAATCTGATCGAGGGCCGGCCTGCGAGCAGCCGTCTCATCTGCGTCTGCGGTATCGACGGGGAATATCGAAGCTGTGGCAGGATTTCCGTCGATTAAGGTCGGCTTCCCATTCATCCGCACGACACCGTCTGATGGATCCGGAGTGGCGTTGGATGTCAACGTGTCCGGATAATGTGCCTCAACCGGAGCTGACGGATGCCGGGCTGGAATTTCCGTCTTCTGCGGTAACGAAGAGGAAAAAACGTGATCAGGTTGACGTTGAGCATAGGGCAGGATGCCGCAGCCGGAATTCAACATCAGTGCCAGGCCTGCGAGGCCGGGGATGAGCAGTCGTACCGATCTTAATGTCGCTGAATGCATTCGAGCGTTCCTGCTTGTCACCGTTTTATCGTGTGCCGTCATGAGTGAGACACTTTGTTGTAGCCGAAGTTGTGAGACGTCGGGTTGAATCAAGGCCCGGCTCCGAATACTGACGAATCCGGCGACACCGCGTCGCGGCCAAAGAAGTCTGTCAGCGGCGAGCGACGGACGTCTTCGGTCTGCGTTTATCAGAAAGTTTCGCAACGCCCGTGTCGATGGGAATTGACTCACCAGCATCAAAACCACCGCCTGAGCCATAGTACATGTACGGCATGAAGTCTCCGGAAGGCGTGCGGCCCCCGATGCGAACAATGATCATCGGACGTCCCAGGCGATCCGCTTCCTGCAGAGCATTATCGGCAGGATTGACAGACTGTGGGATTTCGCGACGCAACGGATCAAGCATTGCCGCCAACTGAGGCTGTTCAAGATACACCACGTTCGTCACCATGCGGCCGTTGATTGCTTCACGGATATCCGCTTCGGTCAGCACGACCGGAATCGGATAGTCTGAGGCGCGGCAATCGGGCGGATGCATCCGGTCAAGGATCTCGATCGATGGATAAACCTCGACACCCGGGAATTCAGGCATATCGGCAATTCGCAGGCGATAAATGTGGCCCGCGTTGACGGAGAATTGTGCCGGGGATTCAAACATGGCGTTCGGTTGCGGGGTCGCCGAGTACACCGACACCGTCCCGGCCGTTGGAAGTTCGACACGCACTGGCTGCAGCCACGACGGATCGTATTGACGAACCCGAGCCAGCGTGTCAGCTGCGAAGCCCGGCATCATCTTTTCGTTGAGCGGTTGGAAGTAATCGCCCTGCTGGCCGAGCGATGTGGAACTCACACCGGCAACGACTGTGAACACCGCGAACCGCAGCATCACTTGCAGCTTGCGTGAAAAATTGAAAAGCGTGTTCATAACAATTTCCGACGTTGAAGGATGTTCAGCATCGCATACGAAGCAAGGGCGATCGAAGCCGATGCTTCGAATCGCCCCCGCGGTCAAAGATCACTAAGGACTGAGACAGAAATACGTGGGGCACGATTCCATCGTGCCGAGCACGTTAAAAACGTGCTCCACGTCCCGAAGACGACGGTTATTTCTGAGCCGGTCCTAACCACTGACAACTCAGAATCCGTACACACCGGCCGCCCTTGACTGCGGCGTTGAGACTTCGCCCGGTGCGTGAACCGGATGACTTTCGGTGTATTGGATGTGGCGAACCGGTTCCGGAACGCTGTAGCCTGGATTGTGCTTCACATCGATCAGCATGTGATCCACTGGATCCGGCATACGGTTTTGGCTCAGATTACGAATCGTATGTGACTTCAGGCCCGCTGGTCCGCCCAGTGGAAGGTGTGGTGGACCTGGCAAACCGATAGGCGTTGCGGTGATTGGCATTCCGTAGACAGGTGTTGGTCCCATGCCGGAGACAGGTACCGACTGTCCTGGATAACCACCACCGGCAGCGATCATCGCACCGGGAACTCCCGGCATATCGCCTGGAATGATCGTGATCGGTGAAGGCGGCAGGTACTGCCCTGCGTCGCCGTCGGCGATCTGGTAACCGACCGTCTGAACTGAGCCGTCTGCCGCAGCCACTACGCCGCCGTCGATGTTGAACTCTTTGTTTCCGACTCGCAGAACCACCATGATCGTACCCATGCGTTCGGCCTGTTCGATCGGATCAACACCGACATCCAGGGTCGTTGACACCAGAGTCTCGACGCCGGCGATAGCCCGAGCCTGGAACTCTGGATCTGGAAGATAGATGACTTTCGTCACCATGTTGTTGCTGCGAATGTGTTCGAGGTCTTCATCGGTCACTTCAACCGGCACCGTGTTGTGCTGGAGGTAAGCAAAAGTGTTTGGATGAGCCGATCGGACTTCGAGAGATGGATACAGACTCTGGCCTTCCCAGCCGTCGCCAGGGATGTTCGAGAACACCAACTGGTAGATGGCAGACTGAGGAAAGTCGGCTCGACCTGGCACGAAACGCTGGTTGCGAGCGAGTGCGGCTCCCGACATCCAGCCGACTGACATTCCGTCCTGACCAATAAACTTGATCTGAGTCGACATTGGCGGGCCACTTGAGCCCATCATGCCGGGACCGCCGGGCTGAGCCAGCATTCCCAGGACACCAGGTCCCGGACCATCGACCATCGGTCCCGGATGCTGCATCATGGCAGCAGGCGGCGCAACGTATTCGTTTGGCTTCAGGAGTCCGTGGCCGCCTGCTCCGCCGCCGCCGGCGCAGCCCATACACACCACTACCAGGGCGCCAAGGGCCAGAAAGTAATATCTCATCACTACCCCTTCCTTGAGATGCTGACTGTTCGTTCCAACAGCAACCCGCAGGTGACCGTACTCTAACTTGAAAACTTGCTGTGCCCGACTTGTCCGCACTTTGCCATCGACCCACGAGGGGTGCGACGGTACACTGCTTTTGCACGCTCGAACCGATCGGCGTGCTTCGGATTTTTGAGCAAAATCACGGTTTCGATTGACGAAGCTGCCATCAGCTCTGCACCATTCGAATTCGAAACAACCAGGATGCCCAAACAATCCGTCGGTCCTTCCTCTCTCTTCGGGTCGTTACAGCTCGAAACTTTGGTAAATTCAGTAAAATCAGAACATGAATCACAAACCTGATACTTTGACCAACTTTCCTGGACTCACAATGTTCGCTGCCCTCGCAGTTGTGCTTGCCATCGCTCTGCACCAGGCTCCGGCAGGATCTGCCGATGAGAAGTCCGTTTCGCCAGACGCCGCCGCAACCGATGCGAAAACGCCGCCGACAAGCACCGATCCTTCGAAAACGCCGACTGCGGACGCGCCTGCCCCAGATCCCGCGACTCAGGCAGCTACGGCAGCATCTGCCGATGTTCCCCAGCCGACAGACCTGCTCAACCAGGTTCGCAGCAAACTGCAGAGCTTGGATTCGTTGAAATGCGACCTTCACCAAACGGTGATGATGTCCAGCATGAAGCTCCATGCTGCTGGCACGTACGCGGAGGCGTCTGGAAATCGAGTCCATGTGGAGTTCCGGATTTTCCCCAGTCAGCCAGCAGTTAAGGAGGACACGAAGAAACTCGCGATCGATGCGGAGCCCACAGCTCTGGCCCCGGAAACCGCCCGTGGCGAGCTGACGCAGATCAGTGACGGCTCGGTTCTGTTCACGCATTGGAAGAACGGTGACACCGTCCGAGTCACACGTCGAAATCTGCGGGACATCATGGACGCGGCGACGAAAGTGGCCGGTTACGATGCGGATCATGTGGCAATGGATCTTGGCGTGGGTGGGCTGCGTGGCCTGATTTCGCGAATTGAGTCGCTGATGGAGTTTGCTCCCGTGACGACAAAGAAAGTGGGTGAATCAGACTTCTACGTCGTCAGAGGCCGCTGGAACGCAAAAACCCGAAAAGAGTTGTTTCAGCTTCCCGATGACGTCATCGTTGATCCTCGCCCGCATGTGCCTGAGTATGTTGTAATCTACATCGACGCAAAGACGCTCCTGCCGCGTCGCATAGAATATCGAAAACGCGCCGCCGATCCGGCTCAGAAATTTGATCGCCCCATGGTAACGCTGGATCTTCGAAATGTCGTGTTGAACGAAGCACTGCCGGACAACATGTTCGTGTTTGCGACTCCGGAAGGCGTGACAGAATTAGACATCACAGAGCAGACAATTCTGTCGATTCAACAAACGACACAAGCCCCTGCCACCGCAGTGCCAGCACCAGCAGGTGAAACACCCGCAACGGAAGCACCAAAATAGTCGTCGCCTTTGCTTTGTCGGACCTGAAAATTTGGATGGAGTGGCCTGGGCTGGACCGAGCGGATTGCGAGGATTTCTCAAGTGAATCGGCGCATGGAAGAATTTCTGAGAACGAAAGAGTCTGCGATTGACTGCGGAGCAGCCGTGGAAGGTAGCCCTGGACGCCAGCCCAGGGAATCGGACAGACGATCCAGGGACGCTGACAGAGCACCAGGCCGCTGAGGGAGATTCATCATGGCCACACTGGTTGCGGGAAAGGAAATTCCTCGACAGTCAATCTTTGCGGGATGGATCGTGTCGTTGGCTCTCCATGCCGCTCTCTTCTTCATTGCTGGAATGACGCTCCGTGGTTGTCAGCAGGGCAGCACGGGACAAGCGGGCGGAGAAGTCTTTCGAGACGTCGGTCTGTTCGTTATCCAGGGCGTTGACGACGGCACTTCGAATCTGGGACTGGCATCCGGAGCGGGCGATTCGAACGTGACGCAGCCCATCCAGGAACAACAGCCAGATGAAGCCACGACGGACAACGCTGTCCCCGATCGCCAGCGGAACCGTGTTCCCACGGAAGCCCCGGACATCGCTTCGCTGCTGAACGAAAATCCGCTCGACTCCGCATCCAACACCGATGGCGCGTCTGATTCGAAGCTGCCAGCGATGATCGGGCCCGGTGATGCCATCGGCGGAAGTCGTTCGCAGTCGAGTTCCGGGACTCGATCATTCATCCAGCCATCAGAAGCAGGCGGTGCGGCACGAATTGGCGGCACGGGGGGCCCCGGTGCCACGACCTTCATGAATATCTCGGGCGTCGGTAAGACGTTTGTGTACATCATCGACACCAGCAGCAGCATGAGCGGCAGTCGATTAAAGGTAGCGCAAGGTCAACTGAAGGCTAGCTTGCGACTCCTGCAACCCAATCAGAAGTTCGCCGTCATCTTTTACAACGAGTATCGCGAACGACTGAAACTGCGGCGGCAGGACGATCAGTCGATGTATTTCGCCACCGACGTCAACAAGGAACTGGCGAGACATGAAGTGGATCGCGTCACGTCCGATCGTGGCACAGATCACATGCCCGCGCTGCTGGAAGCCATCAGCCTGAAACCCGATGTCATTTTCCTCCTCACGGATGGTGATGAACCTGAACTCTCCCCCGCTGAACTGGCTGAGATTCGCCGACTTACAGGCAGCATCACAATTCATGTCGTTAAATTCGGCGACGGCACACTATCTTCACGCGGCCCCACCTGGCTCGAACGCCTCGCCAGCCAGTCCAGCGGCGAATACCGCGAGATCAACCTCGGAAATCGCTGAGAAACTCCGTTTGCAGGTGTCGTTTCGGGCTCATCTGGCGGCTCTTGCTGGTCACTGTTTGCAAGCTGCAAAGGTGCGATTTACAATCTACTGGTCTGAGGCGAGGTCGATTCACCCCTCTGTGAAAACCGTAGCAGTCGCGCTCTGAGGACTCGCGCAGAAATAACTGTGGTATTCTGGACGTGGGGCAAGTTTATAACGTGCCTGGCACGATGGAATCGTGCCCCACTTATTCCTATCTCAGTCCTTATTTGCGAACTGCATACCGAAGCATCGCGCTTCAGACCAAGGGACTTCACGAGAAATTGAGAGATGCCTGACAAAACTATGGATGATCGCGAAGAACGCCTGGCAATGGTATTTGATGAGCTGATGCAGGATTCAAATGGCGGGACGGCGCAGCGGAGGCTGGACGATGCCGTGCGGCAGCATCCGGATCTGGCAGGCGATCTCCGCGAACTCTTTGCGACGGCACAGATTGCCGACGACATCGCGATGCTGCAATCGTCGGATCTCAATTACCTGACAGGCGGCGGTTCCAAGTCACCGAGAATGTCCGGTTCCATCGCTGCCGGATCGGCGATCGGTGCTACGGTCGGCGAATATGAACTCCGCGAGGAAATAGGCCGTGGCGGGATGGGAGTGGTGTATCGCGCGTTTCAGTCAAGCCTGCAGCGCACGGTGGCTCTGAAAATGATTCCCAACGCGGCATTCGCAGCTGCGCAGGATCTGGCGAGACTGCGGGCCGAAGCGCTGGCTGCTGCGAGGCTCAGTCATCCGAACATCGTGCCGGTGTACGAAGTGGGCGAACACAACGGTCAGCCGTGGTTCAGCATGCAGTTCATCCAGGGGACGACACTGTCGCAGCGCCTGATGAGTGGCCCGATGAAACCGCGCGAAGCTGTGGCCTTGCTGATCCCGATTGTGGATGCCATCGGTGCCGCGCATCGCGCGGGCGTGCTGCATCGAGATCTCAAGCCCAGCAACATCCTGATTGCCGCCGACGGCACGCCATTTGTGACAGATTTTGGTTTGGCGAAGCGCGTCAACGTGGAAGAAGAGTCAATGGCGTCCGGTGGCATGGGTTCCGACATTGCAAATCTCACACAGAGTGGCGCGATCCTCGGAACGCCCGCATGGATGTCGCCGGAACAAGCGGCTGGCCAGACGGATTCCATTGATGTGGCGACCGATGTCTACAGCCTGGGAGCCGTGCTCTTTGCGATGCTCACAGGTCGCCCGCCATTTCAGGCTGCTTCGCCGCTGGACACGGTTCTGATGGTGATCGAACAGGATCCGCCGAATATTCGCATGTTGAATCGTGCGGTCGATTCGGATTTGGAAATGGTGGTCATGAAGTGTCTGCAGAAGCCGCAGGATCTGCGATATTCTTCAGCCGGTGCGCTGGCGGCAGATCTGCGAGCCTGGCTGAACAATGAACCTGTGAGCGCCCGCACTTCGACGATCGTGCAGGTGATGACGCGGCTGTTTCGGGAATCGCATCATGCGGCCATTCTGCAGAACTGGGGATTGCTCTGGATGTGGCACAGTCTGGTCGTGCTCCTGCTGTGCCTGATCACCAACCTGATGCAGTTTCAGGGCGTGACGGAACGCTGGCCATTCGTCGGTCTGTGGGTTGTGGGATTGGGTCTCTGGGCAGCGATTTTCTGGAATCTGCGACATCGCGCAGGCCCGATCACGGCTGTTGAACGTCAGATCGCTCACATCTGGGGCGGCAGTATGATCGCGTCGTCGATGCTGTTCTGGGTGGAATCGATCATGGACCGTCCCGTGCTGGAATTCTCCCCGGTGCTTGGTGCGATCGCCGGGATGGTGTTCCTTGCAAAAGCCGGAATTTTGTCCGGGAGCTTCTACATTCAGTCGGTGATGATGTTTGCAACCGCGCTGGTCATGGCAGCGATTGAACACAGCGACTTGCCGGATTTCAGCGTGTCTCTGTTCGGGGTGATGTCCGCGTTGACGTTTTTTCTGCCCGGTCTGAAATACTATCGGCAACAACGGCGATCAGTGCGATAAGGACAGATCGAGAAATAGTTGACCACAGCCTCCTCTCCCCTGCGAAGGGTGTATCGCCCTTTGCGGAAGTAACAGGATGGAAGGGGACGGCAAGATGTCCATTTCCACAATTGGCAATAATTGCCAATTGTGCTAGACTTTTGGAGGAAGGCTTGTGCGAAATGAAACGAAGCAGGAGGAACAGGGCATGCCAACGAAGAACGTGAATTTGACCGAGCACTACTCAGAGTTTGTCGATCAACTTGTCGCATCTGGCAGGTACAAAAATGCCAGCGAGGTCTTTCGTGATGGGTTGCGATTGCTGGAACTGAAAACCTCGGAGGGAGAGCAAAGGCTCGCACTCTTACGCAGTCTCGCAGTGGAGGGTTTTGATCAGATTGACCAGGGACAGGGAATCGAACTGCCGACGCAACAGCGTCTGTCGGCTCACATCGCCAGGCTGGGACGTCAGGCTGGGCGGGCTGCAGATCATCGAAAGAGCGGCTGACGGACATGGCCCGCTTCACACTCTCGGTCGCGGCCGAACGCGACATTGTGTCGATCCTCACCTGGACGCATGAGCATTTTGGAGAACAGGCTCGCCTGCGTTACGAAGCGCTGCTGGTTCAGGCAATGATCGACGTTGCGGAAAATCCCCATCGCCCCGGCAGCGCGGCCCGTGATGAGATTGCGGGCCTGGCTCGTACTTATCACATTTGGCATAGTCGCAATCGTGTCGATAAGGTTCCTGGTCGAGTTCACCGCCCGCGTCATTTTCTGATCTATCGCGTCAACGACAGGAAGCAAATTGAGATTGGCCGCGTCCTGCATGAGAGCGTGGACCTGCCGAACGACCTGCCCACCGAGTATCGCAGGTCACCCGATGCCGCTGATGATCCCGGCGAGGGCCAATCCGCCGGGCAGGACTGACTGTTTTCCACCGGGCTCAATGATCCCACGTGACTCACTGATACACAGACAATCCTCTCCGCTCTTCCGCTGATTTGACGCATCGCGAATTCAGGCGAAGAGTAAAACTGCCGGAGAAGTCCCTGAACAAATTCATGCCATCCGGAATCGGCAGAAATCTCTGGATTTTCTGAGACAAAAACCCTTTGGCGGAGTCATCTGGACAGAGTTGTCGTCTGGCGAACGGCTGCGTGCGATCGTCAGACCGGCACGAAGGTTGCCCCTGGAGAACGTCTTTGTGATCCCTCCGTATGAGCTTGAGCAATTGTGGAGCCAGCATGCTGCTGAACTGCGATTGCTCGCGCAAATGCGGACGGACTCTGCCGACGACTGTGTTCAGGAAGCCTTTGTGCGACTTTCGCAACAATCTTCAGCACCGCTGGATCCGCTGGCATGGCTGGCACGTGTCGTCAGAAATCTGGCACTCACGGAACTCAGGACGGACCGACGACGTCGCCGGCGGGAGGCGGAAAAATCACGCAGCGATGATCGATGGTTCATGGTCGACTCGCAATCGATTGATGGTCATGGGCCTTGTGAAGTCGAATGGGCACTGCGGCAGCTCGCACCGGAGTTCAGGGAACTGGTCGTTGCAGTGATCTGGAATCATATGACCTTTCGGCAAATTGCAGACGCCTTCGACATGACGTCGGCAACGGCTCACAGGCGCTATCGGGAAGCGTTGGAAGAACTGCGGAGGATTCTGCAGTCAGATCAGCCAACCGACGACATGTGCGACGGTGATGAACACTTCGATAAACAGGAGATCTCTTATGATTTATGACCAGAATGCCGATGAGTCGCTGGAATTACCGGATGACCTGCGGCAGCTTCAGACATCGTTGGCACAACTCAAGCCATCGCCCACAGGCACATCGGCTGGCAACATGCTTTTTGCTGCGGGAGTCGCTGCCGGAATCAGCAGGCAGGGCGCTTCAAGGGGACCAGAAAAGCGGTTGATCAGACCGGGGCGATGGAGGAGCTTCCTGGCTGGCCTGGGCTCCGGAGTGCTGTCGGCAGCGATCGCAGTCAACGGCCTTTCCATGCTTGGGCGCCATTCAGGCGACTCACTGCAGTCGGCAGAACGGAATACCCAATCAGATTCGGTGGATCATCCGGCAATTGAAATGCCCGAGATGATGCCGCCGAGTCCCGACCATCTTTCCCCATCCGGGTTGGTGTCATCGGAAGTTCGTTCATTGGACAGGAGCCCCAACAGGAAAACTCCCGGTGAACTGGACGTCGATGGTTTGAGTCCCGTGATGAAGCGCCTCTGGAATCGCACGATCTTATCTCAGTCAGAATTGCATATATCGGGCACCACTTCAAAATTCGCCACACACGAGCAATTCAGTCGTGAGGAACTCCGGAAAATTGCTGCAGAAGTCCTTTAGACGAGGTAAGAACGATGAAGTCCAATGCGATCCTGCTGACATTGTTGTTGTTCGTGATTCAAACATCAGCTTCCGCCCAGAATGCCGTGACGACGATCACAGATTCGAGAGGCGATGCCGTTCCTGCCGCAGACGGCGAGCCTGGTTCGACGCTGACCGAGGAGCAGATCCTGATCACTTTTGGTGGAAGGCAGGAGCCGCAGGTTCCCTGGAAAGTCAGTCCGGCGGCCGAGCCAAAGCCTGCGTTTCGATACGAGTTCTGGCCCCGTGAATCAGCGTTGAAACCCGGTTCGGGGCTGCTGTATTACTTTCGGGCCGTGACAAGCGTTTTACAGAGGGACGGCTGCCTGAAGACAATCCGCGACATCGCCAACCGGAATGTTCAGACGACGGCAGAGGATCGCGCGTTTATCGCGTCCATCGAGCCTGTGTTCGATGATCTGCAGGCACTGGCTTACTGTGAAGATCTCTCCTGGGATCATCGCAATCGGGACATTCAGGGACCAAAGCTTTATTATTTTAAGCTCGATGATGTCCAGGCATCCCGCGATCTCGCCCGGTTGTTGATGATCAAGGCCCGCATTCAACTTGCGGATGGTGACTTCGATGGCGTCTCCAAAACCGTGTTGATAGGAAACCGACTCGCGTATCTGGTCGGCCAGGGTGAGTCCGTCATTCAGCGGTTGGTTGCGTGCGCGATTACGGCCATGATGCGAATCATCATAGAAGAAACGATCCAGACTCCGGGGTGCCCGAATCTGTACTGGGCAATCGCGACCATTCCTCTTCCAGTCGTTTCGATAAGGCAATCCGTCGAACTGGAACTGGATGCAATTCACAGGGCATTCCCGGCATTGCGTCAGGCGCAGACCGCCGACTGGTCCGAAGAGACGGCGATGGAGCACTGGGTTCAGTGTCTGAAGGAATTGCGGGCACTGCTTGGAAGTGCCGAATCCGAGGACAGTCGGCAGACGATTCTCGCGGTCGATTACTCCGACTTTGTGGAGCCTGCTCGCGCCCGCCTTCGTGCTGCCGGATTCACTGAGGAACGCCTCGAGAAGATGCCTGAGCCATCCATCGTCATGGCCGATGCGGCATACGAACTGGATCGGCTTGCAGAGGGGATTCGAAAAGACATTCTTCTGCCGGGGCCACAAAACAATCCACTGACCCTGATCTCGTTGCATGCAGCCGAGTTGCAGGAGACGAGGCGGTTGTCTGAAGAACTGGGGAAAGACGTATCGTGGAATTCGGCGGCCGACTTGTTTGCGGTTCCGTTGTTCCCGTCGATCCAGCAACTGGCGGCCGCCGCTGACCGAACGCCCATTATGCTTCGCCGTCTGATGACTCTGGAAGCCATCCGAATGTACGCGGCGGCACATGACGGACAACTTCCGAATTTGCTGCCGGAGCTTTCCCCGGTGCCAGCAGTCAATGCGTTCTCGACGGAGCAGCCGTTTCAATTCAGAGTTGAATCCGGCGACGACGGACAGGTTGCGACTCTCTCCGGGAATATCCCAAACTTTCCTGCGGCCAACCGTCTGCGATTCCGCATTGTGACGGAATGATGTTCCGTTGACCGGTCCAATCGTAGTTGCAACTGATTCTGAGGACAAACATGAAACACACGACAACCCCAACGCTGGCCCCGTTTCTGCTTCTGGCAGTGCTGAATTCGTCGGCCTTGGCTCAGCCACAGGAATCAACGACGACGGAGAAATTTCTGGATTCCCGTACAGCTTTCGTGGCGTGGGCCGGCATCGAGCCGCAGGCGGACCCCGGCGCAACAGAGTTCTTTACATTCATGGGATTGCGAATCCCAAACCTTCGCTCTCCCGGTGAATCCGCATCTGACGAACTCAAGCGGCTGCGTTCACTCAACGTGACTCGAATCGTTTGGATCTATGCCGGAAAGCGATTCCTTGATTCGACACCATGCATTGTGCTGATGTCAGATGCTCCGGATGACGTGAAATCTGAGATCCTGAAGTCGTCCTTACCTTCAGGTTACGAATTGCAAAGCCGCGACCGTTTTGTCGTTCTGGGTGAGAAGCTCCATCTGGAGGATTTGCTGCAACACGATGGCGCGGCTCCGCAGTGGATGACGCAATCCTTGAACTCCAGTGACGCTCCGATTGGGGCAATTTGCAGTGGCAGCGCGCTGCTTGCGGCAGACAGCGGCTTCAGACTTCTCAAATTCGCGTCCGCCAGAGAACGGGACATTGAACTGGCTGCCGCGACGGTGAAAATTGACCACGTTCAATTCACGAGCAGTGAATTTCCCCTCGGCACGTCACTCAGAATCGTTACGAAGCGGTCGGATGACGCAAAGGATGTTGCAGAGCTGCTGACCTCGGAATTCTCGAACGGTCCCCCCGATTACACTCTGAACTGTCATCCGCTCATCGATGGCCGTGAGATCAGCATTCCGTTCAGCGAAGCGGACCAGGGGCTCCGGCTCCTCAGCCGAATCTTCCGACTGCCATCCATGAACCGGACCGCGTCCCTGACGGAGCGTCTGCGGAAGATCGCCGTGGCACTGCACAATTTTCATGACAATTACGACGAGTTTCCTCCGCAGTCGATCGTCAGCAACGACGGAAAACGACTTCTGAGCTGGCGCGTGAGGATATTGCCGTTTCTCGGGGAAGGTGATTTGTTTAGCAGGTTCCATCTGAACGAACCCTGGGACAGCGACTGGAACAAGACGCTGATTGCCGAGATGCCCGATATCTTCAAGCCGGTTGATACGGTGGATGCTCCACCGGGCTGCACTGATCTCCTTGCTCCGCTGACCGACGACAGCCTGTTTGGTCGACGCGGCTTTCCCTGCCGGATTTCCGATATTACGGACGGCGTCAGTAATACCCTGATGATCGTTTCCGTTCCGGCAGACAGGACCGTGAGCTGGACAAAGCCGGAAGATCTGCTCGTCGATGCGAACTCTCCAGGCGACGCGCTCTTCTCCGGCGATGCCGATTCCATCTGGAGTTGTTTAGCCGATGGCACTGCGCGCAGCCTGAGCAAAACCCTGCCCGTTGAAACCCTTCGAGCTTTGTTGACGATTGACGGAAAAGAGAAATAGAATTCCGTTACGAAGTGACGGGGGCGCATTGAAATCCCGTTCCGAAGAGCAAAAGGGGACATCGGAAGAGCAAAAAGGGACATCGTACTTTCCGTAAAAGTACGATGTCCCCTTTTGCTCTCCCCGATATTCCTCATGGAGAAGAATCTACTCGCTACTGAATTCGTGAAGCGACCCTCGACTCAAAGCCCGCCTTCCAAACTTGTACGCAGCTTCACACGTCCTCGCTTTAGACGGATCCGCGACGCAATCGATCCTTGCAAGGTGGTTCAATAGCTGGATTATTGAGTTTTCGCCAGTCGCTGGTGAGCATGCCGCAGTATCCCTAATCGTCGTCTTCAATTTCCTGAATCACGATATGGATGTGTTCGGGTTGCTTGTTGAGCACCTGCACCAATGCGTCCGTCATGCGTTTGCCAAGGTCAGACTTTTGCTCGCGGGTTGCACCCTTTGTGATTTGCAGATTGATGTACGGCATTGAAACACCTTGGTTCAGAATTCGATGTTGAACAACTTTCAATTGATGCTGGCAAGGTATCGATGGACGCAGGTGACAGCCATTGAACCGTCACCGACGGCGAATCCGCAGCGTTTTGTGGAACCGGAGCGGACGTCTCCCGCCGCGAGAATGCCTGGTATTGTCGTTTCCAGGTCGCAGGGCGATCGTTCGAGGTTCCAGTGCTTGCCCAGATGAGTCGAAGGAATTGCAGCCCCGGTGCGGATGTAGCCTTTGTCGTCGAGCAAGACTCCATCAGGCAGCCAGGCTGTGTGCGGCTGAGCCCCGATGAAACAGAACAGAGCTTCGCAGTCCATGCGATTTGATTCCTCGTTCGCATGGTCCTGAAAAGTAATGGCCTCGACGCAACGCTCGCCGTGAATCGCCGTCACTTCGCTGTTTTTGATGACTTGAATCTTTGGATGTTTTAGCACTCGTTCGCAAAGATAGGCGGACATGCTTTTGCACAGGTCGTCACTACGAATCAACACTTTGACTTCACGCGACGTGTTCGCCAGAAACATTGCGGCCTGGCCAGCGGAGTTGCCCCCGCCAACGATGACAGCGGTTGAATCTTCGCAAACGCGAGCCTCAGCCGACGTTGCCGCGTAGTACAAACCGGCACCTTCGAACTTGCGACAGTCTTTGACACCAAGTTGTCGATATGTCACGCCGGACGCAACCAGCACGCAGCGAGCCCGAGCGACTTGACCAGTACACAATTGCAAATGGTGCTCGCCCGACGACTGTGTGTCGATCGACTTGACTGTAATCGGAGCGATAAACTGCGCGCCGAACTTCAGGGCTTGAAGGTAGCCTCGATTGGCCAGCTCGCCGCCACTGATTCCAGACGGGAAACCGATGAAGTTTTCAATTTTTGAACTACTGCCAGCCTGTCCTCCTGGCCCGACGCTGTCTATGACGAGCGTCTTGATGCCTTCCGAAGTCGCGTAGACAGCCGCTGCCAGACCTGCAGGTCCGGCTCCAACGACTACGAGATCGAACAGTTTGCCATCGACGTTCCGGGAGATACCGATACACTCCGCGAGTTTGGGCAGCGACGGATTGCTGACCGTATGTCCGTTACAATGGACGACCGGCAGAGCTGCGTCGGTCGAATGGAGTTCCTGCAGCTGCCTTTGCCCGTTCTCGCTCGATGATTCATAGAACGTGTGCGGGACATGATTTTTGTAAAAGAACTCCCGCAAGCGCGAGGTTTCAGAGGTGTTGGAATGGCCGACAATTCTCACACCAACGAAATCTGAGGCTTCCAGTAGTTTTCGGCGGATCTGAAACGCATCCAACAGCATATCGCTCACGGCCGGACGATCACTAAGAAGCTTTCGCAGGCGACCGGCGCACAGCTGGTAAGCGACGACAGGTTCGTTGGCAATCGCCGAGATCACAGCCGAACGTCCCGTCAGCATGTCGACATCCCCGGTGAACTCACGGGGGCCGTGATTGACAATCAACACCTCCGTGTCATTGCGGTTCTCGACGATCCGTACACTGCCGGACTTGATCACGTAGAACGGAAATCCCTTCTGCCCTTGCTTGATCAGGACCTGATTGGTTTCAAACTGCACCAGTTCGCCAACTTCCGCTACGACGGACAACTGATCATTATCGAAGGTTGGAAACGCGACCGACGCTGAAAGATCCATTTTGCAACCTCCACGAGCGATGTTTGTTAAGGAAGGTAAGGCCAATACACCAATCGCCCGCCTCGATGAGCAACAAAACGAACGGCTCCATCCTGCGACACGACAACCACGATTGCATCCTGAACGCTGCTGACCAGACGATAGGCCGATCGATGCCGAGTTCCGGACGAATCCGCAGGCTCAGTGACTGAGTTCTCTGCTTCCAGGTCAATCGCGCGTTCGATGGAACTCACGTGGGAATCACCCAGAATCTCTCCACCAAAACCGATTAGTCGAAACTCGCGACTGAGAACCAGCGAACCATCGACACTCATCAGATCGGCAAGGAAGTGACTGAACTCAACCAGCGAATCGTGCAGCTTGCCGAGCGAAGCGTCGTGCATTTGCAGGAAGTCCTTCCAGCGGACTTCAGCGATTCCATTGGCGGCGCCGACCTCCATGGCGCGCTGCATCAATCTCAACATCAGTTGATGAAAGCGATTCGTAGCGTCGGCATGCTTGAATCGCATGCGAATTCTCAGCCAGTTGTCCAATCGGTTGTCAAGAGCATCGTTAAGATAGATCAACATTCCGCCGTGACCACGCCCGCGAACCAGACCAAGCACTCGTCGAACGACACTCTGAGCGACATCGCGCACGAAGGAGTCACACAGTTTGACTTTGACATCCTGCAGTGAATTGACATCGAGCTTGCTCAACAGAGTTGTACGGAAGGATTCAAACTGTTTCGGCAGCCACTTCGAACGGAAGGGATCGAAGCCTTCGGTCAGCAATTGTCCGCCGACCGTTTCCATGACTCGAGTCAACCCGGCACTGAAAACCAGGTGTCCCGGCCCCAGAATGTGAATGACCAGCCGGCACGGCAGACTTGCAGCATCATGAACGGTCGCTTCGGTTTGACTGACCCAGCCGGCCCCAGTCACAATCATGCCCCAGATTGTCGTTTGTCTGACTTCAGCCACGTCGAACTGGACGCCAATCAACGATCGATAGTACCCAACGGCGGCCGCCATTTTGCGGATCTGATGAGCCGAGAATTCACTACGATCGTCGAAGTGCATGACGTAGAGCCCATCCGCCTTCTCGACGACTTCGAGTTCAGGATCATCCGGCGATGCAACGAGAATGCGGCATCGGACAGGATCGTCTTCTTCCCTCAACAGGCTCGCTTGATAAGCCGTATCAATCAGTGTTTCCAAACCGGAACCTGCGGGAAGTGCGGTCGCACCGTGCCCCGCTTCCTGCCAGCGCTGGCGAAGAATGCTGCTGAGATCTTCAGGATAGAATGAACGTTGTGTCATAGTGAGTTACAGGCTTGTTTTCTCAGATGCGACTTGAAGGCTTTCGATTCTCTTCGTGTGGTTCTTTCCCCATTCACACAACGGAGTCAGCGCCTTACGCCGCAATGCGACAAAGCGCTGTGATTCTTCAAGATGCTAAAGGATCAACACTTTCCATTTTCCACCGACGACGTCCAGAGCGGCTTCCAGGCTACATCGGTACGGCTTTTCAGCCATTTGTCTCCTTCAGAATTGAACATGTGCCCTAACACGGGTTCAATCGCGACTGAACCCAACATCAGTGTCCTTTCGGCGGAATGATCTGGATACCGAATTCTGGTGCGAGGCGAAGGAGTGCCGACTTTTGCTCATCCGTCATTTGGCCGATTGTCGTTACTGGATCTCGTACCAGCGAGCCCGTGGCACGAAACATCTGCTCCATTCCACCAGGCGCCACCAGAACCAGCATGTGTGCTGTCTGTTCGCTTTCGTTTCGAAACCAGTGGAGCGAGTGCTTCTTCACCTGGACGTACGAACCAGCAGTCAGCCGGACGGCCAGATCATCTGAATAGAACGTGACTTCGCCATCGATGATGTAAAATCCTTCTTCCTCCCGGGAGTGAATGTGCGGAGGCGGTCCACCACCTGTCGGAACTGTCGCGTGCCAAAGTGCATACTTGCCGGACGTCTCGTCGGCTTCGACCAGAAATCTGTATCGATCGCCACCCGCATCAATGACAAGCCCTTCGCCAGCGCGACGAATCGTGGCATTCCTCGATTCATCGCGCGCCGACGCTGGTGGTGCCAGATCGATTCCGAATCCGGCTGCAAACTCGTTCATCGATCCGAGCAAAGCTCGGTCCTGCGGTTCGAATGGACCGTCAGGCCCATTCGCGGGTTTGCCAATCTCCATTTGAAAACGATCAAAGCCCGCAGGTGCCGCAATCACCAGCAGCTCACCGGCCTCATTGCCGATGCACTTGAGTGAATGTGATGCCCCCCCGCGAATGTTGATGAAGTCACCTTGCCGCAAATGGACAGATTGGTTGCCGCATCGAAATTCGTATTCGCCGCGAAGAACATAGAATCCTTCTTCGAAACTATGCCGATGGAACGGCGGACTGTCACCCGGCGTTGTCTGTCCCCATGACAGACAATACGTTCCGCCCGTGTCTTCGGCCGTGGCCACGTATCGCAGCGGGTTACCAAACCACGACAGCCAACGTCCTTCAGCTGGCTGAAGAGCGACAGGTCGAATTACTGTTGACATGATAACTCCGAAGGCTATTCCTCAGCGAACCCACCTGGTGAAACCCCAGCGTTGAGACTGCCGATGGTCAGCGATTCCATCTGACAGTTGTTTCGGCAACTCGCTTTCCAAGCAGGACGGCCGTTTCGCGATCACCGTCGCCGATGTTGGCCTGATCCATGTTCGATTGTGACATGGCACCTGAGTAACTTGAGAGGCGATTGATCTTTTCCGGAGTAGCACCCTGCGGCATGAGCCCCGTCCCGACCCAGATCATGCTGTGTTGCATGGCATTGATCACAAGTCCCGCCAGTGTGTTCAGCTTGTCGCCGGACAACCCCTGGGAATGCGTAAAACCAGCACCGACCTTATCCTTCCATCCCTGATGATACCAAATGCCACCACAGGCATCGATGAACGCCTTGAATTGAGCTGAGTAGCCTCCCATGTACGTCGGCGTTCCGAAGATGATGCCGTCGGCAGCGTTCAGCTCCGCAATAATGCCGTCGTTGTTCCAGCGTCCATCCTTGATATCTTCACCCACAATCCGCAGCATTGACACTTCTGTGCCGACGACGGACCTGGCTCCCTCGGCAACGGCTTCCGCCACTTGTTGCGTATGGCCAGATGCCGAAAAATAGACGATTGCAATCTTTGTCATGTGTTTATATCCAGAGAAAAATGAAGAGTGAGAGTGTGTTGTCCTCTGGCACGTGCCAGAAGAAGAAGAAGTGAATTAGTGGTGTTGATGGTTTGTTACCGGTTCTTTCTCCACAGCTGATGGAACGTGCTTAACAAAGCTGGTTCCGCTGAGCTTGCGCAGAATGACGTAAAACGCGGGTGTCAAAAACAAACCGAACAGTGTGACCCCCAGCATTCCGAAGAAGACCGCGGTTCCCAGCACCTGGCGAAGTTCCGCACCGGGACCTTTGGCAATCGCCATTGGAAGAACGCCGAGAATGAAGGCAAACGACGTCATCACAATCGGCCGCAGGCGCATTCTGCAGGCGTCGACAGCCGCAGAGAATCGATCGCGTCCTTCTTCTTCCAGTTGCTTTGCAAACTCCACGATCAGCACGGCATTCTTTGCAGCCAGTCCGATTAGCACCACGAAACCGATCTGAGTGATCAGATTGTTGTCCATCCCCCGTAATGATATCCCCGCTAGCGCAAACGGAAGGCAAATCGGAGCGATCAGAATGATCGCCATCGGCAACGACCAGCTTTCATACTCCGCTGCGTGCACCAGGAAGACAAACATTACGCAGAGAGGGAAAATCAAGATCGCCGAGTTCCCCGCCAGCTTCTGTTGATAGGCCAGGTCAGTCCATTCAATTGTCATTCCAGGTGGCAGAGTCAGTTTGGCAAGTCGCTCAATCGTATCAATTGAGTTTCCTGAGCTGTAACCGGGACCCGAGTCTCCCTGAACTTCTGCAGCCGGATACATGTTGTAGCGAACGACGCGGTCTGGCCCGCTTTTCCAGTTCACGTTCATGACGCTGCCCAGCGGAACCATGTCTCCCTTGCTGTTTCGAGTCTTTAAACGCGAAATGTCCTCTGCCGCCGACCGGAATTTCCCATCGGCCTGCATACGAACCTGAAATGTTCGATCGAAGCGATTAAAGTCATTCACATAAGCAGATCCCAGATTTGCCTGAAGCGACTCAAAGACGTTCGACATGGGAACATCCAGCATGCTGGCTTTGACTCGATCGACGTCCGCAAACAGTTGCGGAGTTGCCGCGCTGTACATTGTGAAGACGCCGGCAAGTGAAGGCTCCTTCCGAGCTGCGTTAATCAGGTCGTTCGTTGCTTGTTCAAGCGACTGAGCGTCACCGCCAGAACGATCCTGCACAAGGAACTTGTAACCTCCGGAAGTCCCCAGCCCGTCGACAGGAGGCGGAGGGATCACGAAAATATCGGCGTCCGGAATCGCCATCAGTCGCATTTGAAGAGACTGAAGAAGGGCCATCGACGTGAGCCCTGTCTTGCCTCTTTCTTCAAACGAATCCGGTGTCACAAAGATCGCTCCGGAATTCGGACTATTGGCTCGCGTGGCCCCTGAGAAACCGACAAACGCTGTGGCATGCTCAGTGCCCGGCGTCTCAAGAATCATCTCCGTGGCTTTTCGGACCACTTCATCCGTCCGACTCAGCGAAGCACCATCCGGCAATTGAATTGCGACAATCAGGTACCCCTTGTCCTGAGCCGGGATAAATCCGGTGGGAACTCGAACAAAACCATATCCCGTCAAGCCTATCAACAGAACATAAACCATGACCGGCAGGAAAGCACGGCGAATCGTCCACTGAACCCATCTGGCGTAGACGTTACTTGTGCGATCGAATGACCGATTAAAGAAACGAAAGAACCAGCCGAAGAGGAAATCGAAGAGACGTCCAAACCAGTCTTTTCGTGCTCCATGCGGTTGCAGCAGAATGGCACACATTGCCGGGCTGAGTGTCAGAGAATTCAATGCGGAAAGCAAAGTCGAGACAGCGATTGTCAATGCAAACTGTCTGAAGAATTGTCCCGAGATTCCTGAAATAAATGCGGTCGGAACAAACACTGCTGACAGCCCGACGGCAATGGCAATGATCGCCGCAGTGACTTCGTCCATCGCTTTGTGAGCGGCGTCCTTTGGGCTGAGTCCTGCAGCGATATGTCGCTCAACGTTTTCAACTACAACAATCGCATCGTCCACAACAATACCAATTGCCAGAACCAGACCAAATAGCGACAGCATGTTCAGGGAGAACCCAAGCCCGGCCATCACAATAAAGGTCCCGATCAGAGACACGGGAATGGCCAGCAGCGGAATCACGCTCGCTCGCCAGTTCTGGAGGAATACCAGCACGACGATCACAACAAGTATGATGGCCTCAAACAGAGTGTGGATTACGGAGTTGATCGATTCACGAACGAAAAGGGTCGGATTGTAAACAATTCGGTATTCCAGCCCTTCCGGGAAGTTGAGGGCCAGCGTATCCATGGTTTGCTGCAGGCCATCAGCCGTCGCAAGAGCATTGGCTCCTGGGCGTTGAGCAATCACCAGAGCGACAGCCGGTTCGTTGTCCAGATAGCTGTTGACCGAATAGTCGCGGGCTCCCAGTTCAATCCTCGCCACATCGCTGACTTTGACAACGCGACCTTCATCGCCACTTCGAACAATGATATCGCCAAATTGTTCGGGTTCGATCAGTCGCCCCAGCGTATTCACGTTAAGCTGGAACGCATTGTCGCCGGGTACCGGGGGTTGACCAATGACGCCAGACGCCACCTGAATATTCTGCTCGCGCAAAGCCTGAATCACATCACCCGGAGTCATTGACAAATGAGACAGCTTCTCTGGATCGATCCAGACTCGCATGCTGTATTCGCGGAGGCCAAAAGGTGTGACGTCTCCCACGCCATCGACTCGCGCCAGCGCATCACGGACCTGAATCAGCGCGTAGTTTCCGATGTAGAGCTGATCATAACGCTTGTCGGGCGAAACAAGATGAATCACCATCAGCAGATCGGGTGAAGATTTGATTGTGCTGACCCCAAGTCTTCGCACCTCTTCTGGCAGTCGGGACTCCGCAGTTGCGACTCGGTTCTGAACCAGGACCTGAGCTTTATCCAGGTCTGTTCCGAGGCGGAAAGTGATCGTCAATGTCATCGCACCGTCAGCCGTGCACTGCGATGACATGTAAAGCATGTTCTCTACACCATTGACCTCCTGCTCGATCGGGGTTGCGACAGTCTGAGCAATCGTTTCCGCCGACGCGCCTGGATAGGACGCTCGGACCACAATCGTAGGAGGAACGACGTCAGGATACTGTGTTGCCGGCAGCGACAGATAGGAAATGGCTCCCAGGATCACCGTCAGAATAGAGAGAACCGTTGCAAAAATCGGGCGGTCGATAAAGAAATGGGCGATCCGCATGAACAGTCAACTCCAGGGATTCCAGACACACCAGTATTCAGGGCATTTGCGGAAAATCGCCGCAAACTCAAGCGTGATCAGATTTAATCGTTATCTGCTGCGGAAGCGGGTTGCCCCTCTGGCACGGCGGTTGATGTCGATGTCCCATCCGGTGTTGGTGCTTCAGCGGTTTCTCGATCGGGATCGGGCGGCACGGCTGATTCTGCATCCACTCTGACTGCCTCCGGCTGAGAGCGAACGACTTCACCTGACAACCACTTTTCTTTTGGTACAGGTTCGTATTCGTCGGGAAGTCCGGAATCCTCTGTCACTTCCACGGCTTCTTCCGAAGTCTTCACTCTAAGGCCTGGCCGCACTCGCCGAAGCCCTCGCAGAATGATTCGCTCGTCGCCCTTGAGACCATTCCTGATGATTCGCAGCCCGTGCGACATGCCTCCGAGTTCAACCACAGTGCGTGCCACTTCTCCGTCGGAGTTGACCACAAACACAAACTTCTGAGCCTGGTCCGTTCCGATTGACGAATCAGGAATCAGGATTGCCTCATGTCGCCCGCTACCGGGAATACGCAACCTTGCAAACAATCCTGGAGTCAGAGTCTGGTCGACGTTGCTCAGCAGCGCTCGGCCTCGCATCGTGCCGGTGTTGGCATCCAGCCGATTGTCCACGAAATCCATATGGCCAGTATGAGTGAATCCCCGAGTTTCATCGGCGAGGGCTACGAATACAGGGTTCTTGACTTCTCGGGAACTCGCCCGTTCCCCTGATTGAGCCAACCGCATGTACTTCAGGAAAGCCTTCTCGTCGGCATCGAAGTAGCAGTGCATTGGATCAATGGAAACGATCGTCGTCAGCAGCGTGGACTGAGCACTGCCGCCGCTGATCAGATTGCCTTCTGTTACCATATGACGACTGGTGCGCCCTGAAATCGGCGCCACGATTCGAGTGTAACTCAGATTCAGCTCAGCGATCGATTTGTGGGACTCCATGGTCAGAACGTTGGCTTCAGCGGTGACAATTGCGGCTGCCGCGGACTCGATTCGCGAAACACTGGCGTCGAAAGCTGCCTGAGACTCGCGAAGCTGAAATTCCTGTCTATCGAATTCGTCAGAAGAGATCGCCTTCTTCTCCAGCAGGGACTGTGCTCGCTCGAGTTGCTTTCGTGACAGATCCAACTGAGCCTGAGCGGCTCGATTTTCCGCTTCCGCCTGGACCAGAAGTGACCGCGATTGACTGACCTGTGCTTTCGCTTCCGCCACATCAGCCGCAGCTCGTCCCAGATCTGCCTCAAACGGACGTGGATCGACGATGCATAAAAGTGCACCCTGCTTGACAAGCTGGCCCTCCTCAAAGTGAAGGCTCTTCAGATACCCACTCACCCTCGCGCGAACTTCGACAGACTCGACGGCTTCCAGCCGCGCCACATACTCATCCCATTCCACGATCGGTCTGCGAACCACAGTCCCCACAACAACTTCCGGCAGCGGCGCGTCGCCACCTTTCGGAGCAGACGGGGCACATCCACAGATCGCTGTGATCACCACGAAAATGCAGCCTGGCATCGACCTGCGAACGCTGAATCTGACGTTTGGCTTCAGCACACCACCCGTAAAACGCCCCATCGTCAATTCCTTAAAGCAGTTTCTTCATGCCCACATCGTCTTATCAAAGTGCTCAACTCCCGATTCCTGAATTGCAGCAGTTTCATAGATACCAGCATTGTTCACGAGGATATCCAGCTGCCCGCCAAAGTTCTGATCGATCGCTTCGAACAGCCTGACCACACCCGACTCTTCAGATACGTCGGCCTGAACAGCGATCGCCGTCCCGCCCCGGCTGACAATTTCACCGACCACAGCATCAGCGGCGGATTTGTTTCCCGCATAGTTGACCATGACAGTCGCCCCGCGAGCAGCGAGTTCCTTTGCCGTGGCAGCGCCGATCCCCCGGCTACCGCCGGTTACCAGCGCGAACTTCCCGTTGAGTTCATTGGACATCTGATTCTCTTTGACAACCCAGATTCTGCGAGCAATCGGCAGAACTACCGATTCCTGATATTGTGTACTGAATGGTATAATAGGCACCGGGTCTGCTTCGTCAATCCTGAATCTTGTGTTTTCTGTACTGCTTAGTCTATATTGAACGTATGAGCACCGGGCGACCACGAGAGTTCGAAAAGACAGAGGCACTGCAAAAAGCCCTGATGGTTTTTTGGAAGCAGGGTTATCGTGGCGCTTCGCTGGATGACCTGACATCCGCCATGGGTATCAGCCGCCCAAGTCTTTACGCTGCTTTCGGCGATAAGTCGACGTTGTTTCTCGCCACCGTCGAGTTGTACCTGACCGAGTACATCTCAGAGGCCAGGAACGCGCTTTCAGAGGAAGCCGATATCAAAACAGCGGTCGAGCGATTTCTGCGGATTTCAGTAAGGCAGTTTACAAATCCAAAACTGCCCAGTGGATGTCTTGTCGCTTGTCATCTCAGCGACGTTCAGCTTGATCAAGCCGTGCGCCATCGGTTAGTCATGGCCGCGCACGCCGACGAAACTCTGCTGACAGCGCGCTTGACCCAGGCTCTTTCTGATGGGCAGCTGCCTGCGAGTGAATCGCCTGCAGAATTGGCCGCCTTCTTCACTTGTCTGCTCTCGGGTTTGAGTCAGTCCGCACGTACCGGAAGCAGCAGAACCAAGCTTGACCGGATTGTCAGTCGGGCGATTTCTGTATTGGCCGTCAAATAATACGGCGAAGCTCCCTGGGGGGCCCTCCCCTCGCTTCGAGCCTTCCAGAGGAAGTGTGAAAAGCGTGAATCAATCGGCAGGAACGTAGAGATTCCTGGTTAACGATCGCCTTATGGCCGCAACCTGTGGTGGGAAAATCTTCGCGACACAACAAGACTTCAATCGTCAGTAGTGCGATCAACCCCTCGGCTTCATCAGCGCCGCTGTGCCTTCGATATGATCCAGGCCCCATTTGGCGAGCGCCATCATGATCGGACGCAGCGACTCGCCTTTCTCTGTCAGGCGATAAGCCTCGCGTCCCGGCACTTCCGGCGATGGAAATTTTTCGGCGAGCCCTGACTCCACGAGCCGGGCAAGACGGTCAGCCAGAATGTTTGTCGCAATGCCTTCAGGAGATTGACTGAATTCCTTGAAGTGCGAGCGTCCGAAACTCATGTCGCGAATCAACAGCAGCGTCCATTTGTCACCGATGAGGTCCAGCGTACATGCGACAGGGCAGGGTGATCGTCGTGTTTTCACGTGCATGTTTCATCAGGGCGGGAGCGAATCAGGCTTTCCAACAACGAAAATTCCAGTGCCATGTTGACTTTACGCCAGATACTTGCAAAATGCAAGTGTCTTTAAGCTTGCAAAAGACAAGTGTCGTCTGGATCGCAAGGCATCCTTCGTATCAGCACGCTTCGATCATTTTTCTTCTTCTCAGTTTAACCGGAGTATCGATGGCCAGTTTCAACGATCATCCCACCGTCCGTCTGGTGCGTGAGCAGGTTCAGCGGCAGTCGAGAGTGGCACTGCCGAATCTGGATGCTGCCGAACTCCGACGATTCTGCCTGAACGCCGGCGCCGACGACATCGGATTTGTCGCGTTCAGCCGGCCAGAGCTGGACGATCAGCGTGACGACATCCTCAAGTTCTTTCCAGCGACAAAAACACTCATCAGTTTTGTGTGCCGGATGAATCGCGAGCCTATTCGTAATCCGGCTCGCAGTGTCGCCAATCTGGAGTTTCACGACACGACGCATCACGTCAACGAGGTGGCTCGGAAAATTGTGTCCGAGTTGGAATCCCTTGGGTATCGAGCGATCAATCCCTCAGCCGGGTTCCCGATGGAGACCGCCGTCTTCCCGGGGAAGATCTGGGTGGTCTCTCATAAACCAGTCGCCGTGGCAGCGGGGCTGGGAAGCATGGGAATTCATCGCAATGTCATCCACCCGAAGTTCGGCAACTTCATTCTGCTGGGAACAGTACTTGTCGATGCTGAAATCACTGAAGACAGCCGCCCGGTTCAGTTCAATCCATGCCTTGAATGCAAGCTGTGCGTCGCAGCATGTCCCGTCGGAGCCATCTCGCCGGATGGCAGTTTCAACTTCCTGTCGTGCTACACTCACAACTACCGTGAGTTCATGGGCGGATTTACGGATTGGGTGGAAACCGTGGCTGACAGTCGATCGGGCAGGGACTACCGCAGCAAGGTCAGCGACGGCGAATCGGCGTCCATGTGGCAATCGCTGGCCTTCGGACCGAACTACAAAGCCGCGTATTGCCTGAGCGTCTGTCCGGCGGGCGAAGATGTCATCCGTCCGTTTCTCGACGATCGAAGTGGCTTTATTGGACAGACGCTCAAGCCTCTGCAGCAAAAAGAAGAAACCATCTACGTGCAGCCGAATACGGACGCCGACGAGTACGTCAGAAAGCGATTTCCGCACAAGCAGGTGAAGCAGGTCGGCGATACGCTGCGGCCCACGACGATCGATGGCTTTATGAAGGGCATGCACATTGTATTTCAGCCAGGCCGGTCGAAAGGTCTGAAAGCCGTTTATCACTTTCGCTTCACAGGCCGCGAACCGGGGGAATGCACCGTCACGATTCGGGATCAGAAGATCGAGGTGAGACAGGGGCACATCGGAGACTGCGATCTTCGGGTCACCGCGAATTCGAGCAAATGGGTGCAGTTTCTTCGTAAGGAAGTCAGCATCGTCTGGCTGCTGATGACAATGCGAGTCCGGCTGAAAGGCAACCCCGTGTTGCTGGTCAAGTTCGGGAAGTGCTTTCCGTAAGACGCCGAACCCCTAAGTCAAAAAAGGTGTCAGGAACGAATAGCACTGTCGTGATACAGCGTGCGCGCAACGTGGTCGATAGGCGGCCGGTAGATTTTTGTAAGCTGCCGTTCGTCAGAGTTGGTATTGATTGCAAGACCCGCTCCTGGCGATGATTTGGAAGCCCTCCCTGGTTCTCCGCTTGTCATTAACAGAGGACCAACGGGGAGAGAGGACCAACGGGGACACAGCATTTTGTTGACTCCCTGAACAAACTCTGGTCAAAAACGTCCTGTTAGTGTTGTTTCCCCGCCTCGCTCCCTTGAAGCCCGCCATTCAACGTCTGCGCATGGAACACTGTTGGTTCGATCCACTCATCATCCCGCAGCAATTTGCCATAAACCAGCGCCGGTTCGACAGATTGAAGCCGCTCAC
>CAMAVB010000074.1 GCA_945861465.1 Candidatus Kuenenia stuttgartensis
CATTGGGTTTGCTCGGTCCGGCCTACGATTCTGTGCGCAATGCAGGCTAATGGCCTTCTTATTTCCTGTCAACAAGTAGACAAAAAATTGAAAGGGGGCAGGGAGTGCCGGGATAAACCGTCGAAGAAAATCGATTCAGAATTCGCGACATGGATCGCTCAGACATCGGATGGTAAGGTGCATTCCTAACTGGTGATGAGCCGCGATGAACAGAAAGTCGTGATTCGAAATGCCAAAGCCGAAGACACAGTCCTGAACGCCAACGATGTCGAAGAACTGCAGCCGCAGACCATCTCACTGATGCCGGAGATGCCGGAGAAGCAGCTCAACGATCTGAGTGATGCCGACATCGCCAGCCTGCTGGAGTTTCTGAGTCAGCAAAAATCGTTTCCCGCACAGTAGTCCTTCACCACTTATCCACCGGGCCGCTGGGGACGGGAATTTCTACGTCTGTGAGCACGCCGGTGCGGTTGCCGTCAATCGGGCCAGACTGTTGAATTTCAGCGATGGCGGCGTTCATTTCTTCTTTGGTGCTGACCTTTTGGAAATCGCCGCGCAGACGTTTCAGAATTCGCATGCCTTTCAGGTACCAGTGCGCCATCTTGCGAAACCGGATGATCGCGCGTTGACTGCCGTGGCGTTCTTCCAGACAGGTGTATTGCTGCAACATGAGTTGCAGACGTTCGTCAAAGGTTCCTGCCGGAGCATAACTGCCCGTCTGTTCCCATTCGACCAGTTGCCGGAAGATCCATGGGTTGGCGAGTGCGGCACGGCCGATGGAGATTCCATGGCAACCGGTTTCTTTCAGCATGCGTGCGGCATCGGCCACGTTCCGGATATCGCCGTTGCCGATGATCGGGATGTTTTCGACCGCTTCGACGACAGCACGAATTCCCGGCAGCGAAACCGTTCCGCCGAAACCCTGCTCCCGCGTGCGACCGTGGATGGCGACGGCCGCCACACCCACCTGCTCAAACTCGCGGGCGAAGAAGGGTGCTGAGAGATTGTGGCTGTCCCAGCCGAGTCGCATCTTGACACTGATCGGGATCGAAACTGCTTCGACCACGGTCTGCACCAGCTTGAGCGTGCCGTCGATGTTGCACATCATGCCAGCACCCGCACCCGCTCCGGCGATCCGATTGACGGGGCAACCCATGTTAATATCAATAGTATCGACGCCCAATTCGACCAGCAGTTGAGCGGCATCGGCCATGACTTCCGGTTCGCTGCCAAAAATCTGGACGGCAAATGGACGATCTTCGGGATGCGTTTCCACCATCTCCATGGTGCGTTCATTCCGGCTGGTGAGTGCTCGTGAATTCACCAGGTCAGTAGTCGCGAGGCCGACACCACCAATCCGTCGCACGATTCTGCGAAACGGCAACGTCGTGAATCCCGCGAGGGGCGACAGTAGATATCGGCTGTTCAAAGCCAGTTGACCGTACTTCAGCGCATCGCGAAACGGCACACGTTCCACGTCTGTGCGAGCAGCGGAACTGGCGGGTGTATTACGAAAGACGTCGGGAATGGCGCTGCGGATGAGGGCGGTCCTTGTGTAGCCTGGACATTCATGTCCGAGACGTTCACCAAACAACGATTAACTGAGAAAAATCACCACCAATGGCCAATCTTACCCTTAGCAGCGATGCTTGGCCAGTTTGTAAATTTGTAGGGTGTGACAAGCGGCAGCGCAGGCACACCATGTCTGTGATTCGGTGTGCCTGCGCGGTGCTTGTCACACCCTACAAGTTGCGCATCGTCAATCACTGGCCGAGCGTTCATGAATGTCCATCCGGGATGAAGTCGCTCGACTCGCGAACCAAACGAAGATCCCAAATCTGCAATTTCTGCTGTTGTAGGAGGTTCACCGGCAGAGACAAATTGTCGATTTGAGGAAAACCGGGCGGCGTTGGTCGCGAGGGGGGAAAGTCGGAAGAATGTGATTGCTCGTGATTGGCGTTTCGGATACGAATCCGCTTGGGCGACTTTGGAAGAGGCTTTGGAAAAGGGGTCAGGAACCAATAGCCAAATGGCCCGAAGGGTGCTTCGCACTATTGGTTCCTGACCCCTTTTCCAAGTTAAAGTCACAGGACGCGTGTTTTCGCGTTGAATTATGGCAGCTTCGGAAAACCGGAGCGTCGTGCTCCGATGATCATGCAGGCGCAAACTGTTCCGCGGGGAAAAATCCTGCGGCGCAATCTGATGGCGATGAACGCCGACGGTTTCTCGTTCAGCGTGATGGTCGGCATTGCGGAAACCTATCTGCCCGCCTTCGTGCTCGCGCGGGGTCTGGGAGAAGTCAACGCCGCATTGATTGCCACCGTTCCAGTGCTGCTGGGCAGTGTCCTGCAACTGCTGGCTCCGATGGCGTTGCAGCGTCTGAAGTCCTATCGTCGCTTCGTCGTGATGACCGCTTCCATTCAGGCCAGCAGCATGCTGGTGTTGATGACGATGGCTCTGCTGCCACAGGTCCCGGCATGGGCCGTATTTATCCCAGCGACGCTGTACTGGGCGGCCGGTCTCTCCACTGGACCGGCCTGGAACACATGGGCCGAGTATCTCGTTCCCCGGAAGATTCGCAGCGGCTTCTTCGCACGTCGCAGTCGGATGTGTCATATTGGTGTCCTGCTGGGACTGATCTCGGGAGGACTGTTCTTAAGATGGTCCGTGGCGCACGATATGACCGTCGCCGTGTTTGCCGTGCTGTTTGGCATCGGTGCGATCGGTCGATATGTGTCTGCAAGCATGTTGGCGCGACAGACCGAGCAGCCGAACTGGCATGGGTCGGGACATGATCGCGACGAGAATCGATTCCCTGGTCATCGCACGCAGAATGCGTACGCCACGGACGGGGATGGCAAGCAGGATGCTGACGCCGCGGAATTGCCGAAAATTGTGTCGGCGAAGGAACGATTTGCGGCGGTCGTGCAGGCTCTGCAACATCCCGGATCGGCAGGTCGCCTGGTATTGTTTCTGATGGCCGTGCAAACCGCCGTGCATGTCTCCGGCCCGTACTTCACTCCGTATATGCTCAGAGTTCTGAAGCTGTCGTGGATGGAGTATATGGGTCTGCTGTCGCTGGGCTTTATTGGCAAGATGGTTGCGCTTCCCTGGGCCGGTCGGTTTGCGAATCGATTCGGATCGGATCGGCTGTTGTGGGTTGGCAGCATCGGAATCGTTCCCGTGAGCGCGTTATGGTTTTTTTCGCAGAACGTCTGGTGGCTGGCAGGGATTCAGATTGTGAGCGGACTCGTCTGGGGCTGCTATGAACTCGCCATGCTGCTGCAATTCTTCCACCAGGTTCCCGGTGAGCGACGTGTGGCGGTGCTGACGCTGTATAACCTGGGCAACTCTGCGGCAATGGTTCTGGGCACGGTCATTGGCGGCGTCCTGTTGAATGCGCTTGGGCCCGGAATGGATGCGTATCTGACGCTGTTTGTGGCGTCGGGCTGTATGAGATTCTTTGCTCTGCTGGCAATGCCCGGCAGGCAGGCCGCCATGGCGACGACGCGCGGAGTCGTCTCGGGATGGGTCGAGAGATCGGTTCGGGGTAATTTTCATCCGGCGCATGCGGAGCGTACAGTGCCGAACGTTCACATGCATGTTCCGCAGACGTCCCGCGTCAGCGACGTTGTGCTGAGCATCAACGAAGGCTCATCAATCACGTCGCGCGTAATCGATGATGGCGGAACCATGAAACGCCGCGATGGTTCGTCCGTGTCGCAAAGCGGTTCGATGCGTTCATAGTCGTGGGCGGACGTATCCGCGAATTTCGGCAGGTCCTCCTTGCCGAGGAGGACTTCGCGGCCTGCCGCCACCGGCGACCAGACGAGGTGGAAAGAGGGGCCACGCGGCGACGTGGAGGGGATGTGCGTTCGACGGCGGTTTGCCTTGCGGCGAAAGTCGTTTCCGGCAGAAAGGACCTACTGATGACAGTCCTTTCCGGCAGAATGGACCTGCTGATGATAGTCCTTTCCGGCAGAAAGGACCTACTGATGACAGTCCTTTCCGGCAGACATGACCTATTGATGACAGTCCTTCTTCGGCAGACATGACCTGCTGATGACAGTCCTTCTTCGGCAGACATGACCTGCTGTTGCTGAGACCAAAACAAACAAGGAAATACGACGACATGTCGATCACGCGCCACTTTGTGGACTGGAACAAGCCCGCATTAACAGAGGCGGCTGACTATCTGATCCGGCGGTATGCTGACGCCGACCACCTGGACATGTCGCAAGTCATCCTGGTTCTCCCAGGACGCCGTGCGGCTCGCCGGATGCTGGAACTGCTGGTCCAGCGTGGCGGCTCAAAATGGCCTGCGCTGGTGCCGCCGCGGATGGTCACGTTCAATCAGTTTCCCGAACTGCTTTATCCGCAGCAGCAGAAACTCGCCGATGACCTCACGCAACTTCTGGTGTGGCGAAAAGCACTATACGCCGTGCGACCGCAGGAGATTCGCGCGGCACTGCCAAACCGACCGGATGAAAACTCTGTGTCGTCGTGGCTGGCACTCTGCGAATCGCTCCGCAAGCAGCACAACGAACTCGCCGCTGACGGAATGGAATTTGACGAGGTTCATTTGAAGCTTGTCGAACTTGGTCATTCCGAAGAAGCCGAACGCTGGCAAGCGCTGCGTCGCATTCAGGCGGAATACCTGATGCAGATGGACGAGCTGCAGTTATGGGACCGCCAGGCCGCGAGACTGGTCGCCGTTGAGATGCGGGAATGTCGCACGGACAGTGACATCATTCTGATCGGCACGGTGGATATGAATCGGATCATCCGGCAGATGCTTGATCAGGTCGCCGATCAGGTCACCACGATCATTCACGCTCCGGAATCCGAAGCGGCGGCATTTGACGAATACGGCTGCGTGCGCCCGGAACAATGGGAAACTCGATTGCTCAACATCCCGTTGGAGATCACCCGCATTGCAGATTCACCGCTGCAGCAGGCACAGTTGGCCATGGTGGAACTCGCCAGCTTTGACGGAAGATTTCGAGCTGACGATATCACGATCGGCGTAGCCGATGATGCGTTGGTTCCGACGCTCACACAGGCCATGGCCGATGCCGGGATTGTCGGGCAATGGCCGATCGGCATGCTGCTGCGAGATTCGCGGCCGTTTCAGTTGTTGTCGGCCATGGCACTGCATGTGGGTTCGGCCCGCGATGAGATGCCGCCGGATTTTTCATCGCTGGCCGACTTCGTCCGACATCCGGATGTGTACGACTGGATCAGCGAACACCTGAACCAGAATCTCGCCGCCGACGATGCGTTCACGCGCCGCCACGCATGGCTCGATGAACTTGATCAATACCTCGCCGAACATCTGCAACTCACGCCGGGCGTCCTGCTGGGTGCCGCACCTCGTCGATTGATCGTGGCCGAAGTCTGCCGCGCTGTGGAATTCCTGTTGCGCTGCCTGATTCCGGGCACGACGGAAGCGGAGAGTGCTCGATCAGCCGTAGGGCGAGCGGCACCGAGCGTGCAGGGAAACAAACGACGACGCCAACGAACGCTCGACGATCTGGCAGACGCTGCCGAAGCGTCGCTCACGCACCAACTGGAGAAAAAACGGTCTCTGTCTGACTGGGCAGACGGAGCCGTCCGGGTTCTCGCCACGATCTACCGTGATCGGGAATTGCACAGTGATTCCGAAGCCGATCGCGGTATCGTGGCCTGTGTGACACGCTTGCAGGAATTCAACGCCCAACTGCGTCGAATCCCGGCCAGCGTGCTGCCTGAATGTACCGCCAGCCAGGCGCTGCAGTTGTTGTTGCGTCAGATTGGTGAGACTTCGATTCCGCCGGAAGCAGATGACCAGGCTGTCGAACTGCTCGGCTGGCTGGAATTGCCGCTTGACGACAGCCCGGTGCTGGTGCTGACCGGATTCAACGAAGGCAAAATCCCGGAATCGATCAACGCCGATGCATTCATGCCCAACAGCCTGCGCACACGACTGGACCTGACCGACAACCGACGCCGCTATGCCCGCGACGCATACGCGCTGACATCAGTGCTTCACAGTCGGCGGCACGTGATCCTGATTGCCGGGCGCACAGATGTCAAGGGCAACCCGCTTGCTCCCAGTCGCTTGTGGTTTGCAGCCGATCCGAAATCACTCACCGAACGTGTCCGCCGATTTTACGATCCGGATTCCGTAAGGACTGAGACTGAAAAAAGTGGGGCACGATTCCATCGTGCCGAGCACGTTGAAAACGTGCTCCACGTCCGGAACACGACAGATATTTCTGCGCCCGTCCTAAGTGACAAGGCAACCGCATTGCCCGATCCCACGGAACCCGAAGCCGTGCCGCCGCGTCAGAGTGGTTTTCTGGTGCCGCCGCCGATGTCGGTGCCGCCCGCTCCCACAGAAATTCCGGTCACCAGTTTTCGCGAGTATCTCAACTGCCCGTATCGCTACTTCCTCAGTCGCGAATTGAAGCTGCAACAGGTTGCAGACGATGTCCGTGAACTCGACGCACGGGCATTCGGAAGCCTGATCCATGAAGTCCTCAATCAGTTCGGACAGTCAACGGTTCGCGATGCGTTTGACGACGAAGCGATCCGGGACTTTCTGCTGGATGCCCTTCATAAAGCAGCCCTCGGGCGATTTGGTCGCGCACGATCGGCGACGGTCAGTGTGCAGCTGAAGATGATCGAATCGCGGCTGGCGGCATTCGCGGTATGGCAGGCAGGGACCTGCAGAGATGGTTGGCGAATTCATCAGACTGAAAAGAAATACGAATGCACGGACTTCACGGATATCCACGCACGACCTGTGAAACTGGTGGGCCGCGTGGACAGGATCGATAAGCATGTCCAGACCGGCCAGTTTCGAGTGCTGGACTACAAGACAAGTGAATCCGCCCTGCCTCCAAAATCGACGCATCGGAGTAAGCACGAATGGATTGATCTGCAGTTGCCGCTGTATCGGTTGTTGGTCCGGTCGGACGGAATCACCAGCAACGTGGAACTCGGCTATATTCAGCTTCCCGGCGATCTGTCGAAAATCGGTGAGGATCTGGCAGACTGGTCGGACGCAGAATTGCTCGAAGCCGAAAACCTGGCTCGCATCATCGCGGCCGACATCATTGATCTGAAGATCACCGACGTCGTTCCTTCCGGCGACCGTCGCTCTTCAGAATTTTCCCGCATCTGCCAGGACACAGTCATTGATCGTGGTATGCCGTGGATCCCAGGCTGGTCAGGCCGTACCGAAGTAGTAGAATGAATCGGCGGTCGATCGCTGTTTCTCCCTTGAAATAATGCTACGGAGACGCCGCGCGGCCATGACTGACGGACGTGTTATTGAGTGAGCCGCAAGGCGCTAGCGGTCTGCTGATTTCGTGGTTTTATGGCTCATGGTATGAAATCAACACGCGGCTTGAAATGAGGCTTTTGCGAGCATAGGATTGCCATCCGAAGCGTCAGCGAGGGGTTGAGATTTGCCGCCGTCGCTGATGCTTCGGGTCAATGTCACTTTAGACCGAGTGTGTTACAATCTGCGCCCAGTTCAAAAACCAGCGTCAGCCTGTTGCTGCTTCAACCTGTTCAAAGGATCTCCTGATGGCCCGGACATCACAAGTTCAACGTGCACCCAAAGAGAAAGAAATTGTACCTGCAGCACGCGAATCGAAACCTTTGCCGCGTGCAGCGATCAGCAAGCTCGGGAAAATTGCCGACACAGAGGTAGCGCGACGTTTCAGCCTGGACGTCCCTACTGTGCGTCTGGAACGACAACGTCGTGACATCCCGCCGTGCAGCCGTGTCGACTGGACGCCGGACAAAATCAAAGTGTTGGGCACGATGTCCGATAAGAAAGTGGCAAAGAAGCTGGGGGTTGTATCGACCACCATTTATTCCAAACGAATTCGGCTGGGGATCCCGGCATTCGGCCCTTCATTGCAGGAAGCACGACACGTCTGGAGTGCCCGCGAAATCAAAAAACTCGGAACGATGCCAGACGCCAGACTTGCCGCAGAGTTTGGCGTGAAGCCGGAAGCCGTCGCCGCGAAACGGACATCACTGGGAATCGCTCCGACGGGAAAGCCACGCAAAATTCGTAAACCGTGGAAGGACTCTGAACTGAAAATGCTCGGGAAATTTCCCGACACTCATGTCGCAGAAGTTACGAAACGTGGCAGACGACACGTCCGCGGCAAACGCGAGTCGCTGGGAATTCTCCCGTATCAGAAACAATTCGTTGAGCCATGGACCAAAAAGATGATTCAGCGACTTGGCAAAGGGACCGACACCGAAATCGCGAGAGAACTCGGCGTTGCCATCAAGACGGTTTCGCTGAGACGAGCAAAATTTGGAATCCCAGCGTTCGGCGGATGACACGTTGTGAGGTCGCACGATATGTACGACCCACGTTCAGAATCGCTCTGAATTTGTAACCGTTCACGACATGTCAAAAGGTCAGCTTAAACCACAGATGCACACGGATTAACACAGATTGACGGTTGATTTCGATCTGTGTAAATTTGTGTTTATACGTGGTTGCTTGCGCTGGTTTCGTATTGTGGCGTGAACGGTCAGCATTCCGCCATCGGATTCATCATCCATTGCACGATAAATTCATCAATGGAAGGATTCGCGAGAACCAGTGGGAGAGCCGCAGGTGAATGCTCTGCCTTAACAGGCTGCATGTCCGCCCCGCCATCCTCCATTGTGCGGGCCGACTCGCCCCGGTCGAAGACACTGACGAGAACGCCGCAGAGCAACTCATCGTCAGACGGCTTCACCGGCAAAACGTCCAAAGACGCAGTGGGGCCAGTGATCGTGAAATCGACCGGCACACTCCATGGGCTGAATTGGTTTGTGGCACTCACCGCTCGCACCCAGGTACGGTAGGCTCCCACCGGAAGCGAAGGCGAGACGAAACTCGTGCCGGTCAGACTGGTTTGGAAGACAATCTTTTGCGTCCACGGATTCTGCAGATCCACCCACAGCTCGTACCGGACAGCTCCGTCAACCGGTTGCCATGAAAAGTTTGGAGTGGTATCACTGATCGAGCCGATCGGAGTCAGGACATTCGTCCGCCCGTCAGTATTAAGGGCAACTGGAGCGCTCCACACGGTCGAGCCAGTCACGCGAACCCAATACTCGTAAGGTCCGGCCGGCAGAGTTGGCCATGTGAACGATGTTCCGACGATGTTTTTCTGATCGAATGCCTTGAAGTTTCCATTGATGCTGCGCACATACAGCTCGTAAGACGCAGCACCATTGACTGCCGTCCAGGTGACGGTGGGCGTTGTATCGAACGTAGGATTCAGCAGGGCTGTGATGACGGGGGCCTGCGCGGACGAAAAATCCTGAGGCGCAGACCAGGCACCGTCACTCCCATCGACTGCAAGCCCGCGCACCCAAACGCGATAACGACCATTGGGCAGCGTCGTGGGAGTCAGACTCGTTAACGTCACATTCGGGTCACGAAGAATCTGAGATGTGGGGACATCCAGACGATCGATCCAAACATCATACTTAACAGCACCCGGCAAAGCCGGCCATGAAATCAGGGGAAATCCATTCACAGGGCTGGGTGTGACGGGGTTCAAAATGACAGGGGCATTGATGCGGAAATTGTACTGCGCACTCCAGGGTGATGGCGGAGCATTCGTACTTCCGGCGGTTCGTACCCAGACCGCGAAATTGCCGATCCCAAGGTCGAACGTTGGTGTAAAGGCAGTTCCTGTGACCGGCTCAACAATGATCCGGTTCTGCTGAGTGGACCGATTGTTGATCCAGATTTCGTATTTCGTGATTGCTCCCACAGCGTTCCAAGTCACGGTGGGCCGAAGGCTTGACGTCACTGCGACCGGTGCTGTGATGACCGGCGCAGCAGGTGGTGTGCCGAACCGAACGACAAACATCTCGCGGCCGACGGTTGAGTCTTCCCCGGCGAAGACCACGCTGTTCTCCAATGGAATCCAGGTCTTCGGCCCGTTCGGCGCAGTACCATTCGGAATCGTCCCGTACGGCATCGTTCCGGGTCCTGTCCCGTCTGAAGTCCACAATTGCGGGACCGTCACGGCTGTGAACTGGAGCAGTCCATTCAAGTCAAGAAAGGGCTTTGGGTTCCCACTGGCCGGTCCGGGGACAGTGTCTTTTAACAGAACCGTGTTTGCTGCGGACCCACTCGATTTCCACAACTCAAAACCACTCGCGCCATCATTGGCATCAAAGAAAACGGATCCGCCGACAGCGACCAGGCTGAACGGGCCGGAACTCGCAGTGCCAGGATTGATGTCTTTGACCATCACGGTTCCCGCACTGGTTCCGTCACTCTTCCACAGCTCAGTCCCATTGGCAGCTGTGGTTCCAGAAAAGTAGAGCGTATTATTGACAACACATAGGTTTTCCGGGCGAGTTGCAATGGATGCTGATTGAGGTGATTGAACTGTTCTGGGCGTGCCAGTTGCGGAATCGAGCACCCAAAGCACTTGAGAATCTCCAGGTGCGAAGTTTGTTGGGAAGAAGAGATTGTTGGCGGTGGCAGTCAGGCCACTTATTCCCGATGGGCTGCCGGAAACTATCGCAACTGTGCTCGTCACTGGATCGATCTTGTAAAGCTCACCGAGCCCTGCCATAAAGAACATCGTGTTTTCAAAGACCGTTGAGAATTCTGGAGGGAACGGTTTGTCCCAGGTTGCAAATGCGGCTGTGCCCGCTAAAGTGCCATCCGTTTTCCAGAATGTCCCTCCCGGTGACTGCGAATTTCCGATCGGTGGATCAGCGTAATAGTAGTAGGCAGTTGAGCCGACCGCACCCATCGCGTAAGTAGACTTTGGCGATGTCATCAGAAGCGTCGTTCCCACTGTTGTGCCATTCGTGACATACAGGTTTCCACCTGCTGCGGTGAAGAAAAGTTTTCCATTCGCAACAATGAAGTTCTGAGGATCAGAACGACCGGAACCCGGAGTCAGGTCCAGGAACAGCTGCGTGTTCGCCTCTGTCCCGTCGGTTCGCCAAAGTTCAAATCCGTGGGTCCCGTCGTTCGCATTGAAATAGACCCAGCCGTTTAATGCCTGGGACGGCGTCTGTTGCGTGTTGGGTGAAGGAAGGCTGCTGGTACTTCCCGGGAAAATATCCTTGAGCACCGTTGCATCAGCAGCCAGCAGGACGCGTTCCTCCAGAGTACTCACCTCCACGAAGAAACGAGATTCCGCCTGCGAAGCCGATCGATTCCGTCGCGATTTTCGCTGCCCGGTGAAATCGGATGATAGTGCCTTGAAGCCGCTTCGAATCTGAGAAACAAGATTACTGGTATGCATCAAAAAAATTCCTGTAGCTTGGACATTCATGTCCGAGAAATTGACCATGCACCGTTTTATGATCGAGCGGCTGTCCAACCACAATAAACTTCGTTTCGACACTATTTCATGGCCGATGCGACGGACATGAATGTTCATCCTTCAGACGGTCGTTACGCCACGACACGCAAATACACCTGAATACACGAGATTCCTGGAGGGATCGGCCTCCGGAATGCAGCCCGGCCGTCCAACGCCGTGAAGGATTTTTTCCGCCAAAACACGGGATCTATGAAAGGCATTGCGGGGCGAATCGATCCTGCGTTTGAGCCACGAATGTGGCGGCAGGTTGTAGCCACGGGCGTGAGCCCGTGGTTGGAGAAACACCGGTGATTTTCAGTCCTGAAAGGACGACATGAGACGACCCAGTCGCAATTCCTGTCGTCCCTTCGGGACTTCCAACGCTCCATCATCGCGTACCACGGGCTCTCGCCCGTGGCTACATCTTGTCGTCCCTCCGGGACTGAATCACGTTCCCTGGAATCACGTGGATTATGTCCCACCACTGTTTTCATTGATCATCGCTCGACAATGACAAATCTAATCCAGCGTGGCCTGTTCGCCCGTGCGGAGGATCTCGACGACTTCGGCAGGGGTGCGGACCGTGCGGAGGCGTTCGGGGATGAATTCGCTTTCATCCAGCAGCGTCGCAATGATTGCCTGGAGCCGTTGATGCACGCGCGGCTGTCCAATGGGAGTCAACAGCACGAACAGCAGATGAGCACGTTCGATGGTGCCGCGATATGGAATACCTTTTTCTGAACGAATGACCAGCACGATCGCTTTCTGCAGACCCGGCAAGCGTGCGTGAGGCATCCCGAGATGACGGCCAAGGTAGGTCTCAATCAATCGCTCTCGTTCTTCCACGGCCCGGACAATCTGATCGACGGGGAGCGGCAGTGATTCGCCATTCATGCGTGACAGTGCAATGCGAACGGCTTCGATCGTACTCTCCGCTTCGACGTGCAGATGCACTCGATCTTCGAGCAAAGCGTCCGACAGATGAATGGGCTCTTCGTCTTCAAATTCATCGCGAATTGTCCCGACGATTTCTTCGATCACATCCTCCAGCGTCAGGTAACCCGTCCAGACACCCTTCGCATCCTTCACGATGGCCGCATGAATGCGTTTCTTCTGCATTTCCGCCAGCACAGATTCCAGCAGGGCCGTCTCGGTGACGGTCAGCAATGGCCGCAGTAACGGCTTCAGATCGTTTCCATGTTCGCCGGCAAATAACACGTCCTTCAGATGCACGCTGCCAATCGGAATCGTTTCGCCCTCGTCCAAAAGCGGGTAACGACTGAATCGATAACGCCGCGCGATCTGAAGATTCTCTTCCCATGTATTCTGAGTCGTCATGCAGCGCACCTGCGAACGCGGTCGCATCGCATCTCGTACGGCGAGTTCACCGAGGTCGAAGACGTTCTCCAGAAACAGCAGGCGACGAAAAGTCATCATGCCAGTGGACTGCGACTGATTCAGCAGAATGCGGAGCTCGTCTTCGCTGTGGTTTTCATGGTGCTTTGAACCGCCCAGTCCCATCAGCCTGAGCAGCACATTGGCCGATCCGTTGAGAACCCAGAGCGGGATGACGAACAGCGTGCGTACCACTCGAAGCGGTGCGGCCGTTAGCAGCGCTGATCGATCGGTGCGCCGAATGGCCATGGACTTTGGAATGAGTTCACCGATCAGCGTATGCAGATAGCTGGCCAGCAACAGTCCCAACCCGGTCGCAATGGCATGAGTTGTCAGAAACTTGAGATGACTCTCTTCCGGAAAAAATCCCGTCCACATCAGGACCGGTTCGATGAGCTCAACCAGAGACGGTTCCGCAACGAACCCGAGTCCGATCGAGGTGAACGTGATTCCCACCTGGCAGACCGACAAATATTCGTCGAGCTTGTCTTGAACGTGTTTCGCCGCCACCGCGCCGCGAATACCATCATCCATCAGTTCACGAAGTCGGGAAGGCCGCATTTTGACGGCTGCAAACTCTGCCAGAACGAAGAACCCGTTGATCAGAATCAGCAGGATCGCCAGGATCAAATAAAGGATCACCATTTCCAAATGTGCCTCGTGGTAGAACTCTTGGAAAAGGGGTCAGGGACCAATAGCCAAATGGCCCAACGGGTGCTTCGCACTATTGGTTCCTGACCCCCTTTTCCAAACTCGTAACTGCCTATAGTTTAGCCAGTACCTGCTCCACTTACCAACGGCTGAGAATCCGGACTCGTTTTTCACATGTCGCTACCACTCGCGTGCAATTGGAACAGCGAATGCGTAAAAACGTTCCAGTGGCAATAATCACGAAAATTTGCCACCGTGTGCTCTGGAATGGGGCACCTGTGCTTATTATTTCAGCAGCTGATTCCTGATCGTTCGGCTGACAGGAGCACAACGGGTATGTGTCTTTTGGTTGCCAGTGTCTGGCGACAATGCCCGGCGATAACGCGATTCTACAGATTTTTCCAGGAGGAGAGGCAGAGCATGTCAAAAGCAAAGTTGGAATACATTTGGCTCGACGGCAGCAAACCCACACAAGGTCTGCGAGCCAAAACGAAAGTGGTTAAGGATTTTGGTGGTACGCTTGAAGAATGCCCGATCTGGTGCTTCGACGGAAGTTCCACAAATCAAGCTCCCGGGGGCTCTTCCGACTGTCTGCTTCAGCCGGTCGCGATCCTGCCGGACCCTGGTCGGATGGACGCCTTCCTGGTGATGACGGAAGTTCTGAACGCCGACAGTTCCGTACATGAATCGAATGGTCGCGCCACGATTGATGACGACGGCGATTTCTGGTTTGGGTTCGAACAGGAATACTTCCTGTGGGAGCGCGAAACAAATCTGCCCCTGGGATTCCCCGTTGGCGGTTACCCGGCTCCGCAAGGACCTTACTACTGTTCTGTTGGTGCAAAAAACGCCTTTGGTCGCGAACTGATCGAAGAGCACCTGGATATGTGTATCCAGGCTGGCATCAATATCGAAGGCATCAATGCCGAGGTGGCCACTGGTCAGTGGGAATTCCAGGTCTTCGCGAAAGGCGCAAAACGCGCAGGGGACGAAGTCTGGCTTGCCCGTTATCTGCTCGAGCGTACTGCCGAGAAGTACAACCTTTGTATCAACTGGCACTGCAAACCGCTCGGCGATACCGATTGGAACGGTTCCGGAATGCACGCCAACTTCTCAAATACTGCGCTCCGCACTTGTGGCAAGAAGGAAACCTACGAAGCGATCTGCAATGCCTTCGCACCACGTATTAAAGAGCACATCGCGGTCTACGGTGCAGATAACCACCTGCGTTTGACGGGTAAACATGAAACGCAGACGATCGACAAGTTCAGCTTTGGTGTGTCCGATCGCGGTGCTTCGATCCGGATTCCAATCGCCACCGTCCAGAATGGCTGGAAGGGTTGGCTGGAAGATCGTCGTCCTGCTTCCAACGCCGATCCGTACAAGGTTGCTGCTGAGATCATCCGGACTGTCAAGTCCGTGAAAGTCTGAACGAAGCCAGGCTTGGAAAAGGGGTCAGGAACCAATAGCCAGATGGCCCAACGGGTGCTTCGCACTATTGGTTCCTGACCCCTTTTCCAAGTGAAGCCAGTTATCCCGAATCGCCCTGGTTCGTCCGTGACGTGGACGGATGGCTGGATTGGGAGTCACTGCTGATCGTTGGGAGTCATCCCTCGATCAATCCTCCCCGGCTGTCCAGTGGCAACATTGGACAGCCTTTTTTCGGTCAAGGCCATGACGCAGATGGAAACGACCGCTCCAGCCGTCGCCAGTGCCGTGTCCTTTTGAGCGTCGAAGATGTCGCCTTGTAGTCCGAGGAATTGTTCCGCCCACTGCGGCGTAAAGACAACGGCGACCAGCCATTCAATCAATTCGTAACCCGCGCTCGTCGCAAGGATGAACTCAAGGGCCAACACCGACGACATGACTTGTGACAGTCCCAGATACCGACGTTCAAATTCCTGGACAGGTACGCCAGCAACACTGCGGCCAGCACAGTTGGCACATGCTGCATCAACAGGAACTGTCGATATAGAGGAGAGATACAACTGCCGGCGAAGAACAGCAGGAAAAACAGAAAGAGTACTCTCTGGTATCGATTACGCGCGAGAAGATTTGACAAGTAATCTTCTCACGCAGACAGGGAGTATTCCGCTTGAACGAAGCTGTTAAGTACTGGTGCACAAGTAAGTTGGCACAAATCGTTTAACGGCGAGCCGTAGGCGTAGGCGAATCCAGTGTGCTTCCGCCTACGCCTACGGCTCGCCGTTAAACTAAAAAACTTCTGCACTGGTGCTTAGATTCGTGTCGTGCCCCGCGCACCAAATCGAACGGTTGGCTCTTCAGGAACTCGCAATGACTTGCTTTGCATATTAATCGTCCAAATCACTCGGAGGGCTGACGCCCTGCCGCTCGCCTTGCGAGCTTTTCAGGAATTCCTCAAGCTCCTCGCTGATCTGTTTCATGCGGGTCGCTTCCGGCACACCGCTCGGACTGCTGACGGCGGCATAGGCTTCCAGTCGATCGATGGTAAACGCGAGGAGTGCCATCAGTCGCGGGAGATCGCGTTCGACGGCCTGAGTCAACTGCGAGGCTCGTCCGCGATACTCTTCGGCTTCATGCGTCGCTTCGCCGAACCAGCGTTTGACATTGGGAATCTGCTTCTGCGCGAACTCAACGTCGTTTTGGGATTTTTCGACAGCCTTCACTTCTTCGATACAGGACGGGCGGAAGTCACCCAACTTCCTCATTCGGCACTGATGCAGTCGCACGCGTGCGTCAGCCACTTCCCGCATGCAGTTTTCGATCTCATGCTTCCAGAATCCCGGTCGATCGCGTTCCAGCCAGAACAGAATCTGGCGCAGCTGCGCATCCATCATGGTGAGACACAGCCGTGCTTCTTCCTGAAACTTCGCCACCGCCGCCGCAAACAGACGGATGGCATCAATGGAATTGACGTTGGCGGAATTGGACATGGTCTTTCTTCCATCAGCCGGTACGCATCAGCGTCCGGTTTCCTCCGAATTACTGCAAAACCGGGTGCTAACGCACTGCAGCTGGTGATTCCCGATCAATTCGCTGCCGCGGCCCCCGCGACCCCCGCTCCAGCAATTCCGCCGACCGCCATCGAGACAATCAAAACGACGACACCCAACAAGTTGATAATAAACGGATGTTGATTGATGTCCCATCGTGAAAACAAAAAGTAAATCGCATAGGGTCCGCAGAACAAATATAAGAATCCAGTCACAGGGCTGACTTCAAATGCATTCACCAGGATTTTGAATCCTCCCCAGATCATGAGGATGAATCCTATCAGTCCACCGATTCCAGCGCCAGCGAATGCGGCCGGAGGAAACGCCAATCCGATCCCGCCGAACACGAGGGCGCATCCCAGCCCGATCGCCGCCATGATCAACGGGACCTTGTAGCTGGGGCCCGTGTTGCCGCCTTGATTTCCCCCTTCTCGCTTTCCCGTGCGCGGATTGGTTTTGCCGCGACTCTGGCCCCGATTCCCAGCAATCCCGAACGCCTCATAGTGCTCTTCTTCGATCGCAGGCGATGAATAACTGGAGAGCGGCTGACCCCAGAGATCATCAGCAGCGGGTTCCTTACGCCGACGCTGCGGTGCGGCTTTGCCTTTTTTTGGTGACCGTTCGCCCTCGTCTTCGCCTTCGTTCGCACGACGGGCTCTTCTGGGCGGAGATTCGGATTCAGTGCCACGAGGCGAACCTGACGACGCCCCACTTCGTGACGGCGACTTTCCCGGCGATGCAGGCGGGGATTGCGACGGCGCAGCGCCAGGTATCGAAATCACCCCGCCGCATTTCGGACATCGTGCCCGCTTCCCTGCATGCTCCGCAGCGACAGCGATGGTTGCCTGACAGGCGGGACATGTTGCTTGAATCTTCATGAAAGCCCTGTGGGAAGTTGTTTTTGGAATTTCCGAATGACTCGTTATACTGTGATGCAGAAGGGCCTCCCGTGCAACCGGAGATTCTTGTGATTTGTTTGCATGTGATCAATCATTGAAGAGTGGCGGGCAGTGCAATCATTCCCATGGCCGTCTCTCACTCCGAAAAATGGCCCTCTTTCGCCGAATGCAGACGAATCATGCCAAGTCGCACATCTTCGAGAGTGCCAATGATGACGAACATGCGATTCGTCATTGCACCCCCATCTCTTTCAACAAATGATCCGCTTCATAGACGATGCCCGTGATCCACAACACATATCGTATATCCACGCCGATCGAACGGCTGTAGTCCTTGTTCCACGCGAAGTCGTTGATGGTGGCTTCAAAGCAGCGGTCAAAGTTGACTCCGACAAGCTGGCCTCTGGAATTCAGGACCGGACTGCCCGAGTTTCCTCCCGTCGTATCGGTGTCGTACAGGATGGCCACGGGAACCTGACCCAGACGCGGATGCACGAAACGACCAAACTCACCGGCTGCATACTTCTTCAGCACACGGTCCGGAGTAATGAACGGTTCGACTCCGGTCGTCTTTTCCTTGACTCCGCGCAGCGTCGAAATCGGCGTTCTGATCACGGCGTCTGCCGGCGAATAGGATTTGATGCGTCCACAGGTAAATCTCAGTGTGGCGTTGGCATCGGGGATAAAGCTCGTGGCGAGAAACTGCTGCTTGACTTCAATCAGCGAACCATATAACTGACTCAGCCTTCCATCACGGGTCTTGTCAGTTTCGCGCAACTTCAGATAAACCGGGTGCAGCTGCACGATCAGACACAGCAATGGGTCATCGACCTGTTGCAGCTCAGCGGGTGTTTTTTTCAGACACTCCTGAACAAAGCTGAGATCCCCCAAACGCGACTTTGTCATCAAGAACTCAGCCTTCGCTGCCAGTGTTCCCGGCTCGGCCAGCAACGACTTGAGCGGTTCAGTCTCGCATGCCATCGGTATGCCGCTCAGGCGTTCCAGCATTCCGGCCAACATCATCTGATCTGTCGGCGGATGCCAGTCGCTCATGGAGACCTGAAGTTCCTGCACGGATTGCGGAAAATTGCGATCCATGTATGGCGTTTCTCGCTCGAGATCCGGCTTCGCACGTTCCACCGCAGCGTCGTAGACAAAGTATCCAAAGGCTGCAGCTCGGCAAGCCTGCCGCAACTGGACGAGATTGATCTCGAAAGGCCCTGCGACCGACAGTTCTGCATCGACGGCTTCAATGTCCCTTAACAATGATCCATATTTCGCCGACCGCTCAGCATCGCTGTCGATGAATGCCTGCAGCTCAGTTTCCAGCTGAGCCCTTGTCTCGACAATTTTTGCCCGCCGCAGTCCCAGCAACTGGCCTCGGGATCTCTTTTCTGTGTTTGCCAGTGACCTCATGCGTGAAGCATGTTTAATCTCCACCGCGCGATCTTTGGCACCGGCTTTCTCCATTTCGTCGATTTGCCAGTTGTAGAGTTCCACAATCGTCGGCAGTCGTACGTCGCGTTCGTATCGCAGAAAACTGGCGGTCCTGTGACGCGCCGTGCGGCCAGGGTAGCCAAGCAGGAACACGGCATCGTTCTCCTCGACGCCTTCCGGTGCCACCTGAATGAAGCGCTTCGGTTTGTAAGGGATATTTTGCGTCGCATAAGTTGCCGATGATCCATCCGGAGCCGTGTAGGCGCGCATGAATGAGAAGTCGCCGGTGTGCCGAGGCCATTCCCAGTTGTCCACTTCGCCACCGAAATTACCGATCGATGCCGGAGGCGCGAAGACCAGTCGCACGTCTTTCAGGTACGTGTAAAGGAACAGGACATACGTCTTTCCCGCAAACATTTCAGCGACTTCGGCCCGCAACCCCGGATGCTCTTTTTCTGCGGCGACTTCCAGTTCCTTGCGTCGCCTGTCGATCGCTTTGGTGCGTTCCAGAAACGACATCCCATCTTGCACTGCCGCCAGAACGTCACTGGAGATGTCGCGGTAGTTCTCGGTGATGCGGACCTGATAGTCCGGAGCGGAAATCTCCTGTTCATGCGTCGCCGCGCTGAATCCGTTGGTGAGTAAGTCGTTTTGCGGCGTGCTGGCTTTCTGGATCGCATCAAACGCACAATGGTGGTTCGTGATGATCAAGCCGCTGTCAGAGACAAACGATCCCGTGCATCCGTTCACGCGGCAGATCCCATCGACCAGACTGATCTGATCAGGATTGAACAGCTGATCTGCCGTCAGCTCAATCCCTTTTTCGGCCAGATTCAAGCGAGGCAGTTCGCTCATGGGATACATGCCGTCCTCCGCGAGAGCGGGGATTACTGAAAAGGTCATGATCATGATGCAGCTGCGGAGTTTGGGGAATGACATTTGTGTGCTCAAATTGAGAGTTGGGGGAAGGCTTCTTAATCCTACTCTTAATCATAATCTTAATCGGTTCGCCGCCTGAGCTTCGTACCACTTTTGCTGGAAGGAGTCGATTAAGATTAAGAGTAGGATTAAGATTAAGATTAAGAAATGGGAACGTCTCGTTTATGAATCGGGCATCGGATAAGGATCCGCAAATGCGCCGAACGCGCCCAGACCGCCATCAACTTCCAGATCAGTGGCCGTCACGAAGGATGCATCTTCGCTGGCCAGCCACAGGACGGCGGCGGCAACTTCATCTGGTCGACCGATGCGACCCAGTGGATGGCGGTTGGCCAGCTGGGCTTCTCCGCCCTGCTCATGTAATGTCGCTTCGACCAGCGGTGTCCTGATCGCACCCGGCGAAACAGACACGACGCGAATTCCTTCACGAGCATACTCGACGCCCCATTGCCGCGTCTGGAGTAGATTCGCTGCCTTGATCGGACCATAGGCGGGAACCCCTCGCGTCGTCCGATGCGCCTGACCGCTGGCGATGTTCACGATCACGCCATTGTCCTGCTTCAGCATCTGCCGCAATGCATGTTTTGCCAGCAGGGAATAGCCAGTGAAGTTGACTCCCACCATGCGATCCCATAGCTCAGTCGGAAACTCATGCAGCGGTGCATAAGAAGACGGAGGCTGAATGGCCGCGTTATTCACCAGCACATCCAAAGCGCCAAACGTCTGGACTGCGAATTCAATCGCATTGCGGCAATCGTCTTCCTGCGAAGTATCTCCCGCGACAAATGCAATCCCTTCCGGCAGATCGACCGCAGCATCAGCGTTGATGTCCAAACACACGACGTCTGCCCCGGAAGTCGCAAATGCATCGCAGATGGCTCGCCCAATTCCGCCTGCACCGCCACTCACCAGTACCACTCGCCCGGCGTTGTTGTAGGCTACCGAACCTTTGGGCCGCGAATTCTTCATGTCTGGTCCTCGTTTCAAACCGTAAGCACTGGTGCATAAGTAAGTTGGCACAAATCGTTTAACGGCGAGCCGTAGGCGTAGGCGAATCCAGCTCGCTTCCGCCTACACCTACGGCTCGCCGTTAAACTAAAAAACTTCTGCACCAATGCTTAAGTCGGGCAGCAGTTGAGATTCTGCCAGTCCATAAAACGACGGGGGCTGGCGATATGCTGATTGAGCGATTCCAGTAGGGTGTGTGCAGCGACAGCGGTACACACCAGTTTCTCACGTTTTCCAAAGAAGGTGCGTTGCGCTCCGCTGCACGCACCCTTCAATTAAATCAACTGCTCGCGTAGAGTATCGTCGGTTCCAGCGTTTTACAGCCTCCGCATTTCAATTTTCGCGTTGTCGTTGATTCTCATGTCAAAAAATCCCGGACGAGACCCTGTTGGACGTGGTGCCGCTGACAACCCGGCGAATAGATTTCTGACCGTGATTCACGAAGCAGACTTCGAACAACTGGAATTCGACGACGAATTCCTGCAGCAGCTGGAACGCCCTGCCACCCGGTACTTCGATGATTCATCAAAGTCCGTCATTTCAGAAAACGACAGTCCCGACATCCCGTTTCGTTTCAGCCTGAATCCGTATCGCGGCTGTTTGCACGGCTGCAGCTATTGTTACGCACGGCCGACGCATGAGTACCTCGGTCTGAGCGCCGGGCTGGATTTTGAAACGAAGATTTTCGTCAAACGCAACGCGCCTACCCTTTTTCGCGACTGGCTCGCACGACCGAAGTACAAGTGCGAACCCGTGATGCTCTCCGGAGTCACCGACTGTTATCAGCCAATCGAACGCAAACTGCAGATCGCGCGCCAGTGCCTGGAGGTCGCTCTGGAAGCCCGGCAGCCGATGTCTTTGATCACCAAGAACGCGCTGGTCACGCGCGACATCGACCTGCTGAGCGAGCTTGCGTCCATGAATCTGTGTAAAGTCGCAATCAGCATCAACAGTCTGGATCAGGGACTCACAAAAGTTCTTGAACCTGCCTGCACAGCACCCGCCGCTCGCCTGGAAGCGATTCGGAAACTTGCGGAAGCGGGAATTCCGGTGCATGTCATGGTCGCCCCCATCATCCCCGGACTGAACGACAATGAAATGTCCGCCGTTCTGAATGCTGCCAAGGCAGCCGGAGCCAAATCCGCCAGCTACATTCTGGTTCGGTTACCGCTGACGGTCGAAACGATCTTTATCGACTGGATCAAACGCCATCGCCCGACTCATGCAGACAAAATTGAATCGCGTTTACGAGCAGTGCGAGAAGGCAAGCTCAGTCAGAGCAAATTCCGAATTCGGATGCGCGGTACCGGCCCGATCGCCGATCAGATCCTGGCGCTCTTCAGTCTCTTTCGCCAGCGCTGTGGTCTTGACGCGACTCTGCCTGCGTGCCGAATCGATCTGTTCAAACCTCCGCGAAATTCGTCGGGCCAGGGATGTTTGTTTTAAGCCAGGATAATGTAAAGTGACTGGTCCTATTTTTCCGTGCAGGCAATGGAAGGAGGCGCAATGATCGCAGCACAGGCGATGATGGCAACAGCGGTGCGGAAACGCGTGGTTTTCATAGTCGGATCTTTTCCTGGTTTGAATGCCTTGTTCATTTCACTTCGGTGGCGTGTACGGGTCGGGCGTGCCGGACGCGATGACTGGGTTCTTCCGCGTGCTCAGCTCAAACGCTGCAATTATTTTCGTCATCGGTTCGACGGCCCATGTGTTTTCGACCGTCACCGGAAATTCTTCTTTGGGATCGAGAATGAGGTTGAACAGCTTCGGCGTGCCAAGTTTCATCGGGGGCGTGAACCAGTCGTGCATCTCGTCGTAGAGATGCAGTTTCCAGTTTCGCCATTTCACCGCATGCAGGCGGTCCGCGCAGAACAGCAGGATGCCTTCGCGGTTCGAGGTTTCCTTCTTACCGAACAGGAAATCGGCCTGGTCTACGCCGTCGATGGGGCGGTCCTGCGGCACGGGAGCGCCGGCGATTTTGGCAAAGGTCGTGAACGTGTCCATCTCGTGAACGATCTCATTACTCACGCGACCGGCGGGAATTTTCCCCGGCCAACGGATGATGAACGGCGTCCGAGACGAGCCTTCCATGTGCGTGAAATAGTAGCCGCGCCACGGGCCAGAACTGCCCTGATGCGGAAATGTGGGGTCTGGGCCATTGTCGGAGGTGAAGACAAAGATGGTGTCGTCGCGCACGCCCAGTTCGTCCACGGCATCAAGGATTTGGCCGACGCGAAAATCCATTTCGGCCAGGACATCGGGAAAATTGCCGAAGCCGGTCCTGCCCTCGAAGTCTGGATGCGGCAGCACCGGGAGGTGCGGTTGGGTCATGCAGACATAGGCGTAGAAAGGCTTCCCGGTCTTCACACTGCGCTGCATGAAATCGATGGAGCGGCGCGTAATCTCAGCGTCAATGAGGCGGCGCTGTTTGAGGTCATAAACTTCAAGATTGCGGCTCTGCTCGCCTTTCCTACCCTCCATGATGTGTTCCGGCTCGACGCCCGATTCCTTGAACCCGACCGCCGACGGATAGAGGGCTTCATCGGTGGTGCGCGGGATGCCGAACCACTCGTCGAACCCCTGACTGGTGGGCAACCGGCTCTGGTCGCTGCCGAGATGCCACTTGCCGAAGTGGCCGGTGCCGTAACCATGGCCGGAGAGCAGCTCGGCAATGGTGACTTCCCACTGCGTCAATCCGTCAAGCTGGCCGGGGAACGGCACGGAGTGCGTACCGCTGCGAATGGCGTGGCGTCCGGTCAGGATGGCCGAGCGGCTCGGCGTACACTGCGCCTCGACGTTGAAGTTGAGCAGCCGCGTGCCCTCGGAGGCGAGCTTGTCAATGCGCGGCGTCGCCGCGCCTCGAAGAATGCCGCCGCCATAACAGCCGACTTCGCCGTAGCCAAGGTTGTCCATCAGGACGAAGACGATGTTGGGTTTGTCCGCCGCGTACGCCGCAGCGACGGCGTTGAGCAACGCGAACGCGCCCATGAGCGCGGCGGCGATGGAGTTTTGTCTGCGCATGGCTTTCATGGTTGCGTTTCTTCGTTGGTTGATTGCTTTCTCAGATTGAACAGGAGCATACAGAGGAAGCTTAGATAAAACGATCCGAAACCGATTCTTCACCGCCGAATTCTTCAGCCAAGCTGAATGATCTGGTTGAGCCGTTCACAGACCTGCACAAACAAAGCGTGGGATAAAGCGCCGAGTGGGTTTTTTTTGGCTTTGCGCAAGCGCCAGTCGAAAGACTTGGGTTGGTGGCAAAGCACATAGCTGGTTTGTCCGGTCTTGCGTCCGGACGCCTTGCCCACGGCAACTGCAAAGGGATTGTCGGAGTTGTATTCCGCTGTGGTCATGGGCAAGCCGATGACCAGCGATGTCTTCTCGTTGAAGACGCGCGGCGAAAGCACAAGAAATGGGTGGACATCGCGCATTTCGCGCCCCATCTGCGGATTGCAATCGATCCAGATAATGTCCTGCCGGTCTGGCACCCAGGGCTTGCGTTTGCCAGGCACCGCTGGTTTGAGGACTACCATCGTTCGGCGCCTAGTGTTTGTGACGTGGCCATCTTTTCGCCGCCGTGGCGCTTTCGATCATAGGCCGCCAGGCGTTGTTCCAGGGTAAGCCGCGAAATATCAACCGGTCTGATGACGACCTGATCTCCTTCAACCGATACACGCACTCGCTGATCGACATGCAAGTGCGCTTCTCGGACCACCGCAGCCGGCAAGCGAACCCCCAGATTGTTACCCCACTTTTTGATATCCAAAACGGCTTCGATCATGGCATCACTCCTTGCGTAAATGTATAAACACTAGTCTAGACATGTGAATGCGGTCGGTCAACTCTGGCCTTCAGGCGAATGCCGGGCTTGGCGGGTTTACCGGCCGCGAGGTTGGTCGCCTGCGAGAAGTCCTCGCTGACTTTGTAGAGTTCCCACTTGTAGTCGAGGACTGCAGGCAGCCGACCCTCCGGCTCGGCGGTCGAGTCCCACGGAGCAACCCCCGGCGTCGTGCAGGCGACCCAGCCGTCGTGGTCGATGCCTTGGTTGCCGAACATCTCGAAGTATTGCGTCGTATGCTTCGACGAAGCGTTGGCGTCATCGAACGTGTACACCAGGCTCGTGCCCTCGATGGGCTTTTGAGTCGCGCCGTTAATGTTCGTCGGCGCGGGAACGCCGACCGCTTCGAGCAGTGTCGGCGCGATGTCGATCACCGAGCAGAACTGCGAACGGAGACCGCCCTTGTCTTTGATTCGAGCGGGCCACGAGATGACCATCCCGTGGCGCGTGCCGCCGAAGTGTCAGTTCCGGCCAGGAAGTGACAGGCGAAGCCTTCACGGGCCGAACAAGACGGTCTACTTCAGCCAGATTCATTATCCAGGCCGACTGGCTGCGAGCGACTTCAAGGTCTGCATCGACCTCGACGTCACAATCGCCAGAGCGCGATTCGACCACACACTGTTTCGCTGCGGGCTGACATATCGCAATGTTGAATCGGTCTCAGTGTGTTTTTCGGAATCGTTTGAAGCTCTCAGTCAGGGCATTCAGAAGGCGTTCTGGGAATTCGGCGGTGTGCCACAGCGGCACCGCTCAAGCGCACGTCATTCAAACCATGCCGCGACTGGTGGGCAAAAAAGTGGTGGCGATCAATTATCGTCACATCATTGATTCACGGGTTCGCAAGCCCGGCGCGTTTTCCAACGACCAGTACCGCGAAGAAATGTTCCCAACCAGCCAATTTCACATGGCTCACGAAGTCGCCGAACAATGCCGCTCTCATCATTACCGGAAAAGCGTTCCCGTTTGTCTCATGACGGTCTCGTGGCTATCATGGCCGTCCACGCCCCGAAATCTCCCACTGAGGACACCCGCCATGCACCGCTGGATGACACTGGTCTGCACACTTTTTTTGCCTGGATTGGCTGCGACAATGTTATCCGCCGAGGAGTCAACGCCATTGGCCTTTCGTGCTGGCGCGGCGATGGTCGATATCACGCCGACGGTGTTTCCGGTGATTGTGAATGGCATGGTCGAAGAACGCACAGCGACGATGGCCCACGATGTGCTGATGGCCCGGGCGCTGGTCCTGGATGATGGAACGGAACGGATCGCAATCGTCGTGGTCGATAGTCTGATGCTGACGCGATCGATGTTGGATGATGCGAAGGAGCAGGCGAGCCAGCTCACGGGCATCCCGACGAATCGGATGCTGATCTCGGCGACTCATACGCATTCGGCTCCGTCAGCCATGCCATGCCTCGGAAGTCGTGTGGACCCCGAATACGCTCAGTTTCTGCCGGGGCAGATTGTTCGCAGCATTGTGCAGGCCAGCGAAAAACTGACTCCGGCAAAAGTGGGCTGGGCCGTAGTAACCGACGATCAGCATAACCATTGTCGTCGCTGGATCTTTCGATCGGATCGCATGACGATGGCCGACCCGTTCGGGCAGTTCAACGTGCGAGCCCACATGCATCCCGGTTACCAGAGTCCCAATCACATTGGTCCATCCGGACCTGCGGACACCGATTTGACAGTCCTGTCAGTGCAGACGACCGATGACAAGCCGCTGGCCGTGCTGGCAAACTATGCGATGCACTACTACGGTTCACCGCTGGTGTCTGGAGATATCTGCGGCCGATTTGGGTCGAAGTTTGCCGAACTCATCGGGGTCTCGGATCAGCAGCCGGGGTTTGTGGGGATTCTGTCGCAGGGCACCAGCGGCGACAGCATGTGGATGGATTACAGCCAGCCCGCGAAACAGAATGATCTCGACGCTTATGTGAGGGCACTGGCGGAAGGTGCGGTGCGGGCTTCTGAGTCGATCCAATATCGATCGGACATCACGCTGGCGATGGCGGAAGAAACGCTGAAACTGAATCGGCGTACTCCTGATGAGGCTCGACTGAAATGGGCTCACGAGCTGGTCGTCCAGGTCGGTGACCGGCTGCCTCGCGGCTGGTCGGAAGTGTATGCGTTCGAACAACTGCAGCTGCATGAAGATCCCACTGCGGAACTCAAGCTGCAGGCGATTCGCATCGGCGATTTTGGCATTACGGCGATTCCCGATGAAGTGTTTGGTATCACGGGCATCAAGCTCAAGAACGCCAGTCCGCTTGCAGTCACCATGAACATCGAACTCGCCAACGGCGCGGAGGGCTATATCCCGCCACCTGAGCAGCATGTCCTCGGCGGCTACACGACATGGCCAGCGCGCACAGCGGGACTCGAAGTGCAGGCAGAACCACGGATTGTGGAGACTCTGACCAGACTATTGGAACAGGTTTCCGAAAAGCCACGACGCGAAACCATAGATGAACTGCAAGCCTACGCCAAGGCGGTTTTGGAATCGAAGCCAAGGGCGTTTTGGCGAGTGGGTGAGATTGAATCCAAAGGGTGGGACCAGCTGCCGACAGGCAGCGCCGGCACACCAAATTCTGGCTCCCACGATGGTGGGCCTGCGCTCGCGCTGCTCGCTGGTCCGACCCTACAGAAAACAGGCATCTGTATCGACGCAGTCGGAGATCATCACGGACGTTACGAAGACGGGATCGCGTTTTATCTGCCGGGACCGAAAGGCAGCGGCCTGACTCAACAGCCGCGAGGCAATCGGGCGACGCATTTTGCGGGCGGGCGAGTTGCCGCAAAGGTTTCCGGGCTCGGCAGTGTCTATAGCGTCGAGTGCTGGGTCTGGAATGGTTTTCCAAACAATGAACGTGCCGTCACGGGCTACTTTTTCTCTCGCGGCCCCGATGGAGATGTGCGGGTTCCGGGCGATCACCTGGGCATCGGCGGGAACTATTTGAATCAGGGTTGGGACGGCAAGCTGCTGCTGTTCAATGGGAACGAGCGAGACGAAGCACTCACCGGGCGCACGGTGCTGGAATCCCGCACGTGGCATCATGTGGCGCTCATTCGAAATGGAAAGCATGTCACCGTCTATCTGAACGGAAATCCTCAGCCGGAGATCGATGGTGAACTCGAACCGACGTTTAAGGAATCCAGCGACGAGATCTTCCTCGGCGGTCGCAGTGATCGCCTGTTCGGATTGGAAGGTCGACTGGATGAAGTCGCGTTGTATGATCGCGTGTTGACCGCCGAAGAAATTGCCAGCCACTTTGCTGTTGCCGATACTCTCGTCGTAGGGTGGGACCAGCGAGCAACGCCAGCGTCGGCCGACCAGAACGGGGCTGGTGACATCGTGGGCCGGCGCGGCTTGCCAGCCGCTGGTCCCACCCTACATCAGGACACGACTCCTGTCCCCGATACTCCGCCCCTGTCCCCCGAAGAATCCATGATGGTCGCTCATGTGCGGGAAGGCTATGAACTGCAGCTCGTCGTGGCCGAGCCGCTCGTGGTTGACCCCGTGGCGATTGACTGGGGACCTGACGGCAAACTGTGGGTCGCCGAGATGGCCGATTATCCGTCCGGGATGGACAACAATGGAAAGCCCGGTGGTCGCATTCGATTTCTGGAAGACAAAGATAACGACGGGAAATATGAAACATCGACCGTGCTGTTACACGATGTCCCGTTTCCTACCGGTGTGATGGCGTGGGGTAAAGGAGTCATCGTCACGGCGGCTCCGGAAATCTTCTACGCAGAAGACACCGATGGCGATGGAAAGGCCGACGTCCGTAATACGCTTTACTCAGGGTTCCTTGAAGGTAATCAGCAGTTGCGAGTCAACGGCCTGCGCTGGGGACTGGATAACTGGGTGCACTGCGCCAGTGGCAGTCATCATGCGGGTTACGGAGCCGACAGTCAGATTCTGTCGCATGTGACAAACGAAAAGACCGCCGTGGGAAGTCGTGATTTTCGCTTCCGTCCGGATGAAGGCCTGATTGATCCGCAAAGCGGTCCGTCGCAGTTTGGTCGCAATCGAGATGCCTGGGGCAACTGGTTCGGCGAACAGAACAGTTATCCTCTGTGGCACTACGTTCTGGAAGATCCGTACATCCGCAGAAATCCGCACTTCGCTCCGCCCGATCCACGGAATCTGATGACGCCGTCAAATCCTCCGGTCTATGCGGCGGCTCCTCCGGAAAAACGGTTCCACAGCTTTGAGCAATCCGGGCGGTACACGTCCGCATGTTCGGGGATGGTGTATCTGGATGAGTGGTTGTTCGGGGCAGAGAGTAGCTTCTGCCTGCCGGGCAGGACTTCGGTCGAAGATGCCGCCCAGCCAGAGAGAGCGAGCCAACAAGGGGCGGCTCCGCCAGATGCCTTGCAGAGTGGCGACGAAGTCGCGAAGTCCTTTCCGGCAGAAAGGACCTACCAAACACAGTCCTTTCCGGCAGAAAGGACCTACCAGAGCAACCTTGGCACTCAGCACGCCTTCACCTGCGAGCCCTTCAGCAACCTCGTGCAGCATAACCTGCTCATCGACGACGGCGTCAGCTTTCGACTCGAACGCGATCCCAAAGAGGCCGATGCAAAGACCGACTTCTTCGCGTCCGAAGATCGCTGGTGCCGTCCGGTCATGGTCCGCACGGGGCCTGATGGAGCGCTGTGGATTGTGGACATGTATCGGTACATGATCGAGCATCCGCATTGGCTCCCCAAAGAAGGTCAGGATGAACTGCGACCGTTCTTCCGATCCGGCGACGATCGAGGCCGCATTTATCGGAT
>CAMAVB010000075.1 GCA_945861465.1 Candidatus Kuenenia stuttgartensis
GAAAGGATTGTCAGCTTTCGGCTGGATCCGCGAATCCGTGGTCGAATCGATGCCGTTGATATCCTTCAGGAAGCGTATCTGGAAGTATCACATCGGCTCCAGTCGTTTCTTGAATCCACCGATGTCTCCTTCTTCGTGTGGCTGCGTCAGCAGACGCTGCAGACACTCATTGATGTCCACCGTCGGGAGTTTCGACAGAAGCGGGATGTGAATCGCGAAATTCGCTTTGTCTCGGCCGGGACTGCAGACGGTACAAGTCGTTCTATCGCGCAGTTTCTGATCGATCAGTTAGCATCACCCAGTCAGCTTGCTGTCAACGCGGAAGAAATACAATGGTTACAGGAAGCCCTGAATTCCATGAATGAAGTCGATCGAGAAGTCCTCGCTTTGCGGCACTTCGAACAGCTTGGCAACAGTCAGGTGGCAGAGATTCTGGGTCTGACGCCGACGGCGGCCAGCAATCGTTATCTGAGAGCCGCTGCCAGATTGGGCGAAATCATGCAGCGTCTCAATTCGAAGGCCGGCGCGGCGGAATAGACGAGGAGAGACCCTGTATGCTGCCCGTTGATGATCAACATCCTGTAGACCTCCTGGCTGAGGAATTCGCCGCGCGGATCCGCGCGGGTCAGAGTCCGCAGGTGGATGAGTACTGCCGGACATACCCGGAACATGCGGAAATGATCCGGTCCGTCTTTCCGTCCATTCAGATGATTGAACGTGCAAATCATCGTGAAGAGGAGCATCGCCGATCCGGTGACAGTCGTGCCGCGTCGATGCGGCTGATGCCGGAATCGCTGGGTGATTTCCAGTTGATTCGTGAAATCGGCCGAGGCGGGATGGGCGTCGTGTACGAGGCCGAACAGAAGTCGCTGAAGCGGCCTGTGGCCCTCAAAGTTCTCAGTGCGATGATCGCGGGTTCAGAGAAGCAATTCAAAAGGTTTCGTCGCGAAGCCGAATCTGCCGCCAGTCTTCACCACAGCAATATTGTTCCCGTCTACGGCATCGGTGAAGACCATGGCTTGCAGTATTACGCCATGCAGCTCATTGATGGAGTGACGCTGGCCGAGATCATTCATCATTTGAGGATCACTCCGAGTTCAGACTTGCTGGCGGGAGACAAGACAGTCTCGGTTGCCGGCAACGGCGATCAAACTTCTGGTGTCAGACCGGGGTCTCGCCGATTTGGTGCCGCAGATGCCGTCGTGCAACTGTTCGGAACGACAACATCAGTGAGCGTGCCGTCGTTACATAAGCCCGGCGTGTCAGGGGATCCATCGGGATCTCCGGATCCGCTGGGTGCCATTCAAATGCGCCGCCAGACTCATGTTGCGGACACGACCGTGATTCTGACGAATGAAAAGCACGACGAAGGCATGCTCTCGGCGGAAGTCGTGATGCTGAATCAGGCGTACGTTCGTAATATTGCCCGCGTGACAGCCAACGTGGCGAACGCGGTTGACTACGCCCATCGGCAGGGAATTCTGCATCGTGACATCAAGCCTGCCAATCTGATCCTGGATCGGGACGAAACGATCTGGGTGGCCGATTTTGGGCTGGCGAAACAGGCAGATCTCGCAGGAGTCACGCAGACAGGCGAAATTGTCGGGACGCTGCGTTACATGGCCCCTGAGCAATTTCGTGGTGAGGCAGACGTCCGTACCGACATCTATGCTCTGGGCCTGACGCTGTATGAACTTCTCGCGTTGAAGCCCGCATGGAATGCTCCGCAGTTACTCAACGGACAAAGTCGACCGTCTGTGCCACGGCTGCGAACAACTCGACCGGAGATTCCCGCAGACCTTGAGACAATTACACTCAAGGCCTGCATGGCTGAGCCTGAACGACGTTACCAGAGTGCTCGGGAATTCGAAGCCGATCTTCGCCGATTCCTTGAGGATCGACCAATTCTGGCCAGACGCGTCACGCCGTACGAGCGTCTATGGCGATGGTCGAAACGCAACCCGATGGTCGCCTCGCTCTCGGCCACAATGCTTCTTCTGCTGGCTGCGATTGCCATCATTCTGGGAATTGCCAATCACCGCATTCAAAAGGTACTGGTTGCCAGAAATATCCAATACGATCGTGCCGAACAGAATCTGTCTGAAAAAACTCTGGCCCTGGCAAATGTGGAGCGGGAGCGAGTGCGTGCGGAAACGAACCTTGATCTTGCCATCTCCGCGTTTGAGGAAGTCTTCAATAATATTGCCGCCCGCGGGCGATCGGAATCATTACTGGAAGAACTCAGCGAAGAAGATCTTCTCCCGACTGCCGATGCCGTTCTGAGTAATGCCGATGTCACTCTGCTGGAAACACTGCATGGTTTCTTCGACCGACTCGCGGCAGAGAACAGCAAGGATCTGAGTACAGAATCTGCCGCCGCGCGACGTCGAGTTGGTGATATTCAGCAGCAGCTTGGACGATTTGAGAAGGCTCAACAATCCTATCAAACGGCGCTCGATGCGTATCAAGCCATCGCCGTCAGAAAGCCAGATGATGCCAGCGCGATTCTGATTCAGGGTGAAATTCTGCATCAGATGATGATCACGTCCGCCAAACGTGGCGAGATCCCCGTTGCATTGCGCCAGTTTCAGGATCTTCAGTCAGTTCTTGCCGAATCGCCTGCGGTGAATGATTCTGCGAACGGACGATTCCTGCGGGCCACGGCACTCAATAGTCTCGTCTCCTTTGGGCTTCGGACAGCGGTGGAACTGCGGTATCGTCTGAGAAACCAGCTCATCAACCGGATCCAGCCAGGCGATGAACCGCCAGGTCCGGCCCACAATTCGCGGCTTCAGCAGGAAGCAGATGCCAACGCTGAGGCGATTGCGCTCTTGCGTCAGCTGACGGAAGAGAAACCGTCGAGCGTGGCGTATCGTGTCGCACTTGCGCGGGCCACCAAAGACAAGGCGCGGATTGCTCAGAATTTCCGGGACTGGAACCAGGCCGACGAAGCGTTGGCCGACGCGATCAAAATTCTCGAGGGCCTGCAGCAGGAGTTTCCTGCATCCGATCGCTTCAAGTATGAGCTGGCGGATATTCTCAGCACGATGCCGACATTTCGACCAACCGATATGCAGCGGCTCATGAGATCACAGCAGATGTGTAAGGAATTGGTGGCAGCCCATCCCACGGATTCGGAGTACCGAAGTCTCTACGCATCTACGCTGGCGCGGATCGCCGGAATGCAGCTGGCGCAGGGCAAGACCGAGCGTGCGGAAGCGACCCTGAAAGAAACGCTGAAGCACCATCGGCAGCTTGCCGATCAGTTCCCGGACGTGCTCATGTACCAGATTGCTCTGGTTCGTACGCTGCAGCAATTGGCACAGGTCTACGTCGAAGATAAACGTACGGGGCTGGCGCGGGAATCTCTTGACACCGCCATTTCGCGACTGGAAGAACTGTCAGGTCGCAGCAGCGTTCGAAATCCCATTGGCATGCTCCTCAATCGACTTCGGGAGAGCCGATCAAAACTCAACGAATAATTGCGCTACTCCTGCAGTTCACGGCGCAGAGCTTCCAGTTCGGCTTCGACGACGGAGCTGTGTTTTTGAGTCGCGGCCTGTGAGGAAAGGATGGCCGTTTCTGATTCGAGCGTAATGGCTGGAGGCTGCCCGGTGAGTTCTTCCAGTTTGCGCAGGGCCTCCGCATAACGCGATTCCAGAGCCTTTTGAATTCTGAGCATGTGTTGCGACGCTGAAACGGCGGCATCCAGCTCTGGTCGCAGTCCGGCAATCAGGTCTTCGATCTCCATTTTGCGTCGAAGTGAATTGCGGGCGGCATCGTCATCGCCATCCACCACGCTTTGTTTGGCCCGACCTTTCCAAACGCTGATCTGAGCTTCATAATCGGAAATTTCATGTTTCAGCCGTTCGCCGTTGCCGGTCGAAGTCTGCACATTGCGACGACACGCGCCCAGCCCTTCATGCATTTCACCCACAATTTCCTGCAGCGTCAGCGCAGGATTGGCGGCAGCATTGAGAATCTCCGTCAGACTGCAGGTAATGATGTCTGTCAGGCGGCTGAAGTGAGGCATTATGGAGGGCTCCGGGAGGCAGCGGCAAAAAAACAAGAACGCACAACAGATGAATCAGGATGACTCATTTTCAGAAATTATTTCATTCACGAAACCGCGACAGACCAACAGGTTTCGCAGTTTTTCCTTGACCAGCCGCAATCGGCTTTTGGCGGTCGGCAATGAGGTGTGCATGGCATCGGCAACTTCAGCCAACGTCAGGGATTCATAGTGATGCAGCAGAAATGTCTGTCGCTGTTCTTCCGGCAAATCCTGCAGAATTCCCCGCACGGCTGTCGCAAGCTCATCCTGCACGGCACGATCAAACGCCGATGCAATGTCGTCCGGGACCAGCTGCAGCATGTCGAATTCTTCACCATCGCGCCCCACGGCACAACCGCGAACACTTCGGATGAGCACGTCATTGGTTGTGCGGCGCGAATAGTCAATTACGAGATTGCGGGCAATCCGGAACAGGAACCCCTTAAAGAGTCCCTTCGGAAGATAGTCCCAGCAGTTGCGGTACAGACGCAGCAGCGTCTCCTGCACCAGGTCCTCGGACAAATGCTCGTCGCGCGTGCTGCGTACAAAAAAACCGAACAACGGTCCCTGCCAGAGTTCGACCAGCTCGTTGAAAGCGGTCGAATCTCCTTCCTGCAGGCGAATCATTCGCTGATCGTCTTCGGAATACGTGGACGACTTTGAAGAGGTTTTCTCACTGTCCATTATTGCGTGCATGCTGGGCATTATAAAATCATCGCGTCCGTTGAATCAATGCCCCCGCCGTTCGCGATAGTCCGGATGCCCCTGCCAGCCGAGCTTCCGATGGAGTGTGCCATAAAAGCTGTGCCCTGCAAGTCGGACCAGCTTAAACGTCTGCTCCGCCCGCCGGATCAGAATGCGATCAGCGGATTCCACCGGTCGGCTGATCTGACCGTCGATGACGAGCATGACACCGGGCGGTGCATCCCGTATGGAAATTTCAAACGTTCGTTCGGCAGAATCCACAATCGGTCGAACCGTTAACGTATGAGGACAGATCGGCGTGATGGCGAAACACTGCAGTTCCTGACGAAGAATCGGTCCACCCGCCGAAAGATTGTGCGCTGTCGAACCGACCGGTGTGCTGATAATCAACCCGTCGCAGCTGTACGTGGTGACATCCAAATCGTCGATTTTCAGATGAATCGAGAGCATCTTCATCGACCCGGCAGCGGTGACGTTCACTTCATTCAGGCCAAGATCGGTAATCACCGTTCCGTCAGCTCGATGATGGTGACATTCGAACATCAGATGCTCCACCGTCTGAAACTGGCCGCGTTTGAGCCCCGGAAGTCCTTTGCGAAATTCTGATGGGCTCAGGTCGGTCAGGAATCCAAGCCGACCAAGGTTGACACCAATGATGGGCAATTGACGTCGGCCTAACTGTCGACATCCCCGCAGCACAGAACCATCGCCGCCCAGCACGACGACGATGTCGCCTGCCAGATCTTCCGGGATGGGTTCGTCACTGGAAAATACTCCGACCAGCACGACGCCACGGACGGTGTGCAGATAGACGCGCAGGTCTTCCCATGCCGCCTGGATATCCGGGCGATCACTGCCGGTGAGCACAATTATTCTGAGGTCCGGATCTTTCATATTGTCGGCGAAATTCATTTGTACAGGACGGAGTACCAGGTTCTGGGCTCTGCTCATGCCCGCATCGTAGCATTCTACGTTCGACTCAAGCGCGATAATCTGCCATGCTCCCGGAATTCCAGACAAATCGATGTCACTTTCAGGGCTCAATCGGAGCGGCCGTCTTTATGGCGAATTCAGTTTCCGTCCCGGAAAAACTTACAGTCATCGTGACCGGGGCATCCTCGGGTATCGGAAGTCTCATCTGTCAGCGGCTGGCTGGGAAAAACTATCGCCTTGTGCTTGCTGCTCGCTCGGCGGACAAATTGGCCCGGTTGGCCGCTGAATTCACAGCGACCGGATGTGAATGCATCGCGGTGCCCACCGATGTGGCCGACCCGAACGCGCTGGAAGCTCTCGTCAAGGCGACAATGGATCGCTTCGGACGAATTGATGTGCTCGTGAACAATGCCGGGATCGAATGTTTTGTGGAATTTGATCAGGCGCCGCTGGATCAGATTCTGCAGACGATCGAAACGAATCTGACCGGAGCCATTATCCTGACGCGGCATGTCGTGCCCATTATGCGTCAACAGGGTTTTGGTCGGATCATCAACATGGCCTCGACCGCCGGAAAACACGGGCCCGCTTTCGGTGCGGTTTACGGTGCGACAAAAGCCGGGCTGATCGCGTTCACTCAGGGACTTCGCGGCGAACTTCTCCCGGTTGGAATTGCGGCGACTGCAATCTGTCCTGGCTTTACCAAAGATGGCGGTATCTATGACGAAATTGTCAAAGCAACCGGCAGGAAGACACCGTTTTTTGTGGGAGGCACATCCGCTCAGAAAGTCGCCGCAGCGGTTGAAACAGCGATCCTCAAGGGACCTCCGGAAATCATGCTCAATTTTCCCGCCCTGCGCCCCGTCTTTCTGTTCCGCGACGTGTTTCCGCGACTCGGAGAGAAACTCATTCTGGCCTGCACCTTCAAATTCCTGCGACGAGCTGCCACGAAAAAAAAATGAGAAGAGAAGGATCACTGTTAAGGTAGGTCCTTTCTGCCGGAAAGGACTTTCGCCGTAAGGCGAACCGGCATGAGTCGCACATCTGCTCCACGTCGCCGCGTTGCCGTCCTTTGGACCTCGACTCGTCGCTGGTCGCGGCGTGGCCGCGAAGTCCTGCTCGGCAAGCAGGACCTACCGAAATCGGCGATTGCACCCCTGACGCGACCGGAACCGCTCAGTGATTCGCTTTACGGCAGCGTTTTCATTAACGTGTTTCCGATCTCAAAGCATACTCTGCTCAGATTGACACACATTTCTGCTGGTCACTGAACATCCTTCAAAGGAATACTTCGATGCGAATCCTGTCGCTTGCAACTCTGCTGTTCGTCCTGATCACACATTCGATCTCGGCGCAGGATGCACCACTCGAAATGATTCCGGGCTCGGCCAGTCTGGTGATTCGGCTGCAGGCTCCGGAGACCACCGTTGCCGAGCTGGCGGCATTCATCAACAAAGTCCAGCCAGGACTTGGTGATCTTGCGAAAGGCCAACTGCCAGCCGCGCTTGGACTGGGCTTATCTAACCCAACGCTGGCAGGAGTCGATCAAACGCAGGATTAGTACGGGATTCTCTTCGCCGATGAAAACGGGAATATGAAAGGCGTTCTGTTGCTCCCCGCAACAGACACAACAAAGCTGAAAACGGCAATGGGATCAGCATTTAAGTTCGCCGAGAAAGATGGTTGGCTGGCCTGCTCGAGGGCAGAACAATACCTCGGCGAGTTTGAGCGATGTCAAAGCGGTCAAGTGGAATCCATCGCCGGAAAAATTGACGACCGCACGAAGTCGGCATTGATGTCGGGTCATCTGTGTGTTGTGGTCAATGGACCAGCACTCAAGGAAGCCTTCGCGGATGAGTTGGCGTCTGCTGAAGATCGGCTGGAGGAACTGCTTCAGAATATGAAAGAACTGATCAGAACCGGCAACCCCGAGATGGACATGGCTTTCGTACTCGACATGTATCGAGATTTTGGAAAAGTTCTGTTGCAGGGTGTGCGAGATTCGAACTCAGCGGCAATCTCGGTCAAAGTCACGGACGACGCTGTGCAGATCGAGCATTTGCTGACAGTTGAAGCCGACAGCAAAACGGATGCGTTCTTTCAGACTCAGCCTGTCAGCGACATGGCAAGACTTACGTCTGTCCCTGAAGGATTGGCCGGGTACATGGCGATCCATGGAGATCCACACGTCCTGTTCGACTGGTCCGAGCGGATGATGTTGCAAATGTTCAAGGAAGACGAGCTGAAGGAAAAGGCTGCGAAATCCATAGCCCTGATGCGAGCGGCAGAATTCGGAACGCTCGCTGTGGGTGGAGATCTGCTTCCCGACGAAGACACGGCCCTGAGATATTTTGCCCTGAGTGAGATCAGTCCGTCGTCCGTCATGCGGGAGGCATTTGAAATCCTTGGCACAGGCATGGATTATGAGATCGCCGGGATTCGTCAGAAACAGACCGTTGAAATGGATGCAGAAACGATCGACGGGCAATCTGTCCACATCTTACGTATGGAACAAACAATGCCTGAAGGATTCGATCCGACGGGGATGCAGAAAGCGATCAACGAGAAAATGTATGGACCGGACGGAATCGTTCAGCGGATCGTGTTGAAAGACGATTTGGTGTTACAGACGATGGGCGGCGAGTCTGCATCCATGAAGCGTCTGATGACCGCAACCAAATGGTCGGATTCGCAACTGCTGGCCGCACGAGCTCGTCAGTACGAACAGGCGAACGTGCTGATCCTTGTCGATGTTCCGAACAGCGTTGAGAAGTTTGCAAAGCTGATTCTTGGAACCGGTGTTTTTCCCGTCCCTGTGAAAGCGGAACAACTGGACGGACTGGAGATCGCACCCAGCTATGCCGGATTTTCCATGGCCGTCGAAAAGCAACACCTCACCGCCCGCACCAGTATTCCGACAGAAACCTTTCGAGGCTTCGTCCAGATCGGAATGTTTGTGCAACAGTTGGGTGCTCCGGCACGTTGAGAGTTGTCCCCGTCGCTGCCATGTAACGTTTGGCTTTTGTTCAGCAAACGTTGAGAGTTGAATATTCGTGAGAAGATTTTTGGCAACGCATCATTTTGAGGGCGACTATATGTAGGCCGACTTCGCCGAAGTCGGCACAGCAGATTTCAGCGAAATCTGCTTACTTGTTTCGGTTGCGGGCGAAGCCCGCGCCAAGTTCGCATGTTGAGTTAATGACTTGTGACCATCGCTGCGGTCGAAACGGACTATGCCGCAAGAACCTGCAACGACCTTGTAGCATCATTCGCCGCGAGCAGACAAGCGGGGGCAGTCAACTTGTGACCCATCACAGCGGCAATCCGGCACTCTGTTTCGAGTCGCAGATTCTGGGAAGTTTTTCGCTGAGTCTGTCGAATTGACGTCGAGTCCGCCGTAGGGTGACGGCAATGGTAGGGGAAGTTCCATGGCAATGCGTTATTGCCTCAAATCCGAAGTCGCAGCAGCGGCTGGCAACAGTTTGTTTCCGACATTGAGCTGACAAAAACTGAACCAATACACTTTTCATCCGCGAAGTATGATTGATGAAGGACTATGCTTTCTTTTTGGGTGGTCGTGACCTTGAAATGGTGACCATCCGACAATTGCTGGCCGACTCCGGGCAAGCGAATGTTTTTGACCATGCACCTACGTGGGGCGCATCGGCATCACAATACCGCGAACTTATCGTCAGCCAGCTGAACGCGGGTCGAGTCATCGTGCTGATTGAGCTGGGAATTGACTTTGATGTACTTTGTCAGGCGGGCAACGACACATCGAAAGTCGTCATCATCGACCACCACAACGAGCGAGCGGGGCGTGACTCTGACACTTCATTGAACCAGGTATTCTCCCTGCTGCAATTGCCAAAGACCAGTGGACGCGGCAACTTGAACTTGTGGCCGCAAACAACCGAGGCCACATCGCTGCCATGAAGTCGATTGGCGCTTCATCGGAAGAGATGAAACTCATTCGAGACCTTGATCGACAATCCCAGGGGATCACTACGGAACAGGAGGAATCTGGTTGTGCAGCGCTGCTGCATGCTCAGTTAATGCTGGGAGGGCGATTGGCCGTTGTCGATTTGCCCCACAGCCGATCAGCCAGTGTCACCGACGCGAACGTTCGCGAATTCGGCGGTCCGGGTTATGAAAACCTGCTGATCAGATCTCCGTGCTCGACGCAGTTCTTTGGCAGCGGTCGAGCGATTGCCTTCTTGAAGTCAGCAATACCCGGCGGATGGTCCGGCGGAAGTCTTCCGGAGTTCGGTTTCTGAGGACATGAACCTGCCATTCACGATGAAGCACTGAAAGTGATCATGAATTCGATGACGACACTTCCTTCCTTCGAGATTCCCGTTCAGGTTTTTCATCATACTGTCGTCTGGCCGCTTCTGCTGCGGGGTGAACCGGTCGGCGATGGCCCGGAACTGGACCGCTGGGTCGAAGTGTTCGAGCGTCAGAAATGGATCGACCGCACGGAACCCACATCGCTGGAAACGACGCATGACCTTTTTTCTCGCGAGCAGAGCAACGGGGTTACCTCAAGCAGGTCGTCTACTTTCATCCGTTTGTGCGAGACTTCTGGTTCGGCGACGGCGAGATCCTACTGAAAGACCGTGGCGTCCGTCGTCTGGTCAGAGGCGATCTTCATCGCCTGCATGTTAAAATTGAATCCGGAACGCAGAAGAGCGAAACGCAAGAGATTGAGTTGCAAGTCGAACGCACCGAATTGTTTCTTTGCAAGCCGCGAGTTGCTCTGCTGGTCGTCGAAGTCAGCAACTGTCTGCGAGATCCGAACACAGCGTGGGACAAGAAATTCCTGAAGCCATTGGCTCTCAACACGGTCCAGGATTTTCAGGACAAGTTTCGCCGAGCCTATCCCCCGTTTTGGAAAGACAGATTGGCTAAGGAGCCGCGCCAAAACAAACTACCGGAAGTTCAGTTAGTTCGCGGACGAATTGTGTAGTTCCATTCTCCGTGAAACTTGTTTCGAATTATAATGCACTCGTTGAGTTCTTTATCGGGAACTTTTCGACCTTTGGCGTAGATTGACTGATCAAGCCAAACGTGAACTTCCAATCCTTCTGTCGTCGTTGTCTTTGAGATGGACTCCACGACGATTTCGTGGGTCTCGAGGGGTTCCCCGCGCCAGTTCTGCGTGATGTGGCAGAACAATCGGTGTTCAATTTTATTCCATTTGCTGGTGCCTGGCGGATAGTGTGTCACTTCCACGATCAAGCCGGTCTTATCGGCGAACCGCTGTAATTCCAGTTTCCACAATCGACATCGGGAACTGTTGCTGCCACCACTGTCTGCGGTGATGACGATTCGTTTTGCTGACGGGTAGCGCTTTCTTCCGAGCTTCTGCCACCAGCGTTCGATGCCGGCCACTGCGAATTCGGCCGTGTCATGACTGATTCCAACGGAGACTCCCGCTTCGTTACGGTGAATATCATAGACACCGTACGGCACCACTTTGCCTTTTTCCTTGTCGGGGAAATCGTGAGTATCGACCTCGCGAGGCTGCCCTTTTGGTTCGTAGGTTCTGCCCACAGCCTTCTTATTTCCAAGGATTTCCTTCTTCTTCGTATCGACAGAGATGGCTGGTTCACCACGACGTTGTTGCGCCCGCACGCGATTGTTGATATGCCGAAATTGTGCATCGCGATCGGGATGCTGCCTGCCTTCCCGCTTCTTGCGATTGGCCTGAAGACTGTAACCCATTTTCACCAGCAGGCGACGTACGGTTGTTGGACTCACGGCGAAACCCTGCTTGCCGAGTTCCACCGCCAGCGTTCGAGTACTTTTGCACGTCCAGCGCAGCGGACTCATGGGGTCGCCACGTGTTGTCGGATTGATGAGCCGATCCAATACGTCCAACAGTTCAGGCTGCAAGTCCTGATATGTTTTTCGACCGCCTCCGCTTCTCCGCTGTCGATCCGAAGAAAGCAAGTCTCCACTTGCCAGATCCCTGATGCCGTTGCGAATCGTACGATCTGAAATGCCAGTCGCGGAAGCGACCGCCACGATTCCTCCACGCCCCAATGATCGAGCTTCAACAGCGGCCCACATACGACGACCTCGCTCATCCAGCTCTGATGAGAGGTCTCGATACTTATCACGAATCCCTTCGATGACGTTCGCGTCCGGCATCGCCGAACTATCCGACAATTCAACCCGGTACGTCAACACCAATTCGGTAGTTTATTTTGGCGCGGCTCCTTACGTGCGATTAAAATACCGGAGCGACGTGCGCGACAGTCGCGCGAATGAGGGGCTTCGGCCGCGATTGACACGCACAGCGATTTCAAATTTGAAATTTGAAATGCCAGCGGCGCGCGAATGAGGGGCTTCGGCCCCGGGTGAATCAGAAATTTGAGATTTGAGATTTGAGATTTGAAATGCCCGGGGTCGCGCGAATGAGGGGCTTCGGTCTCGACTGACACGGCACCATTTTGCAGCGATCAATTGGGTTCAACGGCCCAACGGGCCAGCTCTATGTCAGCCCAGGGCATCGCCCTGGGTTCTTGATCCACCGCACGCCCAAAAGCCCCAAAGGGGCGGCCCTAATCTGACAGATCATGATAGGGCCGCCCCGTTGGGGCTTTGTTCTTCGCAACCTTCCAATTCCTGGGGCGGTGCCCCAGGCTGACATAGAGTCGGCCCGTTGAGCCTGCACGCACCGATTTCCATCTGATGCGCTTGCCATCTGATTGCAGACTGCGTCACAATCTCCGGGGTGGTATCATCTTCCAGGCGGGTGGTGGAGGGTTGACTGTGGCGCATCACTTTCGCCTGTACCGCATTCGTGTGGTACTGAAAATTCGCAAGTCGGTCTCGCTGCATGCGTTTCATGCGCCGGTGGTGTATGCCGTGCTGTGTGAAGCCAACGGACGCGGCTTCGAAATTAAACCAGCGATTCCTGACGGGATGATGCAGGATGCCCCGGAACAATGCCGCACGGAACTGCGTGAAGGCGACGAATATGCCTTCGGTTTCAGTTTACTGGCGGGTTCAGAACAGGAAGGCAACTCTCGCATCTCGGCCGTTATCTCCGGCCTGCATTCGCTCGGCGAAAACGGGCATCGTGGTGCCAAACTCGGCGGTAACTTTTATGTCGTCAAAGAGCAGGATCTGGTCTCCGGTCATGTGCTGACCAATGATGCGCAGCCAACTCCGTTACCCGTCGACAGACTCACGGCGGAAATTCAGCGGCTGGCAGAGGCGAAGGAACTGACGCTGCGATTCACCAGTCCTCTGCGTTGCCAGCGACCGGACAAAGCTCGCACTGTCGGTCACCATTATGTCGATCGCTACTGGTGCGATGCGGCGGCATTGTGCCAGCGCATGCAGACCCGTCAGCGTCAGGTCGGATATCAGCCACCGCCGGACCTTTTCAGCGACAGCGATCTCAGCCCGCACAGTTGCGAAGTCATCCGCAATCATCTCGCATGGCTGGATGTGACCTATGGAATGCAGGACGACAAGACATCCCTCGGAGGCTGTTTCGGGCGACTGAAACTCAGGATTCTTGATCCCGCGGTAATTCCGATTCTTGTCTGGGGACAGTATGTCGGTGTCGGAGCCAACCCGAAGTTTGGATTTGGTCGTTTCCGCATCGAAGAACTCGGGCCGGATGCTACCGCCTGTACACGCAGTAGCAGTCTGATTTCACTCGCCTTTCGACACCCTGCTGCCGACAACATTGCGGCTCGGTACGACATCGAATCCGGTCGGCTGAGTGAAAAAATCCGCGAACTCCATGCCGGGCAACATGAACCGGGAGAACCACAGGAAGTCTGGATTGATCAGGGCAAACGTCGCCGTCTGCTGTCCATTCCGCCACGTCTCGACCGCGCTTTGCAGCGTTGCGTCAATGATATCCTGGCACCTGCGATTGATCGATTTCTGGAAAACAGTTCACTGGCATATCGTAAGGGGCTGAATCGAACGACCGCCGCAAAGCGAATTCGAGATGCGTGGCATCAGGGCTATCAATGGGCGTTGAAGGCCGACTTCAGCAAGTTTTTCGACTCCGTCGATCACGGCCAGTTGAAGGACTCTCTGGATGCCTACGTCAACGATGATGAACTTGTCGAGCTGGTCATGAAATGGGTTCGCTGTGGCTCACCGGAAGACGATGTCGGTTTGCCGACCGGAGCTGTGTTGTCTCCGCTGCTGGCCAATATTTTCCTGGACAGTTTTGATGAGTACGTGGAAAGTCAGGGCCGCCGACTTGTGCGTTATGCCGATGATCTGATGCTCCTGTTCAGGACTCAGGATGAGGCGGCTGCCGTGTACGCTGAGGCCGCCGAAGCAGCGAACCGCCTGTCACTTACCCTGAGCTCTGTTGCTTTGCCAGGAGCCTGCCATCCGTTGCAATTCCTGAACCCCGTCAGTCCTCCCTGGACGCCGTGGTGGGAATAGTCCTAATCAGGATCGGATGCCCCACGAATGGCTTCGGCCACGTCATGGAGCGCATCTGCGACTTTTCCGAGTCCGTCCGCGATCGCTTTACTTCCAAAATGGATACTGGCTGGCACGCTCACAAAGCACTCAGCCACACTGTGGATGTCAGCTGGCAAGCAATCTACTGTCACCTTTCGTGTATCACCCTTTGAAAGCAACCGCAGCGAATCCGCTATGGACTCAGCCGCGCGCTTCAAAGCATCGACCATCGAGTTATCGCCGTCGAATTCAGCCATTGACATCGCCTAGCCTCTCGGGTCCATCATCACAAAAACGCCCACGACGAAGGCCGCCGCGCCCCCAACGAACTTTCTGGATCAACTAAAGCCTCAGAGATGCGACCCTCTGAGGCTTTTTCGTTTGTGGTCTAAATGGGTTTTCGACAAAACGTCAGCCGAACGCAAGACGATCTGTAAGATTCATCCGGAACGCCCTCCAAATGGCCCTGTGACATCTTGCAAACAATCAGTCATGCTATCAGTCACGGCTCAATGCCACCGAAGATAAGCAACAACATAATCAAGATCACGGTTAGCGTGGGAACCATCACGATCGCGACGATGACTTTTCCCATTTTCACATTAAGGTCATACTCTTCTTTCGTCCTTCTCCCCATCCTGTTTCCCCTATCTCGTGACCTAAAACTCTCTCTTAAAGTAGTATGCGACGCGAGAGTCTCGACAACATAAAGATTCTTACAAAAACCTACAAGTCATCGCGACATCATGGGATGACAGGCACGCGAAAGACTAATCACAGTGGCCACGTCTTAGACGTAGAAATCGAAGCCCGGAGAAGGAAGGGTCTGACACTCGCAACCGTTTCCGGGGTCCTGGACGCAACCACCTGCAGGACAAGAAACGTCCTCACGGCGTCCGCTCTTAGCAAGAACTTCGTACCTCTCATGAGCCCCAAACCTCCCGCTGTCCCCTCAGTTGAAAAATGACTTCAAGCTATTCACCGGGAATCACTTCTTCAAATGTGCCGTCATCGCTTCTCCGAAGTCATCAGGGTGGCGGCCACAACCGAATCTGTTCAGAGAGCTGAAAAGTGCGTTGGGAGAGAGACCATCGCTGCATTTTAAATCAACCGTATCCGAAAAACGTCCACTCCGAAAATATTGACATATGTCATCTCCTGCGGTAAAATGCTTGGTAAGCTCACATTCATTTGAAAATACAGCGTAGGCGCTTTTCATGGCTCCGCTGAGAGACAGCGTTATCGCCAAAGCCTTTCGTGAGGCATTGGAGAACTGGAATCGAGTGGGCTATGTGAGATTGCTCCGCGTTCCAAATGAGTGGCTGCGAGATCATCTCCCCGGCGAAACCGCGCAATCGTTGGTTCGAATGATGTATGAGCACTTGCTCGCTGGCGGCGAAATTGACCAAGTGATTGAGACACGTGATCCGTGGCGGAACACACATGATTTTCACTACGACTTCCGCTTCGCCATCGCACGACGAAAGATTTATGTCGAGACGGTCATTGATCTTGGCCGAATGGGACCAACGGTCACCATAGTGAGCATACACAATGGGTAACCAAACTTCAGAGAACATCCTTCAGGACAGGCCATATCCCCACCGATGTGCTGCGTGCGGGCAAATGACGGTGATAGCTGTTCAGATCGCCTACGATGCCAGAGTCCGGCATGACGGAAAGCTCCACACGTTTCACATTCCTTCTCTCAGAATTGATCAGTGTGATCACTGTGGTGAGCAATACTTCAACGCAGAAACGGATGGTCAAATCAGTGTTGGACTGTGCAGGCATCTCGGGATACAGACAGTTGATGAGATCCGTGCGGGAATTGAAAAGTGCGGAGTCAGCCAGAAGGTGTTTGCAGAACATCTTGGGATTGCTACAGAAATTGTCTCACGGTGGTTGAATGACGGGGTCACTCAGACACGGTCGCTCGACAAACTGATGCGTTTGTACTTTACGATGCCGTCGGTGCGTTCAGCATTGGCCGATTGCCGAGGAATTCAGGCCGTCGCAGAACCCGATGCTTCAAACGTGCTCGAAGACGCTGGAGTACGAGAATAGTACTCGCGTCAATTTGGAAGACCCGATTTGACGTTCCTCTTGAGTTGCTGAATCGTGGATCCATCGAGTCGGGGCAGTGGATATGGCAGCCATTCGCACGCCGATCTCACGACAACAGGTTATCGATCCCCGTGTATTTCTTCACGACCTCGGGGTCAAGTTCCAAACCAAGCCCGGGAGTGTTTGGAATGGCCAGCATTCCGTCTGCATCCAGTTTCCAGCCGCCGATCGTAATTTCGTCGATAAAAGGGGAACCGGTGAGGTATTCGACCAGATCGGTGCCCGGAAACGCAGATGCCAGATGCAGGTCGGCGGCCAGTCCGACCGCTGTGTTCCAGCCGTGCGGGATGAAGCGCACGCCGTGCTCCTGAGCCATCCAGCCGATGCGACGTTCTTCGCTGATGCCACCGACCTTTGTGACGTCCGGCTGCACGATGTCAAACGCTCGGGCCTGCAGCCACGGCTGAAACGCCTGACGCCGCGTCAGCACTTCTCCTCCGGCGATCGGCACGGGCGAATGTTCCCGGAGTTTGACGTAGTCTTCGAGGGCATCTGGATTCAGCGCTTCTTCAAACCAATAAACATCATGGTCCGCCAACATCTTTGCCGTATTCAACGCCCACTTGTAACCGTGGGTCCAATGCGCATCGCTGCCACCCGCATCGACCATCAGTCGGGATTCAGAGCCAACGGCTTCGCGCGCCGCTTTGACGATGGCTTCATCGGTCGCGGAATTTCGCCGACCAAACGGTCCCCAGCCAATTTTGAACGCTCGAAATCCCTGGGCCTTCACGGCCAGCAGATGGGTTCGCAACTTGTCGGGTTCATCCATCAGCAACGACGCATATGGCTGGACTCGGTCGCGATATCGACCGCCCAGAAGTCGCCCGACAGGCTGCCCGGTTGCCTTCCCGAGCAGATCCCACAGCGCGATATCGATGCCGCTGATGGTGTGCGTGATTGAACCGCCGCGTCCCAGCCAGAACATGTTCTGATGCAGTTTTTCGCTCACACGTTCCGGCTCAAGTGCATTCTCTCCGCGATACAGGGGTTCAAGCATGGCCAGCGAAGCTCGGACGAGCGCGTCGTTGGTAAAGACGCTGCCGAGTCCCACAGCACCGTCGTCCGTATGCACGGCGATGAGCGTATGCACGCAGTCGTCCGGACGCAACTCGTTACTCCAGCCACCTTCTGGAGTCGCCCCACGCAAACCGGCACAGCGAATTTCACGGATCTTCATGACGTGTCGTCCGAAACAGATTCATTGACAAAAACTGAAATTTGAGACATTGGTTTCAGTGCGGCGCTTTATACTGCACGGAGCGTCATTCAAGAAATGCGTTGTGCTTCCTTTCTGCGTGGCTCCTGTCAAAGTACTATACGGCCTCCATCCGCGAAAATACGGCACATTTTGTACATCAAACCACTGGTCTGTTAAGGACTGGGGCAGAAATGACTGTCGTCTTCCGGACGTGGGGCACGTATGCACCGTGCCCAGCACGATGGAATCGTGCCCCACTTATTTCTGTCTCAGTCCTAACAGCAATACGATAAGGATATTTTCCATGGCTCGATGTTTAGTCGTTGCACTTCTGGTGTCGGTGGTCGTCAATGCGTCCCGTGCGGATGAAGGTCCGGCATTTGTCCGTACCGTGGAAGGAATTACAGAATTGAAACTTGCGAACGGGATGCAGGTGCTCTTGTTTCCTGACGTCTCGCGGCCGAATGTCACCGTCAATCTGACGCTTTTCGTCGGGTCAAGGCATGAAGGATATGGTGAGGCAGGGATGGCACATCTGCTCGAACATATGGTCTTCAAAGGGACTCCGTCACGACCAACGATCCCGGCAGAACTCACGAAACGCGGCGCACAGTTTAACGGGACGACATGGCTGGATCGCACGAACTACTATGAAACACTCTCCGCCAGCGATGAGAATCTGGAATTTGCGATCTCGATGGAAGCTGATCGCATGATCAACAGTCTGATCAAAGCGGAAGATCTGGCTTCAGAAATGACCGTTGTCCGCAATGAATTTGAGCGCGGAGAAAACAGTCCGCAACGTGTCCTGATGCAAGCGAGTTTTTTCGACGGCCTACGAATGGCACAACTACGGCAAGTCCACGATCGGCAATCGTGCCGACATCGAACGAGTTCCCGTCGAAAACCTTCGTCGCTTTTACAAACGATTTTATCAGCCCGACAACGCGATGCTGATCGTGGCTGGAAAGTTTGATCCGAAGAAGGCAGTGCAACTCATTCAGCAGCACTTCGGTGCGATTCCAAAACCCGAACGAGAACTGGACAAGACATACACCGAGGAACCAGCGCAGGACGGCGACCGCATGGTCACCGTGCGACGTGTCGGCGAGATTGCTGTCGCGGCGCTGGCATATCATATTCCCGCCGGAGGCCATCCGGACTATGCCACGATCGACGTGATGACCACCATCATGGCCAGCGAGCCGTCTGGACGACTCTACGATTCGTTGGTCAAACGTCGCCTTGCGGCAGGAGTCTTCGGAAGCAGCTTTGCCCTGCATGATCCGGGCATCATTTTGTTTGGTGCCCAGGCCGCTCCAGGAACAGAAGGCACGACGATGCTGCAGAACCTGATTGAAACGGTGGAAAGTTCCGTCGAAAAGCCGTTCACTGCCGAAGAAGTCGATCGGGCACGACAGGAAATGCTGCGGCAGCGGGAAATCCAGGTTGCTGACTCTCAGGGACTTGCCATTCAATTGAGCGACTGGGCGGCGCAGGGCGACTGGCGGCTGTTCTTTATCTATCGCGACCAACTGGAAAAAGTCACTGCCGAAGATGTGAACCGCGTCGCAGCAACGTATATGGTTCGCAGCAATCGCACAGCGGGATTGTTTGAACCAACAAAAGAAGCAGAACGTGCTTCCGTGCCTTCGACGCCGGACCTCGCGGAAATGATCGGTGACTATGCGGGTCGCTCAGATGTCGCTCAAGGCGAAGAATTTGATGCGTCCCCGGAAGGCATTGAATCGCGACTGGAACGAACTCAGCTCTCATCCGGAATCAAAGTCACGCTGCTGCCGCGCAAGACACGAGGGTCCTCTGTCACGCTGAAGCTCAATCTGCGTTACGCAAACCTCAATGACCTGAAGGGATTGTCCGTTGCCGCAAAATTGCTTCCCGGGCTGCTCGATCGCGGCACAGAAAATCTGACACGCCAGCAGATCAGCGACGAACTCAACAACTACCGAGCCGAAATGAACGTATCGGGCGATGCGGGCAATCTGTCTGTCACCGTCCAGACAAATCGTGAAAACCTCGTACCCGTGTTGCGCATCATTGAAGAAGTCCTCCGACGTCCAAAACTGCCTGCGGAAGAGCTGGAACTGATTCGCGAAGAGATGCTGTCAAATGCTGCAGAACGCATCAGCGACCCCGTCGCCATCGCCATGAATACCGTGGCCCGAAAAATGGCACCGTATGACGTCGATGATCCTCGCTACATTGCAGAACTTAAAGAAGACATGGAACGTACCAAGGCCGTCACAATTGAACAGATACAGGATGTGTATCAGCGATTGGTCGGATCGTCTGTGGGCGAACTGACGATCATCGGTGACTTTGACAAAGACCTGGTGGTCCCGGCGGTTGATGAATTTACGCAGGGCTGGGAGTCGAATGCGGCGTTTGAACGCATTCCTCGAAGCTCAGTCAACAATCTGACCGGAGATTTCGTGCAGATCAATACACCGGATAAGGCCAACGCCGCATATTTCGCTGCTATGACCTTGCCCCTGAAAGACAGTCATCCCGACTATCCGGCGTTATCCATCGGCAACTTTATCCTTGGTGCGGGTGGACTTTCTTCCCGTCTTGCCGATCGTGTTCGTCAGCAAGATGGTTTGTCATACACGGTCCAATCCAACTTGCAGGCCTCCGCCGTTGACGAGCGCACATCGTTTTACATCTTCGCCATTTCTAATCCCGCCAATTCCGCAAAACTGCACGAAGCCATTCAGGAAGAACTCAAACGACTCGTCGCCGACGGGATCACGCAGGAAGAACTTGAGCAGGCCAAAGAAGGCTATCTGCAATCACAGCAGGTTTCCCGCACTGATGAAAACTCTTTGATTCCAATGCTGGAAGCGTATGCATTCATCGGACGCGACATGAAGTATGTCGCTGACTTCGAATCGAAAATCCGAAACCTGACCGTGGAAGTCGTCAACGCGGCGCTGAAGAAGCATCTGAAACCAGAACGCCTCTTTGTCGTTTCCGCAGGGGACTTTGAGTCACTTCCGGCAAAGTAGCGCCGATCGAATGGACGTCCTCAACTCACCCGCGCCGCGCCGATGGCGTGTAGACCGCAGCGAATCCGATGTCGGTATCCAATGCTTGTGATGCGTCGGACCGTCGAGCTTCAATTCGGATGCCATACGGCTGTCGGACTGCGACTTTGCAGCGTACGGAATCGTCACTGACCGCTTCACACTCCACTTCCGGCAACCCGGCCAGCGGTGGAGAAATCGGAACGTGCAGATGAGCTCGTTTCTGGCCGACTTCAAAGAAGACGCGGATCGTTCCGTCGATCATTTCTCCGCCGAGCTCATCTTTCAGCCGTTCCATCTTCACATCGCTGAGTGGTGTTGTTTCCCTCGTTGGGGACATCGCTGACTGCACTACTGCATCGTCTGAAAGATCCGCGTCATGATCGTCATCCACCTCCATTTCCCTGATCCTGCGGTCCAGTTCACGCAGATCTGTTTCCGCAGCCCGCGAAGGAAGCCCGATCAATGGCTGAGCGATCAATGGCTGAGCGCCGGATGAACCAGGTTTCACTGAAGGATCGGAAACCGGTGGTGTCGTTCGCGTCGGCAGGTCCCGTGTCACCGGCGGCGGCACCGGTGTCGAAACTCGCGCAGTTGCCGATGCCGGATATGAAGGCACGGGCGGAGCGGATGAAACGATGTGCCGCGAGGCTTGTGGCGTCTGAAATCCGACAGGGTGCGAGGTTCGCGCGACAGGTTCCGTTAAGGGTCGGCGAGGCGCAGTCGTGGACGCCAACATCGGTGATGGCTGAACTAACCCAGGTATTCCGGTCTCCGGTGTACTGGTCACCGGAGCTGTGAATTGTGGATGATAATTGGGCGATCTGGATTCGTGCGTTGCGAAGGCAGAAGGAGCAATCATCGGAGGTCGCGACAAAACGGGATTCGTCGGATTCGCAGGACCGGAAGGAATCGCCGACGGCATCGGTGACACCGGCGGTACACTGGTCCGAGTCGCCGGATATCCAAGACCAGATGGACGCCGCGGTTCACGAAACTGCGGCAATGGTCGATCGTGATCGTTTTCATGCGTCCGGTCGGGGCTTTCTGAATACGTCGATCGTCGTGCGAAACCGACTTGGCTCATCGCACGCCCAGTGCCATAAAATGGATCGGTCCACGGATCGCGCGCAGTGCTGCGGGGAGTCGTCGGCGATCGTGCCACGTCAGGAGTCGTGAGCGAGTGATAAAAACGTGGGACCACGCTTTGAAGGTCAAGTTGCCGTTCTTCGACATCAATGACGGAAAGGTAACTGTCGGTGAGCGGTTGCAGATACGACTTTCGGTCGCGTGGAACAGCAAACACTTCGGCTGGCAGCGGACTCAAAATCGCAAACAGCCCAAACACAAACACACCCAGTGTGAGCCAACCTCGGAGTGGCGACGACGGCGGCATCAGGTGATAAGCGATAAAGCAGGGCGGAATGAGTGTCAACATGCCAGAGAAAAACAGGGCCGGGGATTCTTCTGCCGATTTTCTCTCAGGCGCAAACAGCAGCCAGCCAAAAATTGCCAGAAACGCCGAGTATGCAGACAGCAGCAACGCGGCAGGTTCCCATGCCTGAATCCGGATCGTGTCCTCTTCCTGCCCATACCAGAGCAGCCCGGCGATGATCACCAGCGACACCCACGCCATGATGGCCAGCGCGCGGCGACTCTGTATTCTGCGCCCGTGCGAAGTTGTCATTAGAAACGGCCTCCTGCCCTTTGTTGTTTATGTCCACTGTGATGCTTTGCCAGAATCAGCAAACCACCCGAATTGACGAAATCTAACGCAAACCCCCCGAATCCGGCAAGCCTTCAACGAACGAACGTGATCACCCAACTCAAATTCCATCTCAGGAAACTTCTCGAAATTCGCCCGTGATTGATCCGCGACATGCAGTCAACAGGGCTCATCGCGCGGAGCGATGATGGCTACATTGTCGCGCGTCTCGGCGTCAGCTCGCCGTTATTCTGATTGCTTCGAAAAGTCTTCCCCCGGCAGGAAAACCTGATAAACTTGTGGAGACCAGCGCAGATGGAGACCAGCGGGGACACAGAATGTTTGTATCGAACGGCATGAAGAATGCAAGGTTCCTGTTGCCGACCAAGCGGAACGAGTCTCTCTTGTATTTCAGTGCTGCAGCACGGGGACAGAGAGTTTTCCAGCGTCGAGATGACCGCTGCGCTCCCATCGAGTCCGCCGAGATCCCCAGGCGATCGAACAACGGAGCAAACTGTTTCGGCGTCGAACCGTGCTTGCCCGATCGAGTCTGCCGAGCCGTCCAGTCCAGCAGGGTCAGGTACTCCGCAGTCGAGATCGGCAAAAAACCTTGGTTACTGCACCTAGCGCCCTGCTTATTCAGACATGGACCGATCGTACTCGCACCTCCCCGCAATTCCACCGGAGCCAGATGACGAGCACCTTTGTTCCCCGTGTTTCCGACGCGGGACCCCTGTCGTAACTGGTCTCCCTGCGTTCTTCCTGCGTTCTTGTGTCACAGTGGAACGGACGATCAAACGCCGAGACTGCGATACGCGACGACCATCAGAATCACGCCACGCAACGTCCACGCAACTGTGCGGATCCAGTTTGTCGAAACCAGTCGCTGCCAGGCTTTCTCAGAGAATCCCGCTGTCAAGACGTCGTGAGCAGGCACGGACAGCGTGGCAGTCGAGATCCAGATGACAATCAGCAGCCCCAGCCCCAGCCACGCGAGTGGTGTCGAGCCATTCGGCACATACCTCAAAAACGCCACGGCAGTCGCCATCTCAATCAGCATCGTCGGGCCGACGACCCACGTCGTCAATCGATTATGGCTTGCTTCGTACTGTGGAAACTGCTCGCGACCAACATGCGAGTACAGAGGATAATGCACGACCTGGACGAACCAGATCAGTCCGACCATAAACAACGTGGAGAAGACTTGTGCTAGCAGAATCACTTTCATAGCCGAAACTCATCGTACTTTTCATTGGGGCTGATGTGTTAATTCTGCTGCTCGGGTGCCCGTCGGAACGTCGAATGATTTGCCACGAATGCTCCCCAGAGAAGACACCCGAAAGGCACCCACCAGATCAAATCGTTCGTTAGAATCGTCCATCCCATCGTTAGCGGAAAACGTCCCGATGTCACCGCCCCGATAAAGCCGATAGGACCGAAGATCTTACCTAACAATCCAACAAACACAATCGGCCAGTGTCGATAGGGATCACGAGCGGCGATTCCGTAACCCACCCCGTACACCCCGACGATCATTCCAATGCACTGCCACAATTCCGGGTAGATTGGCAGGGGATCGAATCCACACCAACGAAACAGCGTGAGCGGACTCAAAATGGCGAAAGCTCCCAACACGATGTTGTAAACTGCCGCCGCCAGCAGGACCTGCCGCATCCACGCGGCCGGATGCAGTGTCACATCTCGCAACGCCTGACTCTCATCAGTTTGGCTCGACATAGTTCGATTCAGTGAAGTGTTTTTGAAGAGTCGGCAACGTGAGCGCACAGTGCGCCTGCGGTCACTTTAAGAAAACGCAACGATTTCCGCATCGGAATGGGACCTGCGTCGGGCGAAGTGCCGATTGTCGGCGATCCAGTCTTGACGCGTGTAACTAACGACGGAGGAGTCAGTCTCCTGAACTTCCAGCAATGCCAGACGAAATCCCATCTGCGTGATCTCGCTGAACAACAGGTGGCAGAGGTTTTCCACGCTCGTCGGCCCGTCCATCACCTTGAGCCGAAGGGACTCACCGGTTCGTGCCATGTGTTGCTGGAGACTTTCGTAAAGCGGATCATGTACGTTGATCAACATGCCGTGATCGTAATGCGATTTCAACCATGGTTCGATTTGCGAATCAAAGTCTCCGAAAAGCGTGCTGATGTCGCCGTCACGTTCCACCTCAAAGTGGCACCGCAAACCGTATCGGTGACCGTGCAGATTCCTGCATTTGTCCTGCAGTGTCTCGTTCCGATGTGCTGCGTAAAACTTGTACTGTTTCTGGATAATCATGGATCCTGCCTCATTTCAGATTTATACACCAGCTGCGAAACGATCAACTCGGCATGTTGATCAGCGACATGAGTTCTGATCGACTTGCGGGATCACTCCGAAATGCACCACGCATCGTGCTGGTCACTGTCAGGCTCCCCGCCTTGCGAATTCCGCGGATAGACATGCAGGAATGTTCGGCCTTGATGATCACACCGACGGCCCGACTGCGAAGACGATCTTCGATCAGGTCAGCGACAGTCTGTGTCATTCGCTCCTGGACCTGGGGGCGACGCGACACTTCTTCCACCACGCGAGCCAGTTTGCTCAGCCCCGTGACGCGTCCGTTTGGAATGTACGCAACATGCGCAACTCCGCGAAATGGGAGTAAATGATGTTCGCACATGCTTGTGAATGGAATATCACGCACCAGCACGATTTCGTCGTAACTCTCTTCGAATGTCACCTCGAGGTGCCGCCCCGGGTCCTGCTGGAGCCCAGAAAACATTTCAGCATACATCTTTGCAACACGACGCGGGGTCTCCAGCAATCCGTCTCGGTCAGGGTCTTCGCCGACTGCCCGCAGGATCGTTCGCACAGCACCCTTAATCGCTGCTAAATCGACTGCAGATTCGGTCAGCATTGCTCGTCGCACTTGACGGGATGCATTCGATCGCACACAGCACTCGTCTGCGGATGATTCTTCGACCAGACTGTCATCAAATGTAATTGACATGATTCTGAACTTTCATTTATCAGGTGCATTGATCAAAACGGGGCGGATGACTTGTGCCAACCGCCCCACACTCTACTTCGTTCTTCGTGCGTTTATGGCAGGATCACGCTGTCGATGACGTGAATCACGCCGTTTGACGCTTCGATATCAGTTGCCACGACCTTGGCCGCATCGACCATCACGCCCTTGTCACTCACCTTGATGGTGGCTTCTTTGCCATTGACCGTCTTCGCAGACTTTAACGTAACGACGTCACTGGCCAGTACTTTGCCTGCCACAACGTGGTAAGTCAGAATCGCAGCGAGCTTCTCCTTGTTCTCTGGCAACAGCAGGCTCTCGACGGTCCCTTTTGGCAACTTCGCGAACGCTGCATCAGTCGGTGCGAAGACCGTGAATGGTCCTTCGCCTTTCAGAGTCTCAACCAGACCAGCCGCTTTCAGTGCTGCGGCCAATGTCTTGAATGAACCGGCAGCCACAGCCGTGTCCACGATGTCTTTGTCCGCTGGCAGGATCACGCTGTCGATCACATGGATCACGCCATTGGAGCACGCAATGTCAGTTTTCACGACATTTGCTCCATCGACCTTCACTTTGCCGTCCTTCACGACGACGTCAATCTGTTGACCCTGAACAGAAACAGCTCCCGTGATTTTTACCACGTCAGCCGCCATCACTTTTCCTGAAACCACGTGATATGTCAGGATCGCCTGCAGTTTTGCCTTGTTTTCCGGCTTCAGCAGTGATTCCACAGTCCCTTTGGGTAGTTTCGCAAATGCTTCGTCGGTCGGTGCGAAAACGGTAAACGGTCCTTCGCCTTTCAAAGTCTCGACGAGACCAGCAGCTTGCACGGCGGCTACAAGGGTCTTGAACGAACCAGCCGCGACGGCTGTATCTACGATGTCCTTGCCTGCAGGATGAGCCACAGCAGATGTCAACACATGCGTCCCACGTCCAGAGCGACTGGTCGTCGCTGTCCCGCTGCACTTCGAACCAGCTTCCGCCGTTGCAGCCAGAGCCAGTAAGCCTGTCACCCATACAGTCGTCAATTTCTTCATTTCAAATCCCACTTAGTTCTTGGTTTCAAATCTATAGAACGTTCGTAACGTTCACTTTCATTTCTCAGACCGTCTTAAAACGTCCACACATAACACGATTTTTCAGAAAAGACAAAAGATCACCGAAAGCGGCGGTATTCACCTGACATCTCAACACAAACCGCGTGACTCCCCGCATTTTTACGTTCAGATGGATGGTATACGTCATTGCGATCATTCCTTCTGCTCGCTTCCCCTTTGAAATTTTCTCATCCAAAAATCTGTTGGGGAAGAGAATTCACATGATTCATAATCGGTCAAAAGTCCAATTCCCAACAAAAGTCGAACTGACACGATGTGATTTGTCCCAGATCGCGGATGACGTCCTCGCCAAATCCCACCTCACGGCAACTGAACCTTGACCCTGCGCCGAAAGCAAATGATGGCGAACTTCTGTTAATCGCTGCTCACCATCACGGTGTGGCTACGGTGAACGTTTTGGACGAATTGTGTGCGTCCACGTTGGAACAACCTGAAATGAGGGGCTGGACATGAATAAGAAAAAACTGGCGAAACTGGGTTATGTCGTGGCTGCTGGGGCATCATTTCTCTTCTCCATCTCGCTGTGGTTTAACGGAAATAAAGATGAGGGGATGTTCGTGGGGTTGTGGGTGCCATCGATCCTGAGTTTCGGGACCCTCGTGCTTGGGAGTACAAATCATGCCAAATAAAGATTTACTGATTTTTGCTGTGGGCTGTGCAGTATTCGCAATCGCCCTGACATCGACATTCATCTCGCTGCTGGTCAGTGATAAAACTGACGAGTAAGGACTGAGACAGAAATAAGTGGGGCACGATTCCATCGTGCCGGGCACGTTATAAACGTGCCCCACGTCCAAAAGACGACAGTTATTTCTGCGCCGGTCCTAACCTCGCTCGATCGCAAACTCGTTCGAGCATTGTGTACACTGATCGCGGTTCCAGTCCGTGATGTTTCCCCGGTGACTTGTGGAATCGGAGATGACAAGGTTTCAGATGAAAGGGCAACCGGTGATTGCAACGCATTGGCGACCATTGCGCACAGACGCCACCGGTTGTGGCGGCTGGAGGTTATCGTCGCTGTCAAAGAGACATGAGCGCCATCGACGCTCCTCGACCCGCAGCTCCGGGGCAATGGAAAGTCGTCAATGAAACCGAAACCTGTGATTGTGATTGGAGCGGGGCTCTCGGGGCTTTGTTGCGCGCGTGTGTTGCTGAAACATGATATCGATGTCGTCGTGCTGGAAGCTCAGGACGACATCGGTGGCCGCGTCAGGACAGACCATGTCGATGGCTTCCTTCTCGACCGAGGATTTCAGGTGCATCAGACTGCTTACCCGGAGGCCGCCGCGCAGCTCGATTACCCAGCACTGCGGCTGCAGAACTTCGACCCTGGAGCCCTGATCCGCACTCAAGGCCGAATGGTCGAGATGAGCGATCCATGGCGGCGACCTTCAAAGTTGCTGTCCACGGCATTCAATGGAATAGGAACCTTTTCTGATCGCCTGAAACTTGCAAAGCTTCGATGGCATGTCACGCACACATCTATCGCTGACCTGTGGCAAGAGCCCGAATCGACGACGCAGGAATATCTCACGAAAACCTGCGGGCTGTCTTCGGACATTGTGGATCGTTTCTTTCGACCTTGGTTTTCAGGTGTCTTTCTTGAGAAGGATCTGACCACTTCGAGCAGGTTCTTCAGATTTATGTTCCGCATGTTCGCGATGGGGGACGCCTCATTGCCTGAGCAAGGCATGGGCGCGATTCCCGAGCAACTGGCGGCGGGCCTCTCTCCGTCAATGATTCGTCTTTCAGCTCCTGTCGATTCGCTGGTAGATAATCATCGAGTGAGACTCAAAAGTGGTGAATCTATTGACTGCCTTGCAATCGTGCTCGCTGTGGAGGGGCCGGAGGCGTCAAGATTGACCGGCGGAATTATTCGATCGCCTGAAGGACGAGCGACAACGTGCTTCTACTACGCTGCTCAGCAGGCACCATTTCGCGAATCGCTGCTTGTACTCAACGGCGATCACCACGGCCCGATCAACAATCTGTGTGTGGTGAGTAATGTGGCAAAAACTTATGCTCCTGCCGGTCAGTCACTGATCAGTGTTTCCGTAGTCGGAGACCCGCAGTCGCTCTCGAACGATGTGCAAGACACTGTCCGTCGTCAACTGAGAGAGTGGTTTGGTGCGTCGGTCGATTCATGGTCACTTTTGAAGCGTTACTCCATTCCCTATGCATTGCCTGTTCAGCCCGCGCACTTTCGGGATGGTATTCCGATGGCTTCACGCATCGTCCAGGGGCTTTACCATTGCGGCGACTATTCCGACACCGCTTCCATTCAAGGGGCTATGATCAGTGGACGAAAAACTGCTGAGGCCTTGATAAGCGATCTTTCCGTAACGTCTTCATAAGATTGTACCCGGCAGTTTGAGAATCGCAAAAGGGGACATTCTACTTTACACGGGTTATGACTGCGGTTAATCTGTGTTCATGCCACGAACATCCAGAACATCGCGAGGTGGTTTTGTTTACCACGTCCTGAACCGGGGCAATGGCCGGAGTGACGTCCTTCACAAAGAGACGACTTCGCTGCGTTTGTGAACCTGATGCGGGAGGCTCACGAGAAGGTGCCGATGCGGCTGACGGGGTTTTGTCTGATGACAAACAATTTTCACCTGCTGCTGTGGCCGCATGAGGATGGAGACCTGAGCCGCTGGATGCAATGGCTCATGACGTCTGCGGGCGCGGATGGTTGGGGGTGGCGAAAAGGGGTCTGGACTCTTTGAATTGAAGCCTTATTTCCCTGCGGCCTGACCCTTTATTGCGGTGGCGGAAAGGCACCGAGTTCGATCAACAGGAGTCGATGGTGAATCCGCAAAGACTCGTTGATTCGCAACACGCTGA
>CAMAVB010000076.1 GCA_945861465.1 Candidatus Kuenenia stuttgartensis
CCCACGGAACCGGAGCTTAGTCATATTCGCAATGATGCGTCTGGTCTGAAAGAGAAGCGGCGACGCCTGTCGAATGTGTCGTGGTTTATGAAGTGTTTGTCCGAGCCGATCGCGAAACGCGGGAATCGTGAAGAAGAGGTGACCGGGCATTTTTGGGAAGCGCGTTTCAAGGTACAGCCGCTTCTGGATGAAATGGCGATTGCAGCGTGCATGGCGTATGTGGATCTGAATCCGATCCGAGCGGGCATTGCGTTGACGCCGGAGACAAGTGATTTCACCAGTGTGCAGGAACGCATTGTTGATCGGCAATCAGCCATGGCGCAAGGCCTCTCATCCGGCCTGACGGCCGCCTTGTCCCCCGGAGCGGGGGAGAAGGGACGGGGTGGTGATGCAATGGATCAGCGTGTTGAACATGGTGAGCACGCAGGCTGGCTGGCTCCGGTGGCCCTTGATCCGCCGCGTAAGAAAGTGCGTGAGAAGCAACCAACTCGCCGAGCCAGCAACAAGGGTTGCCTGCCGATGACGCTGGAACAGTATTTAAAATTGCTCGACTGGACTGGACGCCAGCTTCGCAAGGACAAGGCTGGAAAAATTCCGGCAGAGTTCGAACCGATTCTGGAGCGACTTGATTGCAGTGCAGAATCCTGACTGGATCTGGTACAGAATTTCCGAAAGCGTTTCCGCACCGAAGCTGGTTTAGCGAAATCCCTGCAGTCCGTCAGTTCCGCTCGCCGTTCTCGACGGCATGCAAATTCGTCTGCGTAGAGAGACGCAGCAGCGAAGCATGTCGTGCAGCACCTGGCTGAACTTCGAGGCAGACTACAATATCGCCAACCGCCGCGAGCGGAATCGCAGCACACCGAGGGCTGACGCCCAGCGGCTCGCCATTTGCTGCACCTGCGACATTCTCCGCGACTCAAATCGCCGACGGCAGACAAATCGAGGTGACAAACCATTCGTCACCTTGTAGACTCAGAAGAACCGAGTGGAAACTGTTGTCGTTCTCAGAGATGTGGCCAACGACTGTGGCAGAAGTGTAATTTCAGCGGCTTGAGTCGCTCCCGTTGTAGTAAACCATGCGTTATACTCAACAGCGCGTCAGCATTTGACGTAGGTCAGGTGATTCGAATCTGAGTTCAGATTGCGGGCAAAATTATGAAGGGGCCGTCTTTACGTTACGATATGCGAGTCTTGCGGGTTTTTTCCTGCGATGGCTGCGGCCGTCAGGTGCAGACGCCGGGACATGTGACAACGCAGACTTGCCTGTGCAGCGATCCGCCAAAATTCATGAGACCCCTCGATCGACCTCGGACTGTTTCGCCCGACGTCAGCCGCTTTATCAGTCCTGCAGACCCTGAGGACTTGATTGAAGTAGATGAAATCGACGAAACGCCATACGTGTTGCATGTTCCGGTCAAACCACCGCCGCCAGCGAGATTTGCGAACCGTCGAAAGCTGTATGACGATACGGCAGCGCAGGATGAACCGGATTTTGGCGTAGGAATCGTCAATAGTACCGCCAACGATTCGCCCGTACGAGGCGAAGCTCCGATGGAAATAGTGTCGAATCCAGGCCACGAGAAGCCTTCAAAAGAATCTGATCCAGCGGTTGGCGACAAAGAGCATTCGCGCAGGCGTCGTCGAGGTCGTGGTGGCGAACCAGATACTACGAGACCGCAAGGCAGCCATACAGCACCGCCAACGAGACGACCGGATGCACGCGGACGCTCCGGTGCCGGACAATCAGGATCGACCAGAGATGCTGGCGAGGCAAATCGTAACCCAAATGCAAAACTGGGTCGTTCAGACCGATCCGCCCCTTCAGAGGGCGAAGCACCATCAGGCAACGATTCCACTGCTGAACCATCGTCTGCTGAACCGGCCTCGTCCGAACCGTCATCGTCAGAACAAGGTGACGGGCGGCAGCGTCCACGGCGTCGCGGACGACGTCGCGGACGACGTCGCGGACCACGTCCGGAAGGTGGCGGAGCGTGACAGGCGTTGAACAGCATGACGAAACGTCGTCTGTGGCACAATGTGCGGCATGGGTCCTGCCGTCACTCCTGGCATTTTCGATTTTGTTGCTGTTTTTGCCGACGCCTGTCGGCATGACACCTGCGGCACATCGACTGCTGTCCATCGCGGTGCTGATGGCCGGGCTGTGGGTAACACAAGCGATCCCATTGGCGGCGACGAGTCTGCTTCCGCTGGCTATGTTTCCGCTCTTCGGGATTCAGACAGCCGATGAAACGAGCAAGGCGTTTGTGGAAGACGTGTTGTTTCTCTATATCGGAGGCATGATTCTGGCGTTGGGAATTGAACGCTGGAATCTGCATCGGCGCATCGCATTGAATATTGTGTCGCTCGTCGGCGTGAGTCCGCGAAAGCTGGTGCTGGGATTCGGAGTGGCAGCATTCGGGCTGTCAATGTGGATCAGTAACACCGCCACCACGATGCTCATGCTCCCGATTGGACTGGCGATGCTGAAGATTCTGGATGACCATGACCGTGAAAACATGGATGCTGCCGCAGGCGTTCGTCGTTCCGGCCCGTTAGCAGTTCCGTTACTGTTGATCCTGGCGTATGCATCATCGCTGGGAGGGATGGCCACACTGGTCGGCAGTCCTACGAACAGCGTGGCAGTCGGTCTGTATCGCAGCGAGCTTCCGCCCGATGCACCGAACGTTTATTTTTCACAGTGGTTTCTGTGCTGCGCACCGATTTCTCTTTTTTACTTCGGCATCGTTTGGTACGTGCTTGTTCGAAAACTGCCGTCCGCTTCGTCCAGTGATCAGGATCTCGCTGCGGCGCTGCGGCAGCGATTGAATTCGCTCGGTCCAATGACGAAACCCGAATTCAGGATGCTGATACTGTTCAGCATCGCGGCGGTGTTATGGGTCACGCGCGAACCGATGGAGCTTGGAAAGGTGAAACTATTTGCGGGATGGTATTCATTCTATGCCGACACGTTTGTTGTTCTTTCTGATTACCTGGGTGCACCGGCCTCAGCCCGGCAGATCTTTCAGGGAAACGGAAAGGCCATCATCTCGGACGCGACAGTTGCAATCGCTATGGCGTCTCTGTTGTTCATTCTCCCGTCCGGAACGCGCGATGCGCGACAACGCAGTCTTCCGCTCATGGACTGGAAAACAGCGCATCGGCTTCCGTGGGATATGATCTTACTATTCGGCGGTGGATTTGCCCTGGCGTCCGGGTTTAAGGCGACGCAACTCGACAAATGGCTCGGGGCGGCCATGCAGTCGCCGCTTCAGGATGTACCAGGCTGGTTGGTGGTGGCAATTCTTTGTCTGGGTTTGATCATGTTGACAGAACTCACAAGCAATGTTGCGACCGTCAATGCGGTGATCCCTACCGTGCTGGCTCTCGCAGGATCTCTTCACATGGATCCTCGCCTGCTGTTTGTGCCAGCGACCTTGGCCTGTAGTTGCGGTTTCATGCTGCCCGTCGGTACACCGCCGAACGCCATTGTTTTCAGTACCGGCCGAATCCCTGCGAGGGAAATGGTTGTACAAGGTCTGTGGCTGAATCTGATCGGCGTTCCGATTCTGACTGCCGGAACGTACCTGCTCATCCGACCGATCATGGGGATTCAATAGGTCGGACTGTTGTTTTCAGCGACACGCGGGATCCGCAGGGTTTTTCCGACTTCAAGTCGATCCGGACTGGCCATGCGGTCTTGATTGGCCTTGTAGATATCCATAAACCTTTTCTGCGATCCGAGCATTCGCTGCGCAATTGCGGACAACGTATCACCATATCTTACGACATATTCTTCGAAGACCTCCGGAGGCTGAAAGTCAGACGCTGGCGTGTCAGCACGGAGTCCATCGTTCGAGCCCCCCTGTGTGCTGAGTGGCAACGACGGCAATTTGACGACGCCTGGATGTGATGGTTCAACCGGCAGGAGTGGAGGCAACGCACCAGAGTCTCCCACGCTGGGAATGGGCACTTCTTGTTCAGGGAAGACTCCGATGGATCCGGCCCCGACTGGCACTGGTGCTGTCTTGTTTCGTCTGTTCATTTTCTGCAGCACATCGCGCAGAGTCCACGGTTGATCGTTTTGAGCCTCTTCAGGCGGTTCGTCAGCAGCATTTTCATTCAGATAAACGGCAACATCGCGTTCACGCAGGCGTGCATTGAGTTCTTGTTCGCGACGGACTCCGGGAACCGTGGTTGACAGCAGCGGTTCGTTGCGGAAAAAGAGCGCAGCCACGATCCCGATTAGCAGGATGCCCATTGCAAAACCGATTTTGCGGTCTGTGTGCATGGTAAAGCGGGCTGGTTAAGACTTGAATTGTCAGTTGCGATCAACCGCGCGCAGCGGCAGAATCTGCCGCACTGATGCCGCATAGTCGGTTTCGGATTTTGCGTTCAGGGACTTGAGCCAAACCCGGAATACGGTTCGAGATTCTTCGGATTCACCTGCTGCTCTGTTGCGCTTTCATTGATGGCTTGTGTGCCACTGGCTCTGCCAGTGCTCCACTGATCTGGCAAAAGCACTGGCAGAGCCAGTGGCACACATCAATACACGACCGACAGAACACCGAATCGGTCACATTTCGGCAGCGTTGATCCGGAAGTGACCTCCGAGGAAGACAACTGCGGATTGGCGAAATGCCTCCGCCTGCAAGGTTTCGTTGACCGGAAAGACCTTCCACAACTCCCCGAGTTACCATCCCGAATGAACCGATGACCAATCCATCTTCCAATGCAGGCAACCTTGTTCTTCTCTTAAACGATTCCTGAAACCATTCAGGTCAATGTCGCGAGGGGACGCATCAAAGAACCGGCAGAATCTGCTGATCGGACGACCGAGCCCGTGTTTCGACACGGGCTCTTCTTTTTTGTACAAAACAGAGTCCCTGGAAGATTGCGCAAAGTCTGACGGTTGTACTGACGATAACGATTATGAGGCTCCGTCATTTCGCTGCCGTTGCGCAGAAAACAGCGGCCTCAAAGTCAGCCAGAGTCGCGGCGAGACTCACAGTTCCTGCGATCAATAGAAATCGGATGCCCTCCCAATGGAGTCAGGCGTGAAGACGAAACGATGGAAACGCTCAACGGCCTTGGCATTGCTGCTCGCCATGCTTGGTCAGGGCTGCGCTGGACCGGGAGCACGTCTGCAATACCTGATTGGCGAGGACCGCGGGCTCGAGCATTACGAAGACTACGCCACATCGATCGAATATCCGACGCAGGCACAGCCTCGTGAAACAAATCCGGAACTGCTTAACGGACCGCGCAGCATCACGAGTCTGGAAGAAGTCGAACCACGCGAGATGACGTTGAATGAGTGTGTCCGCATGGCACTTGCGAACGCAGAAATCATAGTTGACGATCAAAGCTTCGGTTCACCGTCGAACCCCCTTATGGGAAATCCAAGTCGAGTTGCTTCGGTGTGGGACAACGCGATTCAGGACACGGGGTTTCTGTTCGGAAACCTTGGCCCGGAAGCCGCCCTGGCAAACTTTGACCCGGTACTGACCAGTTCGTTACAAGGTGGTGTTTCGGAAGATCCGCAGAACACTCCAAACATCGGCATCCCGGCAGGTGGCACGCTGGAAGATCAAACGGCTCAGTTTCAAACGCGACTGGAAAAGGTTATCGCAACCGCCGGATCGCTGTCAGTTCAGAACGATATTAACTACAGCAGCAGCAATCAGACGCGACTCTTCCCTTCAGCTTTTTCAGGCTCGCTTCAGGCGGAATATCGTCAGCCATTGCTGGCAGCGTCGGGAGTAGAGTTCACGCGCATCGCAGGACCACAGCAATCGAATGTGCGAGGTGTCTCGGGGGTTGCGCAGGGCGTGCTGATTTCGCGAATCAATTCGGATATCTCGCTGCTGGAATTCGAACAATCTGTCACGACACTGCTCCGCGATGTGGAAAACCGCTACTGGGATTTGTACCTGTTTCTGAAGTTGTACGATTCGGAAATTGAGACTGTCCAGGATCTCGTGCGATTCCAGAACAAGTTGAAACTGCGGCGTGACGCTGCGGAATCGGTGCTGCAGGCTGAGAGCCGTTTTTATGAAGGAGACGCCCGGATCAAGGGATCTCTCGGCGACGTCATCAAGGCAGAGTATCGGCTGCGACGCCTGTTGGGTCTGCCCTTGAACGACGGCACATTCATCACTCCGGTCGATGTGCCATCCGGTGCCAAACTGGAATTGGATTGGGAATCGAGTCTGCTGGAATCGCTTTCGAACCGACATGAACTGCGACGACAGAAATGGGAAATCCGCAGTCTGGAGCTGCAGTACAAAGCCTCCCAGAATCTCGCGCGTCCGCGTCTGGATCTTGTTTCTCAGTACCGCATTAACGGACTTGGAGACCACCTGGGAGGTCGTGAAGACGACGACGGTGTGACCGACACTGGCTACAACAGCTACTTTGAGTCTCTGAGCCAGGGAGAGAATACAACATGGACGACCGGCGTTTCGTTTACGATGCCGCTCGGATTGCGTCTGGCCCGCGCACAGGTTCGAAACTACGAATTGCGAATTCGCAAAGCCAATGCCGTTTTGGCACGCCAGGAAGTGGAAATCGGTTATGAACTCAGCGACGCCATGATCAACATGGAACAGAACTTTCTGCTGGCCGAATCCGGCCTGAAAAAGTCGGCTGCTGCCAGGGGCTATGCGGAGGCGACTGCACTCCGAGCGAACGCAGAAAACACGAGTGACCCGATTGTCCTGGGACGCGTGCTGGACGCCCGCCTCGCCAGCCGGGACGCAGAACAGGGCTACTTGAAACTCATCGTGGATTACAACAAAGCCATTACGGATCTGAATTTCCGCAAGGGAGCAATCCTGCAGTCAAATTCAATCTTCCTTGCTGAAGGTGAATGGAATCCGGAAGCATACGAAGATGCACGGATTCGCGGCGAAGCCATGTCGCGGGCGCTGGACAACGCACATCTGCAAACGGTACCGGAAGAATTCGTCGGCGGACCAGACGTGAACTCATGGGAATCTCTCGGCAATCATTCCAGACCGTTTGAACCTGGGGCTGTCGAGAGCGTAAATCCGATCCAATCGCTGCCAGGAGGTGTCGTCCCTGAAGCACCTGCGACGAAACCGCAGAGCGTCACTGACCCATTGCAGAAGACGCCGAATCCCGCTGAAGAGTTGCAGTTGCCGATTGAACCGGTAAAACCAGAAGAGGTCGATGACTTCCTAAATCCCGTAAACTATCAGTCGCCGGTGACACCGGAATCCAAAACCTCGACTCGCCCGGTGACATCAAAATCAATCCGGGAATTCCGCAACGCGCAGCGTCATCCGGGCGGTTGAGCACTGGCGGAATAATTCGACGCCTATGCTTGATTCCTGGTAGGCTGGACCAGGCGCAGCGCTGTTCCGGCAAGGGTCCGGCAATTGCCGGAACTGCGCTGCGCTTGGTCCGGCCTACAAGACAGCGATGAGCTACAAACAGCTGTTTCTTCTGATTCTGACGATCTGGTCGGCAGAATTGTTGACACGACTGCTCTTTGACACGCTCAGACATCCGCAGATGGCATGAAAGGGCTCAACGTGACTGGCACTGTTGGGCTCACTTTTCCACTGGGACACTGGCGATTGGCCCCTGCGACATCAATTTGTAGACAGGGAACATCGTGCCGACTTTCAGGTATGAATCGAAGAAATTCCAGGTGACGAGGCCATCTTCGCTCTCTGGTTCGAGGAGATAACAGACGAGCATCCCAAGTGGTTGAGCCGTCCGCACGAGAATGCTGTCCGTGGGGAATGTCATTTCGCTTTTCGTGTACTCTCCGGTGATCTTCGTTTCAAAATGTCCCTGAAACGGTCGCGTGGATTTTTCGATGCTGCCAATCACCAGACCTTCGACCTCGGTCGTCAGGTCCGAGGTCAACTTTTCGACTGTAATCCCATGTTGAAGACATTTTTCAACGATGTTCCGGTCATATGCAAGAAGATAGGCTCGCGGGGCCTGCACGGATCGAGTCGCAGCAAACATCCCGAAGTCTTCCATCATCATCGGAGTGACACGGTCCTCAACCATCACCGTCATCTCCTTCCCGGAGCGAGGATTAATCCTGCTTTCAACTTCACCGACGAGGATTTCCACAGGCCTTGCGAGGGGAATTGGCCTGAACGCGACTCCAAAATCGACCGTCTCATTTCCTGAAAATCTGCGAACGGTTTCATCATCAGCCGCCCTCGTCAACTCGACGATCTGCGATGCATGGTCGGCACAATACCTCAGAATCTCTTCCACAAATCGCTCAGTAACCTCAATCCTGCGCTGAAACGACAGGTAGCTGTAGGCCTCAGAAAGAACGGTCAAGCGATTGCGAAGTCCCCCGTAGTTCTGACCGATTCTTGGCTGATGGGTAAAGGCCTCCCAGGTCGTCCTGTCGCCAGGTTGTGGCTTTTTCGAATTGCCGGTGAAGTTACCGTAGTAGTAAGTGCGAAAATTGTGCGTTGTCAGCATGGCATCTGCAATTGTCGGCACCATCTGGTCGCGTTGAAATGTGAGGATTCGCTTGTCTGTATTTGGATTGAGCGGATGCGAGTACGTCAAATGGTACGCATGATAAGATCCGTTTGTAGTGTGCAGGTCAACGGTCAGGTGCGGGTCCCAGAGATTCAGGAATTTGACGAGTGATTGAACCTCGGGCGACTCGAGCTTGATGAAATCGCGATTGAGGTCAAACGTCTGTGAGTTCGTGCGAACGCCAACGCCGCCAATCGGGCCGAATTGTTCGGCTCGATTCTCCGGAGCTGTTTTTTCATTCCCGTCGGCATTAAAGATCGGTGCAATCAGGATTGTGAGTTTCGAAAGGACAGGCTGAAGATCCCCGAGCAAAACACGGCGGGCCAGATGCTGAACGGCTTCTTTCCCCTCGACCTCGCCTGCGTGAATGTTCGCCATGATAAAGACAATCGGCTTTTTGGATTGGCTGGCCTCAAGAGGCGTAGAAACTGGCGGATCGGAGAGGATCATAAGTGGCAGTCGTCTTCCTTCCTGCGAGAATCCAAGTGTATCCATTCGGAGAAAGGGACTGCGTTGCTGCAGTTTCGTCAGGAAATCGAGCACATCGTCATAGCGGCTGGTTTCTTCAAAACTGGTCACTTCGGCACGCGATCTTAAGCCGTCTGGATCCTGTGCAATGGTGATGTCGGAAAACGCACAAATCAAAAGCGAAACAAGAAAAGTTCGAGTTCGTGGCATGGATCGCAATCTCATGGAGTTTTTAAGTAGGGCATCACCCGCCGTTGCCCAGGAAACGATATCGACGATCTACAAGTCGGCGGTCAGCCGTTTACTTTCCGTTAGTCTGGCGATCAATCCCAGAGTCACGAGTGCGTCATGAATGGATTCGGTCGATTGGCGGGCTCCGGTTCTGGCGGCGTCGGTGAGCCAGAATCTATCGGACGCCGCATCGGCATGAGCCGTGATTTGGGATGACTGTGTGTGCATCGCGCGATTTAAGGCGAGGGCCAGTCGTTCGGAATTCACAGGTTGACCGTAGGCATTGAGCACATGAAACTGGCGATCGTCCTCGGGGATTATTATGGTCAGTGCGACGTGTGGAGTGAGGGTGGAATCAGGCGTTCCGCGACTGATAATTTCCAGACCTGTTGTCTGTGCGATCATGACCAGACGTTGCTGCAGCAGAACGTCATCAGTTCGCACAAGGATCCGCAGCCCGGATTGTTTCGGGTACCACCGCAACATCCATTCTCGATATCGATCTTCGAAGTTTACGACGTCATGAAAGCCTGATTGCCGCGTCAATCGCCGAGCCCAGCGTCTTCTGGCTGCGGCATCCGGCAATTGAAGTTTCAAAAACGTTGCAGCGTCGGAACAGACGTGTTCCAACTGCACCCCGAAATCTTTCCAGACGACCGGCACTGCCTCGCCATGACGATCGAAAACGTCCACTCCGGCCCACGAATTCGGCGATCCGGCACCAGTCACCAGGATCGCGCCGCAGCTTTCGTGGAAGCAGCGGGACGCTTCCTGTATGGACGCCGCCGTGCATCGACCCACGTCAATCACAGGCATCCCGAATTCTCGGCTGGCCGCGACCACACCGATCGCCAGATCAACCGACGCACTGCGTCCGTCGTAACCAACAACCAAGGGCGCAACTGACTGAAATGATGTGGCAGATTTGTCGGGTTGAGTCACGACAGATTGCCCCGGTCGAGTCTCACGCGGAGATCGTCTGGCCCCTGCGTCTATGTCGTCCAGCGCGGATTGCTCGTGCAGACAGTTAATGAAAATTCGAGTCAAATCAGCGGTGGTCCTGCGATCCAGATCGTTAATGTACTGGCCTCGAATACCAAACTCTGTTCGCCGAATTCCGTCAGCGCGCTGACTGCGAATTTGTGCGGTTTCGAGCACCGTGCGTGCGGCCAGTCCTTCCGAATCAAATCGCCATTCGCATTGATCGCAGCCTGGCCATGCCGCATTCAGTCGAGCCAGATGAATCGCGCGGGAAACGGCACTTGCACTTCCCGGACAGACGAACGGCGATCCGGACACCGGTGACAACCGGTCCAGCAACTCATGCGAGGTTGTCCGGAATGGTTCGACGGGCATTTGAGTTCCTAACGCTGGTAAATCGGCAGGTATCCGTATTCGATCGCCAATGCCAGCACGGACAATGAAGTCGAATATACTTTGCCAGCCTGGCGTTCGGTGCCATCCTCGGGATTCCAGTAACCGGCTGGATTCTGAAGGTCCAGGATTGTGCGATAGAGCGACTCACGCGACTGACGCCATTCTTCGCCGCCGACTTTGAACATGCCTACGGTACAATAATACGCGCCGTAGTAGAAATACTGTTCGCCTCGGGTGAGTGGCCGGGACAGAATCAGGCTCGCCGCCGCAAGGGTTTCTGCGGTTCGATGTTCGCCGCAGACTTCCAATGCCACAATGCCAGTTCCGGATCGAGTCACAGAACTGCCATGTCCAACCATGTAACCAAAGCCTCCGTCGTGTTTTACGTGCAGCCGTCGGATGTAGGCGATCGCGCGATCGATGTTTTCCGCCGGGACATCGCAGCCAATATCTTTGGCGGCACGGAGTGCCAGCAATTGCCACGCGCTGACGCTGAGGTCCGAGTCACCGCTGGTAGGCTGATAGCGCCAGCCTCCGTCGTGTTCCGCTGGCTTTGGATGATTCTGAGCATTGATGATCAGCTGAATCGCCCTCTGCAGAGCTTCACGGCACTTTTCAGATTGTGTCGGATCAACCATGCCCGAGATTTCGGCCAGCATGAGCGTTGCAATGCCGTGACTGTACATCGGCCCGTGGCTGCGTTCCTTGCCCACCAGCAGGCCATTGGCATGCTGCTGGGACAATAACCAGCCGACTCCGCGCGTCATATGCTGACCATACGGACCTTCTTCCGGAACATGACCGCCAGCCAGAAACGACATGATCGCCAGCGCTGTCGTGGCGGTGGAATCCCCGAAGTCGCTGGTTGTCCATGCGCCCGAGACCTGCTGTTCCGATGCCAGCCATGACAGCGCACCGCGAATTGATGCGTCCAACTTCTCATTCAGCTCATCGTCTTCGGCGGCGGACAATACAATTGCCGGCGCGAGTCCTGCGGCAGCCAAACCGCCGATCGCTCTGAACATAAAGCGACGTCGGGAATCGGGATGCGAACCGAGGTCTTCGAAAGGACAAAGTTGATTCATTGATGTCATTGTCCACCGCGTGAGGTGATAAATCGCAGGCTGGAAGCTTACCGGCACGATTGGGGACCCTATGTGGGAATGAAATTCCTGAGGAACGTGTGACTTTGGCGAAGAGATTTCAATCGTTCGTTCAGACTGCCCTCATAGGCGCGGTCTTCGACTTCGACGCAAACTGGTCCGCGATAACCGCAGTCTGTGAGCGTGGAGAAAAACTGGCCCCAATTGACGTCGCCCAGGCCTGGCAGTTTCGGTGTGTGAAACTTCGACGGATGAGCCATGATGCCAACCTGATTGAGTTGATGTCGGTCGATGCGGACGTCTTTGGCATGGATGTGAAAAAGCTTGTCGCTGAAATCACGCATCGGTGCCAGATAATCCATATGCTGCCAGATCATATGTGATGGATCGTAATTCAAGCCGAAACAGTCGGAATGAATGTCCGAAAACATTCGCGTCCAGATCTCTGGCGTCGTGGCCAGATTCTTTCCGCCCGGCCATTCATCGGCACTGAACAGCATCGGGCAGTTTTCGATGCCGATCCGAATTCCCCGATCTTCAGCCAAATCAATCAGTGGCTTCCATGTCGTCAGGAACCGGGGCCAGTTGTCATCAACCGACAACGTCCAGTCGCGGCCCACAAACGTATTGACATGGGCCAGACCCAGCCGATACGCCGCTTCGATCACCACGCGCAGATGCGAGACTGCCGCATCCGCTTCCTCTGTGACAGGACTCAGTGGATTGGGATAATACCCCAGAGCACTGATCAGCACGCCGGTGGCGTCGATGGTCTTGCGGATGTCCGACACAACCTGCTCGGTCAGATGAGCGACATCAATATGACTGACACCCGCATAACGTCGCTCCGCCCTGCCGACGGGCCAGCAACAGACTTCGACGCAGTCGTACCCAATCTCCGACGCAATCTGAAATGTGCGATCGAATGTCTGTTCGGGAAGGATGGCACTTACAAATCCAAGTTGCATGGCAAACTTTCGTGATGTGGGAGTTAATGGAGTATAGGCTTTAGGACTGCGGCAAAATTAAGTGGGGCACGATTCCATCGTGCCGGGCACGTTACAAACGTGCCCCACGCCCCGAAGACAAGCTGTAAAAAAAATTGCGATGTGCTGGATTTTCACAGAGAACTCACTTGCCCGAAATTGAATGCACGCGAATAAACTCCAGAAAAACTGGGGAAATGGGATGTTGTTGTTCGCGGTGCTGTTGTTCGCGGTGCAACGTACCGGCGGGCTGACGCGGCACCGCTCGCCGACCTATTGGCTCCTCCGCACAGGGATGCGGGAGACGTCTTCGACGATGCCTGTTGTTGTCTGATCGTTCACGCTGCGATGAAATCTGATCACCATGCCGGCAGAACCTTCCGCTGCGTAGCTCCACATTTCGCACACCGATTTCCGCGATGCGATACTCGATATTTTCGTGGGGTGGCCCAATGTCTGCACGACCTGCGGCACGCTCATTCCACGCACAACGCGACCCTCGCGAATCGCAAGCTGCACGTCATCCTTCGGCAGCGAACTCATTTGAGCGTTCGTCATCCATTTGTTGTCGAGACGTTCCCAGCCCAGACGCTTCAAGCGATCGGAAATCTGATCGGCGTCGGTCGGCGAGGATTCACGGGCACTGGTCCATGCCTGCTTCAATAATTCCACGCCCTGCTGTTGATCTGCAGCTGACTTGAGCAGGTCGGCCACGAACAGATACTCATCAGCCGTCCGTAACAGTCCCGCGAGGTTTGACGTACCGAATTTTCGCTCCTGAGCCTGCAACCAGTCGCGAACAACATCTGGCACCTGTGGAGCGCGATTGAGCGTGGTCAGCAATTCCGTGAGTCCCGTGAGATCTGCTCTGGAAAGAGTTGCCAGTTGTGTCAGCCGATATTGAACCTCGCGTTCTTCGAATTCGGCAGCCAGCGGATCTTCGTTGCCAAACTCCATGCGAACCTGTTTCGAGATTTCCAGGCCGTTGCTTCCATCTGTTCTGACCATCATCTGAATCTGACGCAAACGCAGTGACTTGTACAACAAACGATGCAAGCCACGTCGGTCTGCTTCCTGAGCTTCAATAAAAGTCGTCACAGCATCCTTTGCGAACCCCAGTTTCAGACGTTCCGCAATCGGAGGTACGAGCCGATCCCAACCTTCGGATGACGATTTCGTTTCCGCGACTAAAGCATCCACATCTGCGTTTGGTTCTTTGGATGCCGCATAGATTGATTCAAACTGCAGCACCTGAATCAATTCCGGTTTGACGCCAAGCAACTTGCTCTGTTGCAGTAGCTCCCGCAGTTTTGTGACGTCGCCGCGCGCCATCGCGCGAAGTCGGGAAAGGCTGTCGGTCCGGACGGCCGCGATTTCAGCCTGCAGCGTGGCATCGTCGTAAAACTCCGCGTCGGCCTGGTATTCCGCCGCCAGATCCAGGAGCTTGGCAGGTTGGTCAACGGGAACATCTTTCAGGCGCGAACGCAGCCGGTCAAGATCCTTGTCCTTAATCAGAATTCGCGAGACGACGAAGAAGAGTTTTCCATTCTCAGACAGAAATCGTCCGATCAATTCGATTCGCTGGCCACTCCCTATTCCGTTCGGAAACGTGCCATTCGACGGAAGTTTGCAGTTGATATCGAACTTGTCGATTCTGATCGTATTTGCGGCACGACCTGCAAACCGGCCTTCGAACTGAAACTTTTGGCCATCGATTGCATACATCGGCCATTGTTCCTTGTTCGCCAGCAATTCCTGAAGCGTGACGGATTGCCCCAGCGCATCTGCAGATAGCACCAGAAGTAAGCCGAGCAGAACTGATCTCAGAATGCCAGGACTCATTGTCGGCGATCCTCTACTGCGGATGCAGTCTTCAGTAACTCAGCCTGTCGTTCCAGCAGAGCATCAAGGCCGGGCGAGTTTGCTGCCGTAAATCCCATCTGAGCGGCGTGATACTGCGTCGTGACGAGCGTCGCTGAACTGCCGCTGAGCTGGATGTGAAACTCCGGCCCACTATCGACAACCCGGCAGAATTCTACGGACGCGACAAACATCAGTGGGGACTGCGGCAGTGCCGTGAAGGCGTGTTGCAGAGAATCTGATGAAATCGTAATCGTCACCGGAACAGAATCCACAATCAGAGGCATATCAGCCATCAGTCCGTTTTCAGTTCGCAACAAGGAGCATTCAAACACAAACCATTTTCCAGTAAGCAATTCTGCGGCTGCCGTCGCTTTGGCAGTGCTGAAAGCGCCATCGCCTGAGACGAAACCGGAAAGCATTGAAACCAGGTCGGTGGAACTCAGATTTTGTACGGCCTGTGTCTGCCGTAACAACGAACCCGCGCGCAGCGATTCGACGTCGTCGCGTCGCAGAGTGTTGGCGGCAGCCACCGCTTTTGACAGAGATTCGTGCAACGCCACCAGATCTTTGTCTTCAAGGGCTTGTTCCGCGACATCCATTTCGCGTCGCCATGTCTTGCGGGCATCCTCCATGCGACGCTGTGTCACGATCCACCACCCAGTCATTGCAACGAGCACTGCGGCGCTCAGCATGAGCAGCCGAAAAGGTGAAAAGACCCGCCGCATGACGACGGCCATGCCTGGACGAGGAACGCGGACGACAGGTTCTTCGACAAGAATCTCTGCGGCGACAAGCGCAGCTGCCGCCGGTGAGATCCTGATTTGGGTGTTTGATTTTCGGGAACGCTTTTCTCGCGATTTTTCGCCGTCTGCCTCAGCGTTTTCCGGGGGAGATGCCAAAGACACGACAGGCGTTCCGGGAGTCGCTGTTGGATTGGCAGATGACTGCAGTTCCGCAGTCGTTTCTTGTTCACCGAGGACAAGATCCCGCACGATCACGCCGAGACGACTGCCGACAGATCCGTCCAGCACTTCACTGCGCACGCGCTTCGTGGCTGGATACACGTTGACGGGCAGCACATAAATTCTGGAATCGCACGCAGTGCAGGTCCCGATCTGGTAAGTCGCCCGCCGAATTCCAGTCACGCGATGACCACAATCGCACGCCAACTCGAACGGCACGACGATATCTTTCGCCGCCGAACCGAACAGGCGTGCTTTGGCTTTGTGGAGTCTGGCTTTCAAGCTGGTCATGCGGGGGCGACCGGACAGGATTCTGAAAACTGCGTGAGGAATTCGTGCCGCAGATCTCTGATTGTGTCGATTCACCCTCAGGATTGCTACCGCTCAAAAAAAGATCGTGCTGCTACCAGTCGTTGATGCTCTCAAAGTTCCTGACTCTACCGGATTCTATGTGTGTGTTTACGGGAAAGTCATTCGTTTAACGGCGAGCCGCAGGCGTAGGCGAATTCTCTGCCGCCTACGCCTGCGGCTCGCCGTTAAACGATGCATTCTCCCACACGTGATTGCAAGTCAGACTAACCCGAAGCGTCAGCGGGGGCTGATTCGGTTGCGGGCGAAGTTCGGGCAAAGACGACCGGGCTGCTTTATTCTTTCGTGAGCGATGAACGTTCACTGCGTTGGAGGAGCGAGCGCAGCCGGGACACAAGCGGTCCGATGGAATTGAGCGACCTGCCAAGGCGTACCGCGACTTGGCGGTAAGTCAATTCGTCCAGAAACAGCCACTTTGCCATCTGCTGCGATTCCTGTGGCAGTTTCATGAGCAGCGATTCGACCTGATCGCGATGATCGAGTTGAGGCACAGAACTGTTTTCCGAAGACGCAAAATCGACAGCCGCCCTGTGTGCGTTGATGTGCCCCATTGCGGACGAAAAACGATGTTCAGCCAGCTTGCGAACAACAATTCGCCGAGCAATGACTCCCAGATACGTCGCCAGCGAACAACGCCCTCGAAAACTTCGCAAGGCCGCCATGTCCCGCACGAGCAGCTCAGTCATCGTATCAGCACACAGGTCGTCGGTGTCGTCGGCGTTGAGTTTCAGACTGTGGGAATGGGCCGTATGATGAATAACCTGCACGACGAGTGGCGTATACCGATCTACGAACAATTTCCACGCCCCACTCTGAACATTCAGCAGGTCTGTCAGCAATTTACGGTCATGGTCTGTTAGTGGCACGATTTCAGCTCACAAAGAATTACCATCAAGCCCTCGAGTTTTCGCCCTACCACTCGCCTGAATACGTCAAAAATCGCAAGTTGGACGGACCGTTGACTGAGAAACGCACTGATTCGAGTTTTGAGTCCATGAAAACGGCGAAATATCAACTAAAACCGGGAATAGGTGAAGGCTTCGTCCGAAAATCCAATTCCTGAGGGTTTCTACAGGCTCATCCGGCATCAAAGTATGTGTCGTGATCTATTGTGCGCTCAAAAGCCACTTGAGACAACATGTGCTCGATCAGCCAAGTGCGGAATCGGCGAAGACAGGTTGGCTTAGAGAACTTCCGGTGACTTTTCTGGGAAAATTGGGGAAATGCCGTCCGTGAGCTAGGCGAACTCATTCGGTCTGACGAGAGAATGGACGAAATCTCACTGTGACTTTTGAGAAAGTCTCACCCAATCCAGCCTTCCGTGTCCCCGCAGGACGGGAGAATTCTGCCGGAGACTGTCGAGACTCTGTCTCAATTTGTCTCGTCTGATTTTCCTTGCCCGCCCACTCTGGAAAATGCTGGAAAGGATGTCATAAATCGCCGAAATTCGTAACAAGGTTCGACGTCTGACGGCTAAAAGAATATGTTTCGTGTTGTGCGAAACATAACCGCTTTGTGTTTGAAGCGGATCGGGCGTGGATTCTGGTCGTGAATTTTGTTTTCATTAAGTTCTGTTTCCAACGTGTCGTAAATCATTTCGGTTTTGATGAATAGATCGCCAGATCGACTGGCCTGAAAGGGTGTCAAATGACTCATGTTGTTGCTGAGCCGTGCTTCAACTGCAAGTACACGGACTGCGTTGTGGTCTGCCCGGTTGAATGCTTCTACGAAGGTGAAGCCATTCTGTTTATCCATCCGGAGGAATGTATCGACTGCGAAGCCTGCGTTCCCGAATGTCCGGTAGCGGCGATCTTCCACGAGGATAACCTGCCAGCGGAGTGGTCAGACTATACCGCGTTAAACGCGGAAATGGCGTCGCAGTGCCCGGTCATTACCGAGCAGAAGACCTCCATGGCGGAGACACACGGACTTTGCACAGCACCTAAGAGGTAAGCTGTTTGCTGTCGGCCTGTTGCTTGTAAGGCGAGCGGCAGATAAGAATTTACCTGCTGTACGACGGACATCCTTGTCCGTCGTTTGTTTCGGCGGACTTGGAAGTCCGCTGTACGGTAAGAACTTATCTGCCGCTCGCCTTATTGTGTACTCAGCCAACCGGTTGAGGTGACGGTTTATTTTTCTTCGTATGGACGGGGAGCCAATTCAGTCCCGGCAGGATCGTCATGTTCGATCAGCGGCCCGTCGTGTGGCTGTACGTCTTCGTCTCGGGCAGGACCCGGCATTTCGAGCAGTTCGTCCTGGCCAGGAGCTGTCGGCTCGCCGGGTTCTGCAAAACACGCATTCGACGCCGGAATTTTCGAGTTCAGGAGATTCTGCCGTGCCGCAGATGACAGCGGAATTGTCTGCAGGTTGCTGTAACCATCCTGCTGAGCAGCCAGCGCTCCGTGGGAGTATCCGTCGAACCACGACTGAATTTTGCCCTGTCCCTGGGGATTCTGGTAACAGGGCTTCCAGTACAGGCGAGGCGGCAGTGTCGGCTGACACCCCTTACCGCCAGCGAGGATATTCTCATATCCGGCCCGAAAGCCACTGGCAAAATCGCGTGGATAATCCAATTCGTCGTAGCACCACGACCATGTTCCCCAGGCTTTCATGGCCAGGACATGGTTGCGGCACGTCATTTCCTGTTCGAGACACATGTCCGAGCACGAATTGCAGCCTGCGGCTGAAAACAGCATCAGAGCAAGGCCGGCAAGTGAAAGTTTCTTGATCATGTTGGTCAGTCTCCGTACTGTCGTCATCTGATCCGAACGTCATGTGATCAGTATTCTGCAGAATTCGTGTTGGTGTCTCGCACACGCAGAGACAAACTACCGTTCTGATGTCAGGCTGAGTGTCGGCACGACTTGCAGTGGGTCCGACGTGCGACGGGTCAATGTAGATTGGGCCGCCTCACGCACATTCGGATCGGCATCAGCATCAGCCAGTTCCTGAAGCCGAGTGATCGTGCTGCTTTCAAGAGAAGCGAAATCCCCCAATGTTACCGCGGCGGTCGCCCGGACGCTTGAGTCCGCACTGCCGAGGAGTTCTTTCAAAGCTGCCAGACATATTAGGTCCTGTTCCGTCCCGGCAAAGTTTCTCAACTGCGACGCTGCCTGAATTTGAATTTCGCTGTCGAAACCGGAACACAGGCAAACCAGACAGTTGACTGTCCGTTGATTTGCTTCACCACGTTCAATCTGTGAATCACAAAGTGCGAGCAGAATTTCGGGATCCGACTGAATACTCTGATGTTGAGCCAATGCGTCGCGGACCCGTGTGTTAGCCGAATCGCAACCACCGAGCAGCGTTGCTGCCAGTGACTTTGTTTCAACGCAGGCTCCATCGTTCAATGCTTCCAGCAGCATCTCGACATGATCGTCCGGCTGTTCCAATGCAGTCAGAATATCGTCACGGTTGATCACATGCTGCTGACGGCTTCGCCAGCCGTGGTTTTCTCCCGACGCCAGCTCAATCTGAGGCATTGCGTCTGGCTCAAGTGCCGCGATTGGTGTCACAACGGATGCGACAACTGGTGCTGCGGCCAGTGCCTTCAGCTCCGGTGCGAGACTCGGAGACTGCGGCACAGTTGTCACCACCCGGATTGAAGAGGCCCGGCTGGACTCAGGTGAAGGTGACGTTCCTGACGTCGCCTTCACCATCTCTTGAACCGACCGAACGCCTGGCCTCGGAGGACTGACGATGTCCGCGATTGCAATCGCGTTTGCAGTTGCCGTCGGACCGAACTTCTGTTCTTTTCGGCGTGCTGCAAGCTGCTGCAACTGACTGCGAAGCTCAGAATCCTGCGGACGGTTTCTAAGCGCTTTGCGGTACATGACTTCAGCTCTGTCGTAGCGTCCCTGATTTTCAAAGACACGCCCGATGGCTGCATACCGATCTGCATCGTCGCGATTCTCCCGATTTGCCGGGCGAGAATCGCTGACGACAGCAGTGACCGCTGAGCAACCAATGCCGGACGCTGACAAGACGCTTCCCAAGAGCAGCACAAGCGGCTGACTGAATTTCATCTGAATCCCCCCTTGCGATCCCTGCTGGCTCTTCTCAGAAGCAGCTTTGGATCGACTGTCGCCCTACGGAATGAACCGTGATGCACGGGTTCGCTGTCAGCCACGACAAGAACCCTGAATGGACCGGTTAACCAATCCATTCGTAACCATCGCCAATCGCGTTGCAATGGTCTTTACCCCATTTATTCATCGGATCGCTACCCCAGGTAACATTGGTATTTCTTGAAGAATTCGCACAACCCCCATCACTATGCCCTCTCACACTCAAATGTTGCGATCCAGGAAAAAAATGATTCAAGTCCATCATCGGTCGAATTCCACAGCATGGGAGCTCAAGATGTGACAGTTGCTGGAACCCTGAAATGCCAGACCACTCGAAAACAGAATCAAAATGCACACCGTCATCGGACTCACAGCGATCGTTGCTGCACTCTGCGCCGTTTGGCTGGCCGTTCGCATCCGATCAATGGTAGGCGTTTGGACTGCATGCCAGGCATGGAACTGGATGACTGTTGCGCTACTTGTCGTGCTGTTGCACGCGATTCTGTCATTGCCACTGCTGAAGGTGAGTAGTGTGGTTACGTCTGCGATCGCGTATTTTTCGACCACCATGTTGCTCACGCCACTTGTCACACTACCTGGAGCTCGCCGTCCAGGTATTGCCGCATGGCATTGGTTTGTCGTGCTGCCGATGGTCGTCGTGCTGCAGTCGCCCGCCATAGGTCAGTTGTTCGGCAGTCATGGGCGCGCCCCCATTGAACTCACCGCTCCCGCAATAATGGGCGTTGTCGTGGTGCTGATACTGAGTGCCGGAACTTCGCTGGGGAAAAGATCTGCGGGCGTCGTATTGGTCCACTCGTCCGCCATTCTGCTTCTGCTCGCTTCAGCGGCTGGCTTTGCATCGGCCCAGTTTCCCGCCACCGCTTTCGCTCCAATTCTCATGCTCGCGGCGTTGTGGGTCGCCCGTCGAAACCTGGATGGCCACTTAACTCGACTTCGCACTGCCACGACGGCATCGCAACGCACGAAGGCAGTTGTCGAAATGTTCAGCAGCCTTTATGGTTTCGCATGGACGCGCCGCGTGCAGGATCGTATCAACCAGTTCGCTCCAGGCGAACAATGGACTGTACGGCTGACTGCGGCAGGCTTCCAGCGTCCCGATGGTGACCTGCCGTCCGACGAAGAACTTCAGCGACCACTGGAGGCATTCATCTGGGTTTTGACACGCTTCGCGGATGAGGGCTGGCTGCGAAAAGTTCTCAACCCTCAAAATCCGGACGACCCGGCAAATCCGCACAACCCCGTCGTTCAATCCAGTTGAACGGGAACTGCATGACTCGGTAAGTGACGACAATTTTGTATCTTCCAATCCTGAAGGAGTTTCCATGAAGAGCCGCACCGCGTTTGTTACCTGGATTGCGATCATCACGACGTTGATGCTCAATCCGAGGCTTGTCGCTGACGAAATCGCCACCCACGCCGGGGATGCTGCGTGGGTGTATGATCCAAAACTGATGCAGCCGTTCTGGTTGGGCGACACAGTGGACGGTGAATCCGTGCTGTTCCTTAAAGACCCAGCCACGGGCGAAGCGAAGGCCCAGCTGCTGTTTCCGGTACAGGACATCCTGAACGTAACTCGCGCGGTCGATTGGAGAGTGCCGGGTGGAATGACGTTTGAAGCAGGCCGCGATTACCTGGTGAAGGCTGGGTCGCGTGAGGTCACTCTTCCAAAGGACTCGCGAATTCCTTCGTTTACGCCCGATCAGTTGCGGCGTCCGGCAGGATCGCAGAAGCACAAACTCACTCATCGCGACGGGAATGGCGAGATCCTGTTTGCCGCAGGGGCTGAGTACCATGAAATGCAGGTCTGCATCAGCTATCGACATGCCAGTGAGCCATGGCCATCCGCCCCAACGTTCGACGAGAATGCCTTGCCGAAGACGATTCAGAAGCTGAACAGCAAAGAGACAGTTTCCATCGTGCTGCTCGGTGACAGCATCTCGACGGGTTGCAATGCTTCCGGCTGGGCCAACTGCAGTCCGCATCAACCGCCGTACCAGGACTTGCTGCTTGAGCACCTGAAGCAGACATATTCGCCCAACATCACGCTCACCAACCTGGCTGTGGGAGGCACATCGACTCCCTGGGGAGTGACTCGGATTCCCGATGTCGTTGCCGTCAAACCGGACCTCGTCATTCTGGCATTCGGCATGAATGATTCGTCAGGTCGAAGTTCCGAAGAATACAAATCCAATACGCTGGCGATGATCAAGGCCGTGCGTGAAACTCAACCGCAGGCGGAGTTTATCCTCATCGCTACGATGCTCGGTAATCGCGACTGGGTCACGCTGAAGCACGAACGGTTTCCCCAGTACCGAACCGCTCTGCAGGAACTCACCGCACCCGGCATCGCGCTGGCAGACATGACTTCGATCTGGACGGAGATGCTGAATCGCAAGCAGGATTGGGATCTGACCGGCAATGGTGTGAATCATCCGAACGACTTCGGCCATCGAGTTTACGCGCAGGTATTGACGAAATTACTGGTTCCGCCAAAGGCGGAGACTGCAGCCGCTCCGTTGCCAGCGGAACCGTTTGCTGTTCGCTTGTGGCCTGACAAGGCTCCCAACGGCGACGACACGTTCGAAGTTTCGGAGGCGAAGATCACCGTTCATCTGCCAAAGAAGTCTGGCGGCTCGGCGATCGTGATCTGCCCCGGCGGCGGATACGGTGGACTGGTCACTGGTGCCGAGGGTCATGGGATCGCGAATTGGCTGAACACTCATGGGATCGCCGGTATTGTGCTGGAATACCGTCTGCCCGCTGGTCGTTCCTTCGTGCCGCTGCTCGACGCACAGAGAGCGATTCGCATTGTCCGTGCCCGAGCCACCGAGTGGCAAATCAATCCTGCCGAGGTAGGCATCATGGGATTCTCCGCCGGAGGCCATCTGGCGTCAACGGCAGCGACTCATTTTGATGCAGGCAATCCGGAGGCCGCCAATCCGCTGGACCGTCCGAGCAGTCGCCCGGACTTTGCAGTGCTTGTGTATCCGGTCGTCACGATGGGTGAGAAGACGCACGGCGGTTCACGGACCAATCTCCTTGGACCGAATCCATCACAGGAATTGATGGATTTATTCTCCAACGAGAAGCAGGTCACCGAAAAATCACCGCCGATGTTTCTGGCTCACGCGGTTGACGACACTGCCGTCCCGAGCACCAACAGCAAAGCTCTGTTCGATGCACTTCAGGCGGCAAAGATTCCGTCAAAGTACCTCGAACTCCCCTCCGGCGGCCACGGCCTGAACGGCTATCAAGGCCCGATGTGGGATGCCTGGCAGCAGCAGTCTCTGGAATGGCTTGTGGAGCAGGGGTTGATACGCATGATTGACGCCGGGAAGTGAAGGGGCAGCCAAAGGGTGGAATTGCCATCGCGGTAGTTGCATTCGTACGGATCGTCGCCGGATTGCTCATACTTTTCAACGACAGAAATCCAAAACGGAATCGGCCGACGTTCCGGCCGGATTCAATTGTCGCTTCGAGCTCGACCTGGTGCGGGATACTCTGCGATTTTCGAAACCACGCAGTATGGATTCACGAAAGAAGTCCATTTAGTCGTTTAACCCGACCCAAAGGGGAGGAATGCCACCGGAACGCCTCGCCTACGGCATCGGGTTAAACGAAAACACTCCAGATCGTCCCTAAATCAACAGCCTGCGAGCCAGGGTGGAAAGCCGACTTCGCGTATTTCCTGGCTCGCCATCCACCTTGCGTGGATGAAAGCCCCGTTTGGCCACCAGATCGTGATGCCTATTCTCTCTTGCTGCACGCCACCGAGCTCGCCTCGGTGGTAGCTTCGTTTGATTCAGCCACGTGCCCGGCAACCAGATTCGCTTCCACCTGGACAAGCCAGGGCGGAAAGCCGCCGACCATCAACGGGCTCGCGTCTGGTTGCCAAATTTGGCTCCCACCTGGGCGAGCCAGGGTGGAAAGCCGCCGAACGGGCCGGGACTTGTCTATGGTGTCTGGCACGTGCGGGCCACGTTGCACCTGCGGCCCACGTTCCCGCCGCTCGCCGGTCGATACTTCATTTTTTTCCAAGGGTGCAGATGCCAACTGGTGCGCCTGCACGACTTGTCAGGCACATGTCACACCCTACAGACCACTCTAGTGCTTTGTCAGTGATGGATTGATGGGTTGTGTGCCACTGGCTCTGCCAGTGCGTTATCCCAATGAAGAACACTGGCAGAGCCAGTGGCACACATCAGAGCACGGTTGACGATCCACTAGTGCTCTGTCAAGGCTCAATTTTCGGGTACGACGGACTTCCAGTCCATCGACAAAGGTTACCGCCGACGGACTGGAAGTCCGTCGTACAAATACAATTCAACCCCAACTTTAAAGGTTGACAGAGCACTAGGAATTTCACGAAACGATTCGCTGTCCGTATCTCGCAAATTGAAGTCGTTCCGGTAATATTTGCATCACTTCCAGTAATTTACCATATCTTATCTGGGCTTTTGTGTTCTATTCGAGTAACATCCTGTTCCAGAATGGAGCTCAGCAATGCGCCGACGATCAAAAACAGACCTGCGAGCGGGTTCCGCACCGCAACCACGTCGATCCACGCTGCGCTTCGAACTGCTGTTGGCGTTATTCGCCGTCGTCTTGATTTTTGGGATGCTGCGAAAGTAGACACATGGCCAGTGAAATTGACCTGAGCGGAACTCACCTCAACAAGGTCGCCAGCCCCGTCCTCGCGGAACTGGGTGGCAAAAATCGCGAGCGAATGACGGCACTGCTGGAACTCTTCAAAACAGAGACGACGGTACCACTCGAGACCGTTGGCAACACGCTTTTTCGTGGGGAATCATCCCGCAAGGTGGAAGAGGGCCTGAACAACTTTCGGAAGGCCCTTGATGCGGCGTGTCGGACAGCCGGCGTGCGTTTGACGTTTCCGCCTGACCCCAACAAGACCTCCTCCGACCGTGTCTGTCGTTTTCGAGGAGCCAGCGATATTGTTCTTGAGCTTGAGCGTCGCGTCACTGCTGTCACGGCGGCAAATCCGGATAACGAGCTGGCTCGAGCCATTCCGACTCGATCCAATGTGATCGGTCAGGGCAAGACGGCCGTCACGCTGTTCATTTCCTACGCGCACGCAGACCGGAAGCTGAAAGAGCAGTTCCAGGCACAGCTTGATCCGTTGCTTCGCAGTGCCGTCGAATTCAAGTTTACGATCTGGAACGATCGACTGATTGAAATTGGTGAAGACTGGCATGAAGAAATCGGCAAGGCACTGGATGCATGTGACCTTGGTCTGTTCCTTGCGTCGCCCAGTGCGTTTGGTAGCCCGTACATCGCCGACAACGAACTGAACGTTTTCTTCGGGGACGATGCCAAAAAGCCAGGGATCCCGGTGGCCTTGAAGAAGTTTGATTTCACGCACACCGATACCCGAGGTCTGGAAAAGAAACAAATCTACTTTCAACACACGTCCAAACGGGACGATGTGTCCTATTCTGAATCCAACGCCCGGGAAGACTTCGTGGCTGAACTCTTCCGGCAGATGTGTGAAAAGCTGCGAAACTGGCAACTGCGGAAAGCAGCCGAAAGCACTCAGGATGCTGCAGAGGACCCGGAGGACGCATTTACGGATTTCCCTGTTCCCGCAGGAGATGGCCACTTTCAAAAAGGGAACGCTCATCGCAGCACGACCACTGTTTCAGCCGTTGATGTCCGTGAAGGATCGCACGTCGCCATTGATGAACTGATGACATGGGCAAAGCAATCTCCCCAGAGTATTGAACCATTCCTCGCGATCCTCGGCGAATACGGTATTGGAAAGACAACGCTGCTTCAGACTTTTTCCCGGCGACTGAAAGTAGATCGAACAACTGATCCCAGCCTTCCGGTTCCTGTCTACATCGATCTGCGACAGATGAGCATTTCTGGCGATGGCCCCATTCCGCCACTGGAAGAACTGCTGGAAAGCTTTATCCGCAATTGCTGGGTTGCGGGCGGCCACACGAACGCCGCGATGACACCAAGGTCTCTGATTGACTTTGTGCAGCAAGCCAACGCCGTCGTGATCTTCGATGGACTGGACGAAAAAACGACGGCCATGCGACCAGAACGGGCTCAGGAATTCCTCCGAAGGCTCTGGAGCATTCTGCCGGACGCGGCAGCCCGGATGCAGCGACTGAAAGCCAGATCCAAAGAAGCGGACTCCGGCAAGCAAACAACCCTCAGAACTGCCGCTGGCAGCACAACAACGGGTCGCATGATCATGTCGTGCCGGTCTCACTACTTTCGAGACGTCACGTCCCAGTCGTCCATGCTGCGTGGCGAAGATCGTGAGCAAATGGACGGATATCCGGCTCTTGTGCTGGTCCCGTGGCAGGAGGATCAGATTCTGTCCTATCTGACCGGGCGACTTGGCGATCCGGAGCAGGCGAACGCGGCCATGGCGATGATCAAGCAAGTTCACAATCTCAGTGATCTTGCCGAGCGGCCCTATCTGCTGCATTTGATTGCCGGTCATCTGGGTGATCTTGAGCGAGCTGCGTCACGCGGGGAAGCCATCAATGCGGCTCGACTTTACCGATTGATCACGGGCGAATGGCTGGAACGCGATCATGGCAAGCATCAGATCACCAGACCTCATAAAACTTTGCTGATGGAGCAACTGGCTCTGGCTTTGCATCGCGAAGGAGAACGATCGTGGCCGGTCGATAAGCTGGAAGACTGGCTGGATCAGTTTTTGATCAGTCATCCGGCCATTGAACGCAACGCGGCAGTGGCTGATCCGCGAATCCTGAAGGAAGATCTGCGGGCAGCGACGTTTGTCGTTCGACCGGAGAATCAGGGAGGAAATCGATTTCAGTTTGCCCACACATCGCTGCAGGAATTTTTTCTTGCATCGGCTTTGGTCGAATCACTGGATCGTGAAAACGGCGAAGCTTGGGATATTCCGCCCGTGTCCACGGAGACCTTGGAATTTGTGGGTCAGCTTCTGGAACTGGCCAGCGAGCGGGAAAAAGAGCGAATGCTGAACACTTTGGGAGCCATTCTGGGGCGAGAGCCACTGCGGGCAGCGGAGCTGGCATTTCGTTACTGGCTGGGCGCTGCGGAATTGGCTCTGCCGGTTCCACGTCCAAAGCATGTGCGGCTGCCCCATGCGGATCTGGAAGAACTGACGATCGGTGGACAGCAACGTATGGATCTCTCCCATGCAGATTTTCGAGCGGCCAATCTGCGACGGACGACGCTCAGAAATCTTCACCTGGCCGGGGCGAATTTTGAAGCAGCCGATCTGGCTCAGGCCATTGTCGAAAACTGCGATGCCACAAACGCCAGGTGGAAAGACGCGGACCTTTCCGGTGTGAAATGGCTTGTCGGAAGTCCGGGAGAAAACGTTTCCGAAGCGGCCACGCGTGGCCTGATCTGGCGGAAGTCGACAACGTGCGATCTGAAGTGTACTGACCGCTCCAGTCTGTCTCCGTTTCTGAATCAACCTGAACGTCGTGCAGGCCTCCAAATTCGTAGCAACGGTCACAGGAGTAGTGTCCGCAGTTGCCACTTTTCCCCGGACGGTCGCCACGTCATCAGCGGCTCATCTGACAAAACGCTGCGGCTGTGGGATGTCACCAGCGGACAGTGCCTCAGAACCTTCGAGGGACATACGGACTCTGTCCTCAGTTGCCACTTTTCCCCGGACGGTCGCCACGTCATCAGCGGCTCATCTGACAAAACGCTGCGGCTGTGGGATGTCACCAGCGGACAGTGCCTCAGAACCTTCGAGGGACATACGTCCTCTGTCCTCAGTTGCCACTTTTCCCCGGACGGTCGCCACGTCATCAGCGGCTCATATGACAACACGCTGCGGCTGTGGGATGTCACCAGCGGACAGTGCCTCAGAACCTTCGAGGGACATACGGAATCTGTCCTCAGTTGCCACTTTTCCCCGGACGGTCGCCACGTCATCAGCGGCTCATCTGACAACACGCTGCGGCTGTGGGATGTCACCAGCGGACAGTGCCTCCAGATCTCCCACGCCAGCCGCCTGGGAGACTTCGCCACCGTCCGACCATTTCCCGACGGCGACGAACTGATCGCTATGTCCTCAGGAGCCTTCCGCAGCTTCTACTGGAACCCCAAGCCCGGCACGCTGCTGGACATCACGCAATGACTTCGCGGCATCAGCGAGGATCAACACCGTAGGTTCCGCCTTTTTCCTCGGATGGCAATTGAGGCTTTGAAGCCCGAGGCCGGTCTTCGGCAAACCAGTGGTTGCCCTCGAACCGGAAACTTTCTGGTTCGGTGCCGTCGCCGATATTGATCTCGATCTGGACCTGCGACCGGCGAAAGACGATCCGGTTGTCCTTCACCAACACCTTCCGGCATGGCGTGTACCCTTCGGCCGTGGTTTCCTGGAGGATGCGGAAAATCCACTTCTCAGGATACAGGACTGTGTTGCCTGTGAACTCTCCGCCATCGACACCGACAAAAGCAGCGGCACACAGGCTGCCCTCGATGATGTTGTCGCGGACGACAATGTCCTTCGCCTCAAACTTCGCACCCGATGGACGAAAGAGGTCCAGACCGGTGGAGCCGCCTACATTGAGTGGACGCTCGCCGCTGTTGATGAAGTGACATTTCTCGACCGTGATGTCCGAACTCCCGCCTTTGGTCTGCACACCAGCCGAGGGGCTGAAGCCAGCCTTCCCTATGAAGCGACAGTCTGTGATCAGGGATTCGTGACACCCGACCATATCAATCCCCTGCCCGCCCCAACCAGTCAGGGTGCAGTCCCGGATGGTCAGTTTGTCGAGGCCCGAGCATTTAATCCCGTCATGATTGCCTTTAGGACCGATGTCGCTGATCTGCAGATGTTCCAGGGTGATGCCGTTGACTGGTTCATCGAACAGCCCCCCATCATCCAGGTTCAGCCCGTTGCCGGACTGGCCACTGATGCGTAAGTGACGAACTGTCAGATTCTGGCAGCGTGCGAAATGCCACGCATTCGCTCCGCCTTTGAAGAGCGGTGGATTTTTCGGATCCAGCGCCTC
>CAMAVB010000077.1 GCA_945861465.1 Candidatus Kuenenia stuttgartensis
CGGGCGACCATTTGTTAAACGAACCTGTCACATACACAGCATTGGCATGAGGAGCCCAGACTCGAAACGCCACGCCGGACGCATGCGGAATCGCTCCCATTCCCGTGTAAACATTCTCTGCCGACGCTGTTGACAAGCATACACTCCCTGAAGTTCGGTTCTTTTGGCGCGAAGATACCTGACGCGGGGTTCGCCCACAACCGAGAAGAGTAGGCAGATTTCGCTGAAATCTGCTGGGCCGACTTCGGCGAAGTCGGCCTACCTGAGTCGGCCTCAAAATGATGCGTCGCCAAAAATCTTCTGTGGAATATACAAGTCACAACGTTTGCAGAGCAGGCAATTCCTGCTTCAGGATCGATCGTTCGTCACTGCCTCCGCCTCCCGCCGGGCAGCGATGGCCTCAAGGATCATCCACTCGGCATCGTCGATGCTCGCCTCGGCAAGCATCATCGCAATTTCCACACAGGCCTCAGCCCTGTCTGCTCGCTCGGAAAGATACTGAACCTCGTGGTTCCTGATTCCGCGTTCGACCCTGTTCTTCGCTTCAGTTCTGGTTTCCTGGATCCACTGCTCCAGCGATGCCCTGCCTTCATCCGTTGGCAAATGCCGGACTTCGCCTGCTTTGCGTATCTCGACAATTTTCTCGTGAAGCAAATGGTAAGTTGCTCCAATGTTGAGCTTGAGTGACTCCAGCCGACCCTGAAGCGTCTCCAGCTTTTCATGGACGTTGTCACAGAAACTGGTAATGACATCATCCTTCATAACGTCCCTTCTTTGATCAGGTGTAGAGACCTTCAGCCAGAAATTGTCAGAAAATTTCCGATGACTTCGCGGGCAATGGCCGATTTTTCGCCCGCAGGGAGCGATTTCCACGACGCCCAAAACAGTGCTTCGGGCTCAATCCAGTCCGTGTTGATCCGGCCGCGCGATGATTCGAGGTTCAGCTTGCGAGCTGAGCGGCGCAACTTGTTCAACTCCTGTTCACCGCCATGACGCCGCAGTGTCGTTTCTGCATCGCAAAGAATCTGGTCCTGCAAAAGCGAATCGATGAGCCTGACGTGCGGATGCTTCTGAAGATGCCGTAGGTGATGCACATAGAGCAATTGTGCCTCAACGTAATCCCGAGCGCTGGTACGCGTCATCTGCGCACGATTCTCCCAGCTGGCCTCGGTCGTCAGCAGAGCGAGGTCCAAAGGAGCGTCCAGCTCGGGTGCCTGTTCCTGGTTCAGCACCTTGCCGCTCTTGACGTGCAGCTCTCCGGCGATTTGCAGTCGGTTAAGGTTGCCTTCGCTATAACGCATGATCTGGTCGGGCCGGTAACCGTCCTCGTCGGGATGGGCGGACTGCCAATAGCCCGGATGGATGTTCTGGGCGTTCCATCGCACTGTCCGTCCGAAGGCGAAGTTGGTTTGAAATATCTCACGAGCATCGCCAACCGGGCCGCATGCTGGATCCATCAGCCCGTCGGGTGCAGTGCAGGCTGGGCCAAATCCACGATCGAGCAATGCGTTTTCCGCCGTGAGGAGGCCAATCGCGCGGGGATGGAACCGGCCAGCCCAATAATCCAGCAGGATTTTTTCAAACGCGGCCGCGCGTGGCCTTGTTGCACGGAACGCGCGATCATCGGGGTTTGGCCAGTCCATGATCCATGTGGCCAGCTCGGGGTGATTCAACTTTGCCGCGATGTCATCGACCAGCAAACTCCCGGTCATGACGGTCTTGGCCGAGAGAGAAAACTGTCCTCCGCCGTGTGCCATGGCAAACGACATCCCAAGTTTACGAGGCACTTTCCACAAAAACTCTTCGAGAAACTGCACGAAGCGCTCGTCGTAGAACCAGGCCAGCGGCACGGGCTTGATGCTGTACTCGAAAGTCTCCGGGTCAAGCGACAGCCGCACTTCCAGCGGCTCCAGTTCCTCGTCAGCCCAGTGAAACAGCAGGCTTTGTCGCCGCACCTGCCACTGATCGAGGTCATCGTCCAGTTCCACCCGGGCGAACAGGCAGTGAGTCTGGCCCTCTTTCTGCTGTTCCTCGTACCTCTTCCTGATTTTCCTGACCACCCTCTTCTGGGTCCTGAGCATGTACTTGTCTTCGAAATATGCGTCCTCGCCTCCTGGCTCGGCCGACATCTTAGTCCACTTTTGCACTGACTTTCGGCTTTGAAACGTTGGCTCCATTCCCACCCATGCATGACTAAAGTCGGTCATCTCCTGCCGGCGATAATCGCCCAGCACCTCGGTCATCGCATCGACGTCAGATTGGGTGATCGGCATGAGAAGTCCTTACGATTCAGAGCACGTTGGTTTGAGAACAGAATGGATACGATCAGGTCGGCGCTGTCACCTTTGGATCGCACTCGGACGGTGACGGCTGATCGGGCTGCGATAAAGGAGACCCGCTCATCAGCAGGATTTCTTTCAATGTGTCCGCTAGAGTCGAAAACACTGTCGCTCCGCAACCGATGCGATCCTGTGCCTTGTTCAGGTCACCAATTGAATCCCACAATCCCACGACGAGCTTCACCGCCGGAAAACGAACACGGAGACGCTTGCACAGGTGACGAGCGTGCATCACGGCGGCGGGACGTGTCGCAGCGACGCAAATCACATCGACGGAACTCGGATCGATGAGATCGATCATCTCGTCGGCCAGCGAAGTCACGGACGACGCCTGAACGCTGCTGCCGGTTGTTCCCAGAATCTGGGCAAGCATCATGGCCGTGATTTCATCGGCCTCAGAGCGAGCCGGCAGGCAAAGTATCTTCAGCGGTGATGATTTGGATTTGATTGCCTCAGCAGAAACGGTATTTACTGCCGCTGCGTCATCGGTGGCGACGTCCTTTTTTGCTTGTGCAGCCTGTTTCTCCTGCTCGCGATCGCTGCGGTCCTGAAGCATTTCCTTCAGGCTTTGCATGATGAACTTGTGCTTGCCATCGTTCAAATCCCCGAGCTGCCAGTGTGTCTCAGCGATTGCAAGTGCCGGGATGAGGACGTTGTCGTAAACGTCAACGAGCGATTTGTGCTCAAGGCTGCTCTCCAATAACTGGGCCGCCTCTTCCATGTCTCCTGCCAGCAAACGCTGATAGACGTGCTTCTGTGGCTCAAACACGGGGTCCGTCCCCAGCAAAATGTTCAGAAACGAAAGTTGCGGAACGTGCTTGCCAACCACCAGAACGCAGACAGTCAGGGGCGTTGCCAGCAAAAGTCCCATCGGTCCCCACAACCACGTCCAGAAGACAGCCGCCAGCATGACCGCCACAGCTGACACGCCGGTCTTCTTACCATAGAGCCAGGGCTCAAAGAGGTTGTTGTTGAACAGCTCCAGGACGACAAACAAAAGAACCGTGAGAATTGTCAGTCCCCATCCCGTCGAAATTGCCAGCGACAGGCCAACAGGCATCGTCGCGGCAATCCACGGTCCGATGTAGGGGATAAATCGCAATACGCCGGCAAGAATGCCCCACAGGATGGCATTGGGGACTCCGATCAGGACGAGCCCGACGCCGACAGAGATTCCAAACGTGAGATTGAGTAGAAAGAGGATTGTGAGATAGCGACTGACCCGCGCACTCGCGTCTTCCAGCATTTGCGTGGTCACGGTCACCTCGCCTTTACCAGCCAGGTGGATGAACCGATCGCGCAGATCTTCTCGCCCGATCAGAAAGAAGACCACCAACACGATGACAATGCCGGTCGTCCCCAGCACCTCGAGCAACGTGCCGAACATCCCGCCGAAGATTTCGATGGGGCTCGTCGGCGACGTAATGATGCGAACGGAAAACGGGAACTTGTCAGATCCCTGTGGCTCACTGTCTGGATTGGGTGGCAACACATCGTCAGTAGTTTTATCAGCAATCTTATGGGTTCTGCGGGTTACCTGACTCAGTACCGCAACCGCATACTCGTTCACAGAGTTGAACTTCGCCTCAACATTCTCTCGGTACTCCGGAATCTTCGGAGCCAGATGACTCACCTGAATGACGGTTGTCCAGACCACTACACCCAGCATGGAGAACCCAACTGTGGCTGTGATCAAAACGGCCGGGATTCGTCCCAGTTTCCACCGCTCCAGCCAATCACACACGGGGCTTAACAGGAAACTCAACAGAACTGCCAGAGTACACGGGACGAGAATGCCTTTTGCCAGGTAGAGCCCGGCAGTGATGACTGCAATCGACGCTGGCATTATGATCCAGGAGGCTTGGGGAGTTTTGTCCTGACGCGCCATAAATACGCTGACTGACTAAAGAGACCCTGCAGTTGAGTGAAGTTTCGGCTGCGGCGTGGACTTAAGGCGAGCGGGGGATGTAAATCCCCTGATTTGTCGCGAATGATACGGAAAACAGGCCACTGACGTGCCCCGCTCGCCAGTCGGATTGCTCAAGTCTTTGGTCCACGCCATTGGGGGTGAATCCGGTGGCGATGCACCCTTGCCCCGCCTACCAGGGCTTGAGTTTCCACCCCAACACGAAGCCAATTCCCAGGCACCAGAGCGCCACCACTTCCGGCTTTTCGCGGGCGTATTCGCGAAAGTGTTCGGCGACGTCGTGAGAAGTCCGCGCCGTCGTGTCCAGTCGGTCAACGGCCTGAGCATTTTGTGTTGCGCAGTGTCCATGTTCTGCATTCATGTCGCGATCCTTAAAGATGTTTTCGTGTTTTACTTTGTGAGATGACCCACGCTGTGGCCAGCGAGGCTCCTCCGATTTGCGGGCAAACCCCGCAGTCAGATTTTTCAACTGGTGCGGCTATGATCGACGACCTTTCTGATCCACCGCAGGTTTCGAATGAGTTCATGCTGCGACCGCTGCAGGACAGCCAGACTTTTTCTCACCCGAAGGCCACCCCAGAAGCTTAGAAGACCGCCCAGCACGGCTCCCACGATGAATGCGATCAGGAATCCTGCGGCATTGGACATCTTGTAGGCTTTAACCAGGTAAAGCGCCAAGGCTGTCAGCCCGACAGGAAAACACGCCAGGCTGACGGCCAGACCGCAGAGTAACAGTAAGGCCGGCAACACCACGCGCTGGCGGCATTCCAGCATGTCGGCGGCTAGCAACTGAGCCTGCAATTCTGCAAGAGTTAACACATCGTGCGTAAAGTCACCCACGCCTCGCGCGAAGCCCCTGGAGGCGTTCTCCGGCGCACAATTTCGCTCGTCTATTTTCGTTTGATCATCCACGCCAGCAACACCCCTAAGGAAAATACGGCACCAATTGCCAGCAAAGGATGCTCTCTGACATACGATTCAACATCATGCGTCGTATAAGCGTTTTTACCGTGCGGCAACTGACGCGATTGTGGAATCACCGTTTTCGAAGACTCACCCTGGTGCCTCGGAGCCGACAGATAATCAGTAATGCGATTTTTCATGGGCGATCGTTCTGGTTTGATTTGTCCGTTTTTGCTTCGAAAAGCTTGTCAGCATGCTGCAGAAGATATGCTGTCGCACCTCGCATCACCAGATTTCCGACAAACGACAGCACCTTACCAGAGACGCTGCCATGTGAGGGCAGCGCATTCGAGTCGTTCGAACTTGACACACCGTCCGCAGGCTGAGTCTGCGATTTCGCCCAAAATCCAAGTCGCGGTGCGACGAGATATCCGGCCACCAGGGACGCGCCGAGGACTGCCCACGGATAGGTTTTGACGTAGTATGTCCAATCACCAATATCACGGGCATCGCTCACGATCCCCTGAAATCCTGTGTTCAAGTCACCACGTACCTCTTCCATGCGTTGCCGGATGGCTTTGGTTTCGGGCGAATTGTGCATGATATTCCCCACGGCTTATTCTCTGTTTTCCTATTTCCGCTGCAGGAGCAGTGAGACGACAACTCCCGTCACCAAACCAACACCGAAACAAGCCAGCAACGATTCCGCAGGCCGTTTCCTGACCATCGCCTCGACATCCGCATATCCTTCGCGGACTGCCGCCGCAGCAGTCCCGGACGAGGCCTGAATGGATTCCATTGCCTGCTGAGCCCCCGCGCGAGCCGAGTCACCAACCCCACTGATCGCGGCTGCGCCGCCTGAAGTGATTTGTCCCAGAAAGTGCTCAATGCTATCTCGCGCCGCGCCAGTTTTTTCTGAATTGCACCCAACAACTGATCCACATTGCCATTGAACACGGTAAGATCATCGTCCGTGAGCGAGCCCCACTTGCTCTGCAGCTTTCCCTTGATCTCGTTCCAGTTTCCCAGAATTGTCTGTTGGTTAATCATCGCCGTTCCCCTTGTAATTCATGAAAATTCATCAATTGTTTCGTCGGTACTGCTTTTCACCCAATCCATCATGTCAATCGTACAACCGACTTCACTTGCTGTTGACGTCTGATCTCGCGGAGTGCGCAGATCACGATACCGTCTCTCATCCCTGAAGGTATTTCCGCGCCGAAGTGTTCGATACAATGATCCGCATCAATCGTGCCGAAGACAATGATGGGGGGGCATCGGGGGCTGTTGCCAGCATTTCCTTCCGCAGAATAAAATTCGCTGCGAGAAATCGCACACTGCGTGCGGAATATGATCCATTCTGGCGCGCCTTCCGGCTGATTAGCTCGCACAGAGTGGGCCATGTTCAATATGATCCGTTAGGACTGGAGCAGAAATAAGTGGGGCACGATTCCATCGTGCCGAGCACGTTAAAAACGTGCTCCACGTCCGGAAGGCGACAGTTATTTCTGCGCCGATCCGTTAGCGAAAGGTTTTGGCAGTCAGTAGTTTTTGGAACAATGGATGTTGGCCATGAATAAGCTTGAATGCCGACAGTGATTAACAGGTTGCGAATTCAGAATGCGGCAGCGGGCTCTACTACTTGTCAACGCAAAGTCACGTCGAGGGCAGGAAGATTACGATCACGTCCGTAACCAACTGACGAACGGTGGGCTGGATCTTGTTGAACCGGGGGCACCAGGCGACGAGGCTGCGAACCTGATTCTGCAGCACGCTCCGCACGTGGACATGATTGTTCTGGGAGGCGGCGATGGGACAATCAATCGATCGCTGAAGAGTCTCCTGAAAGTTCAGCTGCCGCTGGGAATATTACCCCTCGGCACCGCCAATGATCTGGCTCGGACACTGCAGCTGCCTGTTGACCTTCGTGCCGCATGCGAGGTCATTCTCGCGGGGCAAAAGAAGTTGATCGATGTGGGCTGGGTGAACGATCAACCGTTTCTGAACGTGGCGAGTATCGGGGTCTCAGAGAGTGTCACAAGGCGATTGTCACAAGGTGCGAAATCACGTTGGGGCGTCCTCGCGTACATTTGGGCTGCCATGGGAGCGATGCTTCATTGTCGACGATTTACTGTGGAAATCATTTCCAGCGCAGGACGCCGCACAACGAAGACGTGGCAGGTTGCGGTCGGCAATGGACGCCACTACGGTGGGGGACTGACAATCCACAATGATGCCAAAATTGATGATGGACGTCTTGATCTTTATAGTCTCGAGATCGAACGCAGCTGGCATATTCTGCCGCTGATTCCCGCGCTGTGGAGCGGCACATTGGACCCTGTCCACACTGTTTTCACGATGCACGACACAGAGTTCGAAGTTCGCCCAGTTCATCGCTCCCGCAGAATCACGGCTGACGGAGAATTGCTCGGGCACACTCCGGCGATGTTTCGGCTTGAACCAACAGCACTTTCAGTCTTTGTACCAGCGATTTCATTGGAATCAGCAACATAGTGCTTTGTTAAGACGAGCGGCAGAAATGAATTTACCGGTACGACGGACTTCCAGTCCGTCGCATGGTGCTACTCGACGGACTGGAAGTCCGTCGTACAAATTTGCGAATGGTAAGTTCTATCCTGCCGCTCGCCTAAGACACGGGATTGAGGTTGATTTGTAGGCCGGACCAAGCGCAGCGACCTTCCGGCACATGGCCGACCTGCCGGAACGGCGCTGCGCTTGGTCCGGCCTACCCAAAATCCGAGTATTTACGTCGTACTCGCCGTCGCCGCCGTGTCTGGTGCGAGCCGACGGAGCGGCTCGCCTACGCAGGTCCGCCGCTCCGTCGGCGGACATCTGTCGCTTCGCGGAGATCTTCGCAGGAAGACCAAACTCCCCGGGATTGCCGAGCAAAGCTAGAGTGACGAAATTTGTCTACTGGCAGAATTGTTTGAAACATTCACGTGCTTTCTGGCGGACATTCTGTATGATAGGGGTCAGGTCAAAGGTCGAACAGGCTTTGACTGACGCTGAAATTGATTGCGGAAGACTCGTTGAAAGGCATTTCGGACAATCCGGGTGCAGGTCGGGGAGTAGGCTGATGTGGAGGAATCTCATAGCGAGGTTCCCCCACATCGGCTTTTTTTTTGCCTCTAGGAACTGCTCGAACGGACTCGAAATACTGCTATGCCTGATTCGAACCAACTCATTGATGACATCCAGAACTACGCGCAGAACATCGTCGATACAGTGCGTGAGCCACTGTTGATTCTGGACGCAACGTTGCGGGTGCAGAGTGCAAACCGAGCGTTTTATCAGAAGTTTCACGTGTCTCCCGCTGAGACAGAGGGACGACTGATTTACGAACTTGGCAACGGTCAATGGGATATCCCTGACCTGCGAACCCTTCTGGAAGACATTGTTCCCAAGAGTTCTGTGTTTGACGATTTCGAACTTGAGCACACCTTCCCGGACATTGGGCGCCGCGTGATGCTGTTGAACGCCCGCAAGCTGCAGGCGGGTCAGCACGGCGAACTGCTGGTGCTGGCGATGGAAGACGTCACGGCGCGGCGGCAGGCCGAGGAAGCGCTCGTGAAGGCCGGCGCTTTGCAGAGTGCCATCTTCAACAGCGCAAATTTTTCGAGTATCGCCACGGACGCGAAGGGAGTCATCCAGATCTTCAACGTCGGCGCGGAACGCATGCTGGGCTACACGGCTGCCGAGGTCATGAATACGATCACGCCGGCCGATATTTCGGATCCGCTGGAAGTCGTCGCGCGAGCCAAATCACTGAGCGTCGAACTCAACACGCCGATCACACCTGGCTTTGAGGCGCTGGTTTTCAAAGCGTCACGGGGCATCGAAGACATCTACGAATTGACGTACATCCGAAAAGACGGCAGCCGCTTTCCGGCTGTCGTTTCAGTAACAGCGTTACGCGACGATCAAAATGACATCATCGGCTATCTGCTGATCGGCACCGACAATACGGCTCGCAAGCAGGTGGAAGCCGAACGAATGCTGCTCGATCAACGAGTCCGAGACCAGCAGTTCTACACGCGATCACTGATTGAATCGAATATCGATGCCCTGATGACGACCGATCCTCGCGGCATTATCAGCGATGTCAACAAGCAGATGGAGTTGCTCACCGGATGCACGCGGGATGAGTTAATCGGCGCACCATTCAAAGACTATTTCACCAATCCGGAACGAGCCGAGGCGGGTATCAAGCTTGTCCTGGCGGAAGGCAAGGTCACGGACTACGAACTGACGGCACGCGCCAGAAATGGTCAGGAAACCGTTGTCTCCTACAACGCAACGACCTTCCATGATCGCGATCGAAAGCTGCAGGGAGTGTTCGCGTCTGCTCGTGATGTGACCGAGCGCAGTCGACTTGAAAAGCAAATGCAGAATCAAGCGGCCGAATTGTCCGACCTGCATCGTCGCAAAGACGAGTTCCTGGCAATGCTCAGTCACGAACTGCGAAGCCCGCTCGCACCAATCGCCAATGCAGTACAAATGCTCGGACTGCAGCGAGGAACAGAGAGTCTGGTGCAGCGGCAGTCCCGCGCGATCATCGAACGCCAAATGATTCAACTCCAGCATCTGGTGGACGATCTGCTGGAAGTCTCGCGCATCACTACGGGAATGGTTCAGCTTCGCCGAATCCCGGTGACGGTGAGCGACATCATTGAAGGGGCGATTGAGACGGTTCGCCCGTTGATTGAGAAGCGTCGTCATAAATTTTCGGTCTCAATGCCGTCGGAACCCATCTGGCTGCACGCCGATGCGGCGAGGCTGGAACAAGTCGTCGTCAACCTGCTGACGAATGCGGCCAAGTACACCGACGAAGCAGGTCACATCTGGCTGACTGTTGAACTGGAAGGAAGTAGCAGTCAGGAGTCAGGAGCCGGGATCCAGAATCCAGAATCCCGCAATCATCTTGCTCAGCAGTCAACTCCGTTGGCACCTCCCGTCGCGACCTGCACACCGATTCCTGATCCCCGTTTACTGACTCCTGATTCCTGTTTCCCGACTCCAGCGGTTGTCGTCATCAGGATTCGAGACACTGGCGTTGGCATCACGGCGGATCTGCTTCCCTGCATTTTTGACTTGTTTACTCAGGCAGACAGATCTCTGGACCGTTCGCAAGGTGGATTGGGTATCGGACTGGCACTGGTGCAGCGACTGACAGAACTGCATGGAGGAAGCGTTCAGGTGCGAAGCACACTGAAACAGGGCAGCGAGTTTATTGTGCGATTGCCCATCGTTCAGGAGGGGATATCACAATTGCCCGTTGTCGAATCCGGGCTGCCAAATGTGCGCCCATTGCGAGTCCTGGTTGTGGATGACAACGTCGATACGGTGTTAAGCTTCTCGATGTTGCTGAGGGCGTCCGGTCACGACGTTCAAACGGCTCATGACGGTCTGAAGGCTGTTCAGGCAGCAATCGATTATCGCCCCGACATTGTGTTGCTGGACATTGGCTTGCCAGGACTGAACGGCTACGAAGTGGCGAAGCAGATCCGGCAGCATCCCGAGCTGAAGCACGTCGTGTTGGTGGCGTTGACGGGCTATGGTCAGGATTCAGATCGACAGGCCTCCGGTCAGGCAGGGTTCACGTATCATATTGTCAAACCCGCGCGCTTCGAAGAGCTGCAGAAGATTCTGGCGACTGTGGCCGAGCAGGTGGCGTAATGCAAAACAACAGACGTTTCGTAGGGTGGGACCAGCGAGCAATGCGAGCGCCGGCCCACCATTGGTGAAACCTCCGAATGGTGGGCCGGCGCGGCTTATCAGCCGCTGGTCCCACCCTACAGTCGAAGAATCGAGTTTTCATCCCGAACGTGAAACTACAAATTCAGAACGATGCAGGACGACGACATAAAGGTGCAGAATTTCTGCCGTTTTAGAGCTGACCATGCCAAACGACCAACTCAATTCTTCCAGCCAACGACCGCTGCCAGCGGAGAACATACAGGACCTCGGAGAAACACTCACCGAGACGAGCGACGACACGTCATTCCCGATTGTCGGCATTGGCGCGTCGGCGGGCGGGCTGGAGGCGTTCACGCAACTGCTTAAATCGCTGCCGTGCGATACGGGAATGGCGTACGTTCTGGTGCAGCACCTGGCACCGACCCACGCCAGTGCTTTGGCGGAGATTCTGTCGCGGGCCACGAAAATGCCGGTCACGGAAGTTCAGAATGAGCTGACGGTCGAGCCAAATCATGTGTACGTGATCCCGCCCGCCCGGAGCATGATCATGGCGGGTGACACATTGCAACTGCTGCCGCGCGAAGGCAACGGGATGCATCGTCCGATCGATCAGTTCTTTCGTTCGCTGGCCGAAGAATGGCGGCATCGTGCGATTGGCGTCGTCCTGTCCGGAACCGCCACTGACGGCACGCTTGGGCTGGAAGCCATCAAGGCGGAGGGTGGCATTACCTTCGCACAGGACGGCACAGCACAGCACGATGGGATGCCGCACAGCGCGATTGCCTCAGGTTGCGTGGACTTTGTGCTGCCTCCGGATGAGATCGCCCGCGAGATTGTCCGCATTGGTCATCATCCATACGTTGTGCCGAACATGAACGTGCGGGCGACCGACGAGAAGCCGATCTTCGCCCAGATCCTGCAATTACTCCACCAATCGACGGGCGTCGATTTCAATCAGTACAAGTTCAACACACTCTACCGCCGCATCACGCGCCGCATGGTCCTCCAGAAGCTGGACGACCTGAGTCAATATGTGGAATTCCTGCAGACGACACCGGCCGAGGTCGAGGCACTTTACCAGGACATCCTGATCAGCGTGACGAGTTTCTTTCGCGACCCGGAGGCGTTCGACGCTCTGCAGAACGTGGTGTTCCCGCGACTGTTGAAAGGGCGAACGCGTCATGACCCCGTGCGAATCTGGACGCTTGGTTGCTCGACCGGGCAGGAGGCCTATTCGCTGGCAATCGCGTATATGGAGGCCGCCGAAGCGGTCGGAAGCCAGGCACCGCTGCAGGTCTTCGCAACCGACCTCAATGCCGCCAACATTGAAAAAGCTCGTGCGGGCGTTTATCCAAAAGACATTTCCCAGGACATCTCGCCCGAGCGTCTGCGGCGGTACTTCAGTGAGGTGGACACAGGCTACCGGATCAGCAAGACGATCCGCGATGCCTGCGTTTTCTCTCAACACAATGTCCTGGCGGACCCGCCATTCTCGCGCATCGATCTAATCAGCTGCCGCAACATGCTCATTTATATGGAGCCCGTGCTGCAACAGAAGATCGTGCCCCTGTTGCACTACGCGCTGAAGCCTGCGGGGTTCCTCTGGCTGGGTGGCTCGGAGACGATTGGAAGCTATCGAAACCTGTTTGAGCCGGAAGATTCGCGGCATAAAATCTACACCAGGAAGGCTGGTTCCAACACGGACCGCGCCCACTTCGCGCTGCAACGCAACGGCGCGCCTCGCGCCCCCTTTGTTCCGTTCACAGCCCGGCCTGTCGATACAGCGGTTGATCTGCACAAGGAGGCAGACCGCATCCTGCTGACGAAGTTCGCTCCGCCCGGTGTGGTCGTGTCGGCGGATCTGGAGATCCTGCAATACCGCGGCGATACTGGTGCGTTTCTGACGCCAGCTCCCGGCAAAGCCAGTTTCAGCCTCCTGAAAATGCTGCGCGAAGGACTTCTTGTGGGTGTCCGTGCGGCCATCCTTCGGGCTGGCAAGGACGAATCGACTGTGCGTGATGAGGGTTTGCGGGTCAAGTCCAATGGTAGCTACCACGAGGTTGCAGTTGAGGTGATCCCACTTAGAAAAGGCGACGATAAGAATGGTGGATTTCTAATTCTGTTCGAAGATGCGATGGGCGCGTCTCAGGCGAGCGGAGGGCCTCAGCCCTCCGGTAATTCAGACAGTTCTCGTTGGGTCGCAAATCAGGGGATTGACATCCCCCGCTCGCCGGAATCACCTTCAAGCGATGCCGACACAGTTCGTCTGGAGCAGGAACTGGCGGCCACACGTGATTACCTGCAATCGCTGATTGAAGAACAGGAAGCCGCGAACGAGGAGCTACAGTCAGCGAACGAGGAAGTCCAGTCGGCCAACGAAGAACTGCAAAGCACGAACGAAGAACTGGAGACCTCGAAGGAAGAAATCCAGTCGAGCAATGAAGAACTGGCAACCGTCAACGACGAACTGAACAGTCGCAATGCTGAGTTGAACCGGGTCAACAATGATCTGGTGAACCTGGTTGCGAGCGTCCAATCAGCCATCGTCATGCTCGGGCCGGACCTGCGAGTGCGACGATTTACACCATCGGCAGAGACATTGCTCAACCTCATCCCCAGCGACGTCGGCCGTCCACTGGCCGACATCAAGTTTAACTTTGATGGCCTCCCCAATCTGGCATCACTTCTGAAAGCGGTGCTCGACACTGCAGGTACCAGCGAAAGTGAAGTTTGCGACAAGCAGGGCCACTGGTATTCGCTGCGACTCCGCCCCTACAGAACTGTGGACAATCTGATCGACGGCGTCGTCGTAATGCTGGTCGATGTGGATGCGATCAAGCGCGCTCACGAGTATACCGAGAGCATCGTCGCCACAGTCCGCGAACCACTGCTGGTGCTGGATCAGGACCTGCGCGTTCAATCCGCCAGCCGCTCGTTCTACGAGACGTTTCAAGTCGTGTCGGAGAACACTCTCAACCGACCTCTGTTTGAACTGGGCAACGGACAATGGAACATCCCCAACCTGCGGCGGTTGTTGGTCGAGGTGCTGCCTCTGGAGAATAACGTTACGGACTTCGAGGTGGAACACGAGTTCGAAAAAATCGGTCGGAGGTCGATGCGACTGAACGCCCGGCGACTGATTCAGGCGGCCGATCAGGCTCCTCTGATCCTGCTGGCCCTTGAGGATATCACTGAAAGGCAACTCGCCCAACATGTAGTTCGCGACAGTGAAGAGCGACTGCGGTTCATTATGGATTCCATGCCGCAAAAAGTCTTTACGACGACACCCGGCGGCCACATTGATTACTTCAATCCGCAGTGGACCGAGTTCACGGGTATGACGTTCGAGGAAATGTACGATTCCGGGTGGACGCATTTCGTTCATCCGGACGACCTGGCCGAAAAAACCAGGCATTGGCATCATGCGTTTGAGACCGGCGAGCCGTTTCAGTCTGAGCATCGCTTTCGGCGCGCGGATGGCGAGTACCGCTGGCATTTCAGCCGGGCGACACCGCTCCGCGATGAGAACGGCAGCATCCTGATGTGGGTCGGTTCAAACACGGACGTCCATGACATCAAGCAGGCCGAGATCGCCCTGCATGAATCCGAGTTGCGATACCGAAGGCTGTTTGAAGCGTCCAAGGACGGAGTCCTGATTCTCGATTTTTCCAACGGCAGGATCATCGACGTCAATCCGTTCATGTGTGAACTCCTCGGTTATGCACACGACGAATTCCTGGGTAAAGAACTCTGGGAGATTGGACTGTTCAGCGACAAAGCGGCCAACGAGTCTGTGGTGCGGACACTCGAGGAGAAGGGCTATGTACGTTTCGAACACTTACCTCTCAGATCCAAAGACGGACGATCGGTCGAAGTAGAAGTGGTCGCCAACGCCTATCAGGAAGACCACCACAGTGTCATTCAGTTCAATATTCGTGACATCACAGAGCGCAGTCGCATGGAAACGGTGCTGCGAAGGCAGGCAGTCCAGTTGTCGGAACTGCATCGTCGCAAGGACGAGTTCCTGGCAATGCTGAGTCACGAGTTACGCAGCCCGCTGGCGCCCATCGCGAACGCGGTCCAACTTCTGGGGCTGCAGAAATCCGGGGAGAGCCGAATCCAGCAGCAGGCACGCGGCATTATTGAACGGCAGGTCGGGCAGCTTCAGCATCTGGTGGACGACCTGCTCGAAGTGTCCCGCATCACGACGGGTCGGGTCCAACTCCGTCTCGAACGCATCGATATGTGCCGCATTGCAGAGGGCGCGGTGGAAACCGTCCGTCCGCTGATTGAGCAACGGCGACACGAATTGACAGTGTCGTTGCCCCAGGAACCAGTCTGGATGCTTGCCGATGCGGCACGCCTGGAACAAGTGCTGGTCAACCTGCTCACCAACGCATCAAAGTACACCGAACCAGGCGGGCATGTCTGGCTGACGGTGAAACTGGAAGGATTCAGGATTCAGGATTCAGGATTCAGGGGTCAGGAGGCAGGAGGCAGCAACCAACTTGCTGAGCCGTCGAGTTCGTTGGCACCTCCCGTCGATCCCTGTGTCCCGAATCCTGATCCCTGTGTCCCGAATCCTGATCCCTGTCTCCCGAATCCTGATCCCTGTCTCCTGAATCCTGCTGCTGTCGTCATCCGTGTTCGAGATACCGGTGTCGGAATCTCCCCGACGCTGCTTCCACACGTCTTTGACCTGTTCACGCAGGCCGATCGTTCGCTCGATCGTTCCCAGGGAGGTTTAGGGATTGGGCTGGCTCTGGTGCAGCGCCTGACTGAATTGCACGGTGGAAAAGTTGAGGCCTTCAGCACCATGGGAGAAGGCAGCGAATTCGTAGTGCGACTACCGGTGAAGAGTGAGGAGTGGCAAGTGACGAGTGGCGAGTCACAGCATTCGTCATCACCTGTCACTCACCACTCACCACTCGCCACTGCCCTCAAAGTGCTTGTCGTAGATGACAACGTGGATACGGTATTGGCATTTTCAATGCTGTTGAAAGCATCTGGCCATGATGTTCGGACAGCGCATGATGGATTGTCGGCAGTGGAAGTCGCGATCGATTATCGCCCCGACGTTGTGCTGCTGGATATCGGATTGCCTGGGCTGAACGGCTATGAAGTTGCAAAACGGCTGCGTCAGCATTCGGAACTCAAACACACGGTGTTGATCGCCTTAACTGGCTACGGCCAGGACACCGACCGCCAGACGTCCCAACAAGCCGGATTTGATCATCATCTAGTGAAGCCCGCGAGATTCGAGCAACTCAAGCAGATTCTGGCAACCGTGCAGGAGGGATTGAAGTCGTAAGGTTTGTTCAGCCGGGGCGACATTAGTAGGTCCTGCCTGCCGGGCAGCGGCATTAGTAGGTCCTGCCTGCCGGGCAGGACTTCGCGGCTTGCCGCGACCAGCGACCAGACGCCAGGGAAAGAACGGCCACGCGGCGACGTGGAGCGGACGTGCGTCCCACGGCGGTTCGCCTTACGGCGAAAGTCCTTTCCGGCAGAAAGGACCTACTAAACGCAGTCCTTTCCGGAAGAAAGGACGTACTCTGACTAACTGACTAAGGAAAATCAATAAATGCGAACCACCGAGATCAAACCTCTGCGTGTCCTCGTTGTCGACGACAACCGGGACGGTGCGGACGCGCTGGGGTTGCTGCTGGAAGAACTCGACAACGAAGTGCATGTGACTTACGGTGGCGTCCAGGCGCTGGATGTGGCGACGGCGTTTCGTCCGGACCTGATGCTGGTGGATCTGCTGATGCCGGGGATGGACGGCTGCACGCTGGTGACGCGATTTCGTCAGATCCCCGGCTTCGTCAACATGAAAATTGTGGCCATCACAGGGCAGAAGGGCGACGAATACCACACGCTCGCCATGAAGGCTGGCTGCGATCTGGTGCTCTATAAGCCGGTGACACTGGCTGCCGTGAGAATGGTGCTGGCAAACATCGGTCCGGTTGTCCCCGAGATAAGTCCGCCACCGATGCGTCCGAGGGCGATGGCTCAACCCGCGACCGACAGACGTCTGCCAATCGGTGAAGCCCGCAAACTCCGCAGTGAGCGGCCATCAAAGACTCTGACGCAGGCCGAATGCGAAGCCGCAATCTGCGACGGCATTATCAGGTTTCAGGACGAGTATCTTGGATGGCGTTCTGAACGTATTCACGCCCATCTGATCAAAGACATGCTGATCGTTCGAATCATGGGTGTGCTAACTCTGGCGGAACGGCAACTTGGAAAATCAGCCTCGCCGGAAAGGGGCCGGGATCTCATCAAGCAAACCAGGAAACAGTTACTGGAGTTAGCCAGACCGATGCTGGAATCCCTGGTTCACGAAGCGGCGGGTGTGAAGGTTCGCAGTATGCATCATGACATCAGCACGCTGACGGGCGAAGAGGTCGTGGTGTTCTCGCTGACCGAGGCGCCGCGATTTCAATGAGACCTCGGCGAGCGGCTGGGCGTCAGCCCTCCGTGTGCTGTAGGGTGTGACAAGCATCGCGCAGGCACACCGTAAGCTCGACTTGGTGTGCCGGCGCATTCGCTTGTCACACCCTACGGATTCTGTGAAACAACCAAGGGACTTTAATACATGCAGTTGCCGGAAATAACGAATCGCATCGGTCGAATGATGCGCTGGCGGAAGAGTGCCTGCAAGGGCGATGGGGCAGCGACAGTTGTCGAGGAACTTCCGCTCCGGGCTGAGCTGCTGAACGTCGAACAGCTGGAACGACATGCACGAACCATCGCGGGGACTCATCGGCTGGCGACTGGTCCGGCGGATGACAGGCTCCTGCCACGGCTGGCGGAAAATGAGCGAGTTCTGGTCGATACGTACGACCTGATCGCGGCCGCAGCGGCGCGTGAGCGGAGAATCGCACCGGCGGCGGAATGGTTGCTCGACAATTTCTATCTGATCGAAGAACAGATCCGATCTACGCGGAGATTGCTCCCGCGATCTTACAGTAGTGAGCTGCCCAGACTGGCGGCGGGCTCCGGGGCAGACTTTCCGCGCGTCTATGCTATTGCGCTGGAGTTGATTGCCCATGCTGACGGTCGAATGGATGCCGCGAATCTGACGGGATTCCTGACTGCGTATCAATCGGTTGTGCCGCTGAAGCTGGGTGAGCTCTGGGCGTTGCCATTGATGCTGCGCCTGGCGCTGATTGAGAATCTCCGGCGTGTGGCAGCCCGAATTTCTCAGGGACGCTGCGATCGGGATCAAGCAAGTGACTGGGCTGAACGGATGATTCGCACGGTCGAACAGAAGCCGACCGATCTGGTTCTGGTACTGGCCGACATGGCTCGTGAAAATCCGCCGATGTCCGGTGCGTTTCTGGCCGAGCTGACTCGCCACATGCATGGACAGAACCCGAATTTTTCATTTGCCAGCAGCTGGTTGGAACAGAGACTGGCCGATCAGGGACAAACCACCGAACAACTGATCCTGGCCGAAGGTAAGGCTCAGGCGGCCGATCAGGTGTCGGTCGGCAACAGCATCACCAGTCTGCGGTTTCTGGCAGTCAACGATTGGCGCAATTTTGTTGCCGAACAGAGCCTTGTCGAACAGACACTGAGTCGAGATCCTGCGGGCGTCTATGCGGGAATGGACTTTGCCACGCGCGATCGGTATCGCCATGCCGTCGAAGCAATCGCTCGTCGATCACGCTGCACGGAATACGACGTGGCTCAGCGTGCCGTTCAGTTGTCGCAGGCCGAAGCGACGGTCCAGGCAAATCAGCGCACAAACCATGTCGGCTACTTTCTGGTGGATCACGGTCGGCCGGCACTTGAACGCCTGGTTCACATGCACATAACCGCCGGAGTTCTGGTCGAGAAGTTTCGTCGCAGTTTTCCGTTGTTCATCTATGCTGTTTCCATGTTGCTGCTTACAGCTGTCATCATCTCCATGCTGTGGAGCCGCAGCGCGGGGCAGCGCCCGGGAGCACTGCTGCTGTGGCTGTTGGTGATTCCTGTTGTGATGTCCGCCGTACAGCTGGCTATTGGAATCCTGCACTGGCTGATGACAGCCGTGATGAGTCCTCAGGCGCTGCCTCGCATGGATTTCCGCACAGGAATTCCGCCTGAGCAGCGAACGCTCGTCGTCATTCCGACAATGCTGTCCAACCCAGCCTCGATTGAGCGACTGCTGGAAGGTCTGGAAATTCGGTACCTCGCGAATCGCGAGACGAACCTGCACTTTGCTCTGCTGACGGACCTGGAAGATGCATCCGAAGAGATTCTTTCCGGGGACACAGACCTGGTACAACAGGCATGTGATGGCATCACAGCGCTGGCTGGAAAGTACGAACACGAGCGAGCGGATATCTTCTTTCTTCTGCATCGCAGTCGCCGATGGAACGCTCAGGAGAGAATTTGGATGGGCTACGAGCGTAAGCGCGGGAAGCTGGCTGATCTGAATGCGACTCTGCGTGGGGCATCCGGACGATTCGCCAATGTTGTCGGCGACAGTGCGAAACTCCTGCAGGTGCGTTTTGTGATCACGCTGGACACAGACACGCAGCTTCCGCGCGATTCGGCTCGCGAAATGATCGCGGCGATGGCGCATCCGCTCAATCGGCCGGTGCTGGATGCGGCTGGGCAGCGCGTGATTCAGGGCTACACAATTCTGCAGCCGCGGGTCGGCGTCAGTCTGCCGAGTGCGTATCGATCGTGGTTCGTGCGATTGCTCGCCGGCGATCCGGGTGTTGATCCCTACACGCGGGTTGTCTCCGACGTGTATCAGGATCTTTTTGCCGAAGGTTCGTTTGTTGGCAAGGGAATTTATGATGTTGATACGTTTGATCATCGGTGCGGAGACTTCCCTGAGAACACGATTCTGAGCCACGACCTGCTTGAAAGCTGCTATTGCCGGTCCGCACTGCTGACGGACGTCATTCTGTACGAAGACTATCCATCGAGCTACACGGCCGATGTCGGTCGGCGGCATCGCTGGATGCGGGGTGACTGGCAGATCGCTGCATGGCTGCTGCCCCGAGTCCGCAGCCTTTCGTCCGGACGTGTTGGAAACCCGATTTCTGCTTTATCGCGATGGAAGATCCTTGACAATCTTCGCCGCAGCATGGTGCCAGCCTGCATGCTGGCGTTACTACTGCTGACATGGCTTCTGGCTTCACCAGCGCTGGCTGTTCTGGCGACGGTTTTCATTGTTCTGGCGGTCACCCTGCCGTCGCTGCTGACTGCTTTGATGGACATGGCACTCAAGCCGACAGGCTTGCCAGTGCTGACGCATCTCAAAACGTCCGTGTTCGCGCTGGGACGTCCGCTGGCTCAGTGCCTGTTGACGCTGGTGTTTCTTCCGTATGAGGCCTTCATCAGTCTCGACGCTGTCGCACGCACACTTGTGCGGGTTCACTGGACAAAATCGAAACTGTTGGAATGGAAAACCTCCGGCGATACGGATCGCAGTGCTCGTTCGGACCTGAAGAGTTTCTTCCGGGCCATGCTCGTGGCACCTGGAATAGCGACAGTCACGTTAACATGCCTGATTCTGCAGAGGCCTCAGTTCCTGCTGGTTGCTGGGCCGTTGTTGGGATTGTGGTTTGTTTCTCCGGCCGTTGCGTGGTGGCTGAGTCGTCCCATTGTGCCGAGACCGGTGAACCTGACGCAGACTCAGCATATTTTTCTCAGGCGGATGTCCCGTAAAACATGGCGCTACTTTGAGACGTTTGTGACCGAGGAAGACAACTGGCTGCCGCCCGATAATGTGCAGATGAATCCCGGTGAAGTGATCGCGTCGCGCACGAGCCCGACAAATATCGGCATGGCGTTGCTGGCGGATCTGGCTGCGTACGACTTCGGGTATATCTCGGCGAGCTGCCTGCTTGATCGCACGCGGAAGACGTTTGGTACGATCTCGAGAATGGAACGCTATCGTGGCCATCTCTTTAACTGGTACGACACGCGGACACTGACGCCTCTGGCTCCACAATACGTTTCGACCGTCGACAGCGGCAACCTCGCCGGACAACTGTTCGTACTTGGTAGTGGGTTGAGAGAACTCACCGAATCCAAAATCCTTCCGCGCCGCATCTGCGATGGTCTGGCAGACACATTGGGTGCTCCGCTGGAAGAAATTCTGGGACAGTTGCGATCCGAAAGTGATGAATCAGATCGCCACATTGATGGAAACACGGTGCGGTGGCTGGAACGACACATCGAAGAACTTGAGCGCTGTCCGTATCGACTCGGTACGGTACAGGCTCTGTTGCTCAGGCTGATTGACGATGCGACGGCTGCAGCGGCGGAAAAATCGGCTGTGGTAGATCCGGAACTTCATTGGTGGATCAGTGCGTTTGTACGAGCCTGTACGGATCATCTGCAGGAGTTGCAGCGGCTGGCTGCGTGGTCGGTCATTCCGCCTCCTCCGCCTGGAATATGGGACGTCGGGTCACCCGGGCAGTTGCAACGTCTTGCAGAACTGCGTTTGCAGCTGGCGACGCTGGATGCAGTTCCTGCACTGCGAGAAGTGGCCGCATTATCTCAGACGTCCATTCCATTGATCGATGCCATTTGTGCTGAATTCCCGGCCTCCATCGCTGATATCACGGACACACTCGTCGCTCAGAGACTGGACTGGTTACAGCATTTGCAGCAGGCGATGACGAAATCATCAAAGCTGGCGATCACTCGGATTCGCAGTCTCGAACTGGTCGCGGAGCAGTGTTCCGAATTTGCGGAGATGGACTTCGAATTCCTGCACAACAAATCGCGGGATCTCTTCGCGATTGGTTACAACGTCAGTGAAAATCGTATTGACGGCGGCTGCTATGATCTGCTCGCCTCAGAAGCCCGCCTCGCCAGTTTCGTGCTTATTGCCCAGGGGCATTTCAGCCAGGAGCACTGGTTTTCACTCGGCCGATTGCTGACCAGCGCCGGGGGCGCACCGGCACTTCTGAGCTGGAGCGGTTCGATGTTCGAGTATCTGATGCCGATGCTGGTCATGCCGACTTACGAAGGCACGCTGCTTGATCAGACCTGCCGCGCCGTTGTGCGTCGACAGATCAATTACGGTCGCCAGCGCGGAGTGCCATGGGGAATTTCTGAGTCCGGCTACAACATGGTCGATCGGGGACTCAACTACCAGTATCGCGCCTTTGGTGTCCCCGGTCTGGGACTCAAACGAGGACTCGCAGAAGATCTGGTCATCGCACCTTATGCCACATCACTCGCCCTGATGGTGGCTCCGGAAGCGGCGTGCAAAAATCTGGAACGACTGGCGGATGATGGACGGGCAGGAGCGTACGGATTCTATGAAGCGGTCGATTATACACCGTCGCGACTGCCACCGGGCTCAAGCAGTGTGACCGTGCGGCAGGTGATGGCACATCATGCCGGGATGAGTTTACTGTCGCTGGCCTGGCTGTTGCTGGACAAACCAATGCAGCGGCGTTTCGCGGCCGATCCCGCGTTTCGCGCAATCGATCTGCTGTTGCATGAACGTGTCCCAAAGGCGACCGTTCCCGTGTTCCCGCATGCCATCGAAGCCAGTACAACGCGCAGCAATTCCGCCGAGGAGGCGGGAACGATGCGAGTCTTCACGGATCCGGCGGGTCCCGTACCGGAAGTTCATCTGCTGTCCAACGGGCAGTATCATGTGGCCATCACAACGTCTGGCGGTGGCTACAGTCGCTGGAGAGATTTGGCGGTGACTCGCTGGCGTGAAGATCCGACCCGCGACTGCTGGGGTTCATTTTGTTACCTGCGAGATCTCGACAGCGGGGCACTCTGGTCGACGGCCTGGCATCCGACGGGCAGGCCATCAAAACCCTATGAAGCGATCTTCACTCAGGCCCGTGCAGAGTTTCGTCGTCATGACGAGCAGATTGAAACGCATGCCGAGATCAGTGTTTCATCGGAAGATGATGTGGAACTTCGTCGGGTGACCCTGACGAATCGGTCGGAACGCATTCGGACCATCGAAGTCACCAGTTACGCCGAGGTCGTGCTGGCGACTCAGGCGCAGGACGAATCGCATCCAGCTTTCAGCAACCTGTTTGTGCAATCGGAAATCGTCCGACCGCAGAACGCATTGCTGTGTACCCGGCGTCCGCGTTCGACTGAAGAGCGGCCTCCATGGATGATTCACATGATGACCGTCGGAGGCAATGCAACCGGCGAACCTTCGTTTGAAACTGATCGCATGAAATTCACAGGACGAGGTCGCAGTCTCGCCTCGCCCGCCGCCTTCGATCAGAAAACGTCACTTTCCAATACGGTCGGGTCAACACTGGATCCCATCGTCAGCATTCGACAGCGACTTGTTCTGCAACCCGGCGAATCGGTGCAAGTCGACATCGTGACGGGCGTTGCAGAAACCCGCGCCGGTGTTCAGGGCATGGCGGAGAAATACAGTGATCCGAGTCTGGCCGATCGTGTGTTTGAACTCGCATGGACTCGTGGCCCGATCATGCTGCAGCAACTGAATGCGTCCGAAGCCGACGCACAGGCATACGGTCGCCTGGCGGGTTCGGTGATCTATGCGTCTGCACTTCGAAGAGCGCGAACGAGTGTGCTGATCCGCAATCGTCGAGGGCAGTCGGGGTTGTGGGGTTATGGCATCTCAGGCGACCTGCCGATCGTCCTGGTCCGCATCCGGGATAACGATAAGATTGGACTTGTCCGTGAGGCTTTTCAGGCTCATGCGTATTGGCGCATGAAGGGCCTGAGCGTCGATCTCGTGATCTGGAACGAAGACGATTCTGTGTATCGCCAGTCACTGCAGGATTCGATCATGGATGCGGTCGCTGCCAGCCCGGCGTCGGCCATGCTGGATCGCCCCGGCGGCGTTTTTATTCGTCGCGGTGAGCAAATGTCTGAGGAAGATCGCTCGCTGCTGCAGACGGTGGCCCGGGTTGTACTTCTGGACGATGCAGGAACTCTGATTGAACAGGTCGAACGTCGGGGGAGAGTCGATGTTGCCGTTCCGGCCTTCAGGCCCACACGTCGCCTCACGGAGTTCATCGCCGCTGGTGAGCCACCGACGCGAGATCTGGCATTCTTCAACGGCCTCGGAGGATTCAGTCGCGACGGCAGGGAGTACGTCACGATTCTGAAACCGGACACTGCCACTCCAGCGCCGTGGGTCAATGTGATCGCGAATTCACAGATCGGCACGGTCATTTCCGAAAGCGGAAGTGCCTACACCTGGGTCGACAACAGTCACGAGTTTCGACTGACTCCATGGACGAATGACCCGGTGTCTGACACGTGCGGTGAAGCGATCTATCTGCGAGATGAAGAAACCGGACGATTCTGGTCGCCTTCGCCCCTGCCCGCTCGCGGCACGAATACGTATCTCGCTCGACACGGCTTCGGATACAGCATTTTTGATTACACACAGGATGGCATCACCACCGAACTGTGCATCTACGTCGCGGTTGACGCACCGATAAAATTTGCCCGGTTGAAGATCAGCAATCATTCGGGGCGGTCTCGACAGTTGTCCGTCACCGGGTACTGGGAATGGGTGCTCGGTGAGCTGCGCAGTAAGTCGCTCATGCATGTGGTGACCGAAGTTGATCCCGTCACAGGGGCCATCTTTGCTCGCAATTTCTACAGCCCGGAGTTTGCAGAGAAAATCGCGTTTGTGGACTGCAGTGAGTCCATCCGCACTGTGACCGGCGATCGAACTGAATTCCTGGGGCGAAACGGAACGACATCCAGTCCCGCCGCGATGCGACGCACTCGCCTGTCCAACCGGAGTGGAGCCGGGATGGATCCTTGCGCTGCGATTCAGACACAGGTAACTCTCGGCGACCAGCAGGAAAGAATCATTGTCCTTACGATCGGTGCAGGCACAGGTGAAGATGACACGCGAAACCTCGTGCAACGATTTCGAGGCGAAGCGAATGCTCAAAAGTCGCTGGAGGGCGTCTGGCACTACTGGAGCCAGACGCTGGGAGCAGTCTATGTGGAGACCCCCGATCCGGCCGTGAACTTTCTGACCAATGGCTGGCTGTTGTATCAGACACTGGCATGTCGCATGTGGGCTCGCACGGGTTTTTATCAATCCGGTGGTGCGTACGGTTTTCGCGATCAACTGCAGGATGCAATGGCACTGGTTCACGCCGAACCACGCCTGCTGCGCGAACATCTGCTGCGCGCGTGTTCGCGGCAGTTTCGTGAAGGAGATGTTCAGCACTGGTGGCATCCTCCCGCTGGCCGAGGTGTGCGAACACACTTCTCGGACGACTTCCTCTGGCTACCCGTCGCGCTGTGTCGATACGTGCAGATGACAGGTGATACGGGCGTGCTGGAAGAACGAGTTCCGTTCCTGAGTTCTCGTGCATTGCATCTGAACGAGGAGGCGAACTACGACCTGCCGACGATTTCCGACGATGTTGGCTCGGTCTACGAGCATGCCGTTCGGGCGATCGACAATGGGTTGCGGTTTGGTGCTCACGGTCTGCCGCTGATGGGCTGCGGCGACTGGAATGACGGGATGAACCTGGTAGGACAACATGGCCGGGGAGAAAGCGTATGGCTTGCATTTTTCCAGTACGATGTGCTGACGAAGTTTGCGCATCTGGCTCGTCAGAAGGGTGACGTCATCACCGCCGATCGCTTTGTCATTGAGGCGGGGCGGCTTCGCGGTCATGTCGAACACAACGGCTGGGACGGAGAATGGTATCGACGAGCTTACTTCGATGACGGGACTCCGCTTGGATCATCCGAGAACAGTGAATGCCAGATTGATTCGATCTCGCAAAGCTGGTCAATTCTGTCCGGGGCAGGCACGCAGGAACGTTCGCTGCAGGCCATGGCGAGTGTGGACCGCCGCCTTGTCAGGTCCGAGGCAAAGTTGATTCAACTGCTTGATCCGCCGTTTGATCATTCGGAGCTGAATCCCGGTTACATTAAAGGCTACGTTCCCGGTGTCCGCGAAAACGGCGGGCAATACACTCACAGCGCCATCTGGACGGTCATGGCTTTCGCGGCCATTGGCAATACGGAAAGAGCATGGGAGTTGTTCAACATGATCAATCCCGTGAATCACGGTTCAACGCCTCAGGGAATCAGCACTTATCGAGTGGAGCCTTATGTTGTGGCTGCCGACGTTTACGGTGTCGATCCGCATCTCGGCCGTGGCGGCTGGACGTGGTACACGGGATCGTCTGGCTGGATGTACCGCCTGATCACGGAGTCCCTGTTGGGACTGCAGTTGGATGTCGATAAGCTGCATTTCACTCCGCGACCGCCGAAAAACTGGCCGTCGTACACGATTCACTATCGATTCCGCGAGACGCTTTATCACATTCTGATTCAAAATGGCGGCGACGGGAGCACCATCCGACGGATGACCATCGACGGAGTGGACCAATCGGAACATCTTGTGTTTCTGGTAAACGATCAGGGCAATCACCAGGTAGAAATCGAACTGACATAAACAATCTGACGGAGACTCTTCGCCGCGAGGTCTGGAATCGACTTCAGGCATTCCGAGGCAGAAATTCGCCGTCGATTGATCGAAGTACTCCCGAAGCAGGATCTTCTGAGAGTCAAATACGAAACTGATTCATGCGACTCGCCTCTGTTTGCGCCAAAACGACACGCCGAAGCACCTCGCAATCTGATTTGCAAAGGCTCAACCCACCGTCAATCTGTGCAGTCGAAATGACTCCAAAACAGCCTTTGGCGAAACCGCCTCGGAGACCGCCGTCACGTCCCGCAAAGGCTGCAGCCCAAGTCACTCAGGTGGGCGAATCATGAGTCAGATTCACTGGGACGATCAACCGTTCGGTCCGACACACTGGATCCTCCGAAGTCACCAGCGATCTCGCTCCGGTGAGACCGACCGGAGTAAGTTGGTCGCAGTTCGAAACTGCTCCGGTCACTTCGACCGACGCAGCGAACGATCTGGCAATGAATCCCGCAGGTGTGATCCAATTGACGGCGAATCACGAGGAGGTTTTGGCTTGGCCCATAAGTTCAGAATCCGTTTGATTCGATAGACTTGGTGGCAGATATTCCGGTGTCTTTGCGCACTCAAGATTAACCGACCTGTGTTGTCAAATTCCTCAACGCAGAGCACGCTGCTCCATAGTGAGATGTAAAAAATGGACCGAGTGCGAAGTCTGGTCATCAACGCAGACTCAGGTAGAATCAAAGGTTGAGAACGCACCATTTCAGATGTAGGTGGCCGTTCGCCGTACAATTGTGTTCTGATTTTGACACGGCAGCAGGTGTAGGTAAGGCCTCGAATCAATGGTCACCCAGAGGTGGAGTGTTGCGGTGCTTCATCGACGACAGAGAAGGCGGTCTGGAGCCAGTTGTCCATGTCGATGATCAGGAGTTTTCGTGGGAAGAGTTTGGCAGAATGCTCTGCTGTTATGCCGGGTGGGGCATGCGTGTTGTTTTTGTTCCTGACGACGAGCTGGATCAGTCACCGAAGATTGTCATTCGAGAATCGGATGACTGAGGTTACGTGATTCGCCGGTGCAAGGACAAACTGCCGTTCGGTAGCGGTCTGAGTTGATCACTATTCACGCCCCACGCAGATCCTCGCCCCGTCCTGCTTGTTGAGCATGACATTCCAGGATCACGCAAAGTCTCGGTCGAGATTCTTGAGCGATCACCGGATGTTGTCAGGCCCGCGTCGTGCAATCCACGCACCTGAATAGACCAATTCCATCCAATGCCTACTCCGTGTTTAGATTTCGAAATCAAACCTCGACGAAATGGGGAGCGTATGAAATTCGAATTGTGTGACTCGCGTTCATGTCCTGAGAGTTGACATGGAAAGCATCCGGCTGCTGCTACTCGGGTCGTGGCCGTGGTTGGTGCTCAGCCTTGTGCTGGACGGTGCTGGCGCGTCGCAGTGAGGTCGTTCCAAACCGACTGCGAATCTGATCGGCAACTTCATCAAGTCTGGCATCTCTGTCGTCCTGTTCCTCGGCAAACAGGCTTTGCTGAACCGGCTGCTTCTTCTGCAGGTTTGAAACTCCCATGCCGAGAAGTCGGACGCAAAGGGGACGGTCAGGCAACTCAGAGTTCAGGAGTTGAGAAGCCACAGCCCACAACTGATTTGTCGCGTTTGTCGCTGACGACACACTTCTTGCCCGAGTGTAGGTGTCGAAGTTGCTGTAGCGAATCTTGAGATGAACAGTGCGTGCCTGTATTTCATGACTGCGCAGGCGATGGGCCACCTGTTCGGTGAGTTCCATCAACCAGGCTCGCAGGACATCCATATCACACGTGTCTTCTGCGAAGGTCGTTTCATGCGAAATCGACTTTGCTTCCCGATCAGCAATGACTGCCCGATTGTCGATACCCCGTGCGAGTTGCCAGAAATGCTCACCGTTCTGGCCGAACTCATCCTGTAACTGCTGCAGACTGAGTGTTCTGAGCTGACCAATTGTCTGGATGCCCAAGCGATCAAACCTCTGTTTGGTGACCTTGCCAACCCCCCAAATTCTGGCGACCGACAACGGAGCGAGCACGCTCTCCACCGACTGAAGTTCGATTACAGTGAAGCCATCTGGTTTATCCATGTCGCTGGCCAGTTTGGCAAGAAACTTGTTAGGCGCAACACCAACCGATGCGACCAGATTCAGTTCATTCCGGATATCCAGCTTGATGGCTCGTCCGATGGTTTCGACAGATCCGAACAGTTGTACGCTTTCAGTGGCATCCAAAAACGCCTCATCCAGTGATAACGGCTCCACCACTGGCGTGTAACGATGAAAGATCTCGCGAATCTGATGCGAGATTTGCGCGTAGTGGTCCATCCGTGGCCGCAGAACGATGGCATCCGGACACAGCTTCAGCGCCTTGGCTGTGGCCATTGCACTATGTACACCAAA
>CAMAVB010000078.1 GCA_945861465.1 Candidatus Kuenenia stuttgartensis
GGACACGGATGAACCCAACGCGGGCTTCGCCCGCAACCCAAGGTTGAAGACGAAACTCAGGAAGATTTGCGACGGGAAAATAGAAAGCAGAAAAATTGATAGCAGAAAAATGTCGGCATTCTGCATCTTGAATTCTTTGCAGAGAAATGAATGGCGCAAAAGACTTCAACGCTTGTTTTGTATCTTTCTGCAATAAATGTTTCTGCCACACCAGAGCTGACTTCTGCAATGGGATCCATGGAAATCGCCGCGAGAAAACAAGTATTCAACTGTTAGTAGTACAGATTGACTGTTGATTTCTATCTGTGTCAATTTGTGTTTATCTGTGGTTGCTTGCGAAGTTTTCGTTCCGCGGCGTGAACGGTTACGATTTATCGCGATTAGCCGCAGGGCGCTAGTGCATTGTCAACCGTGCTTTGATGTGTGCCACTGGCACTGCCAGTGTTCTCCATCGGCATGAAACACTGGCAGAGCCAGTGGCACACAACCCATCAGCCCGTCACTGACAGAGCGCTAGCCCCGGTCCTTTCGTCACACAACCGGGGCTAGCGCCCTGCGGCTAATTGGGTTTTGATTGATCGTTATTTCGACGCATCTTTCGCAGCCGGTTTCTCTTCCGTCTTTGGCAGCGGTCGCAGCTTGAGTTTGCGGATTTTCGCGGTGGTTTGCCACGTGGCGAATCCAAAGGGCTTCGAGCGATCGACTTCAAAGCGCGTGCTGATTCGCTGGCCGCTGATATCGACATCGACAATCTGTTTGTCGTCGATCCATGCACTAATGTGATCGTCGGTCACGACCAACCGAATCTTGTACCATTGACCTTTTTCAAAGTCCTGATAACTGGTGGTTTCGTTCTCAGACGCATCCATGCCGCTTAAACTGGACAGTCCGCAAACGCCGCCTCCCCAGCCACCGACGATAAGTGAACAATGGCTGTCCTTGACGGGAAATGTAAGACCGGCAAAGAAGTCGCTGCCTGCTGCCCGCTGAGCCTCAAATTGCACTTCGTAGTTGGATTTTGGCAGTTCCTGTTCCGTGTGAATTCCTGACAGGTCTGATCCTTGTGAAATCACGACGGCTCCTTCTTCGATGTAGATATCGCCCTCGCCACCGAAGTTAGTGATCTTCCAGCCTTCCAGATCCTTGCCGTTGAAGAGCGATTTCCAGCCATCTTTGTCCACGGCGGCTTTTGGCAGTGCGTCTTCGGCCTTTGTTGCAGCTTGCGGTTTGTCTGTCGCGGGCTTCTTGTCATCATCTGCCTGGACCTGTGAAAACGTCACGGCGCACGTCGCGAATGTCGCAGCAAACAGGCAGATATGAAATTTACAGATCATCGTCGTTTCTCCTCGAATCTTACAGACACGATTTGAGTGTCATTTTGGCCACGCATCATATGATACCGGGCTGAGCACGTGGAGGGAAACGATTCTGAACTGCGGCGGCAAAGCACTCGCCCACGCATTGACATCGTCACATAGACGTCTGAAAGGCGAATTAATGGGAAAACGGAAGAAGATTGGGCGCGTTACCAATGGCACTGTCTACGAACAGCGGATGCGTGCTGGCGGTATGACACTCCGGCGCGTGACGGTCGAGCTGAATGAACATACCAGGGTCCAGACAGTCCATTCCTGCTGACGACGCCGGGGAGAGAAGCACAGAAGTTGAACTTCACATCAGATCACCCGGTTGAATTTGTTGAATAAGGCTGGACTTACTGGAGAGTGACGTCTGCTTTGCTCGCTGCTGTTCAATCCATCGCAGTCGCTGGAGTTCCCAGTAATACTGAAGGATCATCGCAGCCGGTTCGGCGAATTCCAGCTCGCCGACCAGTTTCTGTTTTTCTGCAATCTGGTTCATCAGCCCGGACATATGTTTTCGCAGTTGCCGCTCTGGTGTCCCGTGCAGCGACAGTCGCACGCCGCCGAGCTGAATCTGGTCACCGGGTTTGAGCAGTGTCGGGACTGACACGTCTTTGCCATTCACGCTGATCTGTGCACCAGGATCAGCCGGAATGATACAGGGCCCTTCAAACGTGTTTTTCAACACACAGTGCTGCGGTTTCAGCGGCTGATTCTGCAGCGTGATCGGACAGTCCGGAGCACTGCCGACCATCCATTTTTTTTTCGATGGCAGCAGGAACAGTTTGTTCGGCCCATCGGCCAGTCGAAATTCGAACAGCCGCCCGGTACTGGCCAGAGCCGCACGAGAAATCGGGACGCCGCGAATCGACGGCAATGACTGCTGATGTCCGCATGAAGGACATGGCTGTGGCGAATCAGCATCGCGAAAATAGGCGTGCAGATTGCTACAGTTTCCGCAATGCACGTAGACGTATCGCAGAGGACTAAAATCGCCGATGGGCAGCTCTGGTGTCTGTTCCCCGAAGAACAACAACCATTGTTCAAAGAAATCAGACGACAGCTTGAGCGGCATTCGGCAGTGCAGACATTCAAAGCGACCTCGCACGCGGCATTTTCGGGGATCGACTGTCCGATTACAGTGGGAACAGGCGACACCAGTGTGAGCCGAACGCTGACCGCGACTCTCCTCCATCAACGATCGGTACAATGTTCCTGAATTCAGAAGTGTGTCAGGACACTTCGCCAGATGCTGACATCCGGGACAAATGATGGCGCGACCGGCATGTTGCGATCCGGCCTGCAGCAATTTTCCGCACCTGCACCGAAATGAGATGCTTCCGCCGCTGCCCTTTTTTGCCCGATGAATGCGAAAACTGACTCGCTGTGCTGCCATCAACATCTGGCGATAGAGTCGATCCGGATCGGTAGGCTTTGCAAGGAAAGCATCGGCTCCGGCCCACATCGCCAGGTTTCTGGCTTCTTCCAGCTGAACTTCCGTAAAGATCATCACTGCGGTTCGGCAATCGGATTTCTTGAGGTACGCGCAGAATTCGAAGCCGGTTTCAAACGGCAGGAGCAATTCCATGATTACAAAATCGGGCTTAAATCGCGCGATCAGCCCTCGCGCCTGGCCGCAGTTGGATGCTTCATGAACTGCCCAGCCGGTTTGTCGCAAAAATTGCCCCACCGGCCCGGTGATCTGGGGAGAATCCACGATCACTACGGTCTTGATCAGGTCATGTTCCGCAGGCGGAGGGGCCTGAATAATCGCAGAACCGGATGAATTTGCCACAGTGAGACTCCCGAATGCATTGCAGGGTCTGCCCTGCCGACGCCACGGCTCAATCTGATCGAACGAAGTTAAGATTGCGTTAACACTCTGCGTGTTCTGGAAGGCAAAGTAGACTTCTGGCTTTCCTGACTGTATGCTTTTGCCGGGGTCGCGCAACCGTTTGAGCAGACTGTCAACTTTCGCGAGATTTCCATAGAATTCAGATTGTGCGGTGTTGCAAATCGATCAATCGACGTATGCTGAACACATTATGGCGGCGTTTCGTGTAAGCTAAGGTTCCGAATTCGCCGACTTGGTATGAGTTTTTTCGGAGAACTTCCAGGATGGGTGCGGGGCTTCTCGACCCGGAATTTATGATTGGTGCTTCGCTGGCTGACGATCGGTTCAAGATCGTGGCTCGCGTCGGCACTGGAAGCATGGCATTTGTGTATCGAGCATTTGACCGTCGGCTGGAAACCGATGTTGTCGTCAAAGTGCCAAAGAAATACAAACTGGAGGATGTTGGCTTGCGCGAACGCTTTAGTCGCGAAAGCCGCCTGCTTGTGCAACTGCAGCACCCACATATCGTCAATATTCTGGACGTCGGTATGCACAGCAACGTTCCGTTTGTTGTGATGCAGTACCTGTCCGGCGGGTGCTTGCGTGGAAGAATGGAGTCATCCGACGGACAATCAACCGCACTTGCTGTCGATTCAATCCGCGCCTGGCTGCTGGAAATCGCGAAGGCTCTGGACTTCGCGCATCGACGGAATGTCGTCCATCGCGATGTCAAACCGGCCAATATCCTGTTCGACGAATCTGGCAACGCATTCCTCGCTGATTTTGGTTTGACGAAAATCATGCATGGAGAAATGGGCGAAAACGCAGCCGATGAAACAGCTGCCGGGTATGTCGTCGGCACGCCGAATTATGTAGCCCCGGAAATTGTGCTGGGGGCGGAATACGATGGCCGAGCCGATCAGTATTCCCTGGGAATCACGATGTTTCATACGTTGATCGGTACTCCTCCAATGCTGGGGAAAACTCCATCCGCTACGATGGTGAATCAAACGCGGCGTATTTTGCCGCTGATCAGTGCACTACGTAAGGAAGTCCCGGTTGCAGTAGCGCAGGCCTTGGCGAAAGCGATCAGCAAGAAGCCGGAAGCGCGATTTGCGACATGCCTGGAATTTGCCGAGGCTGCAATCGCCGGGTTGTCGGGTACTCAGGCAACTGTGCGTCCGCCGCACGAAACCAAACGGCCCCCAAAGCAACTGGCTGATTCCAGCGTGAAGGCGCAGGCGGGCTCAAGCGTGCGGGCGCAGACAGACTCCAGTGTGAAAGTGCAGGCGGGCTCAAGCGTGCGGGCGCAGACAGACTCCAGTGTGAAGCCGCAGGCAGACTCCAGCGTGAAGGCGCAGGCAGACTCCAGCGTGAAGGCAGCCGCAGATTCCAGCGCGAAGTCGCAGGCAGACTCCACCGGCGTCACGCGGAAGAGGCAAGTGCTGCCCTTGCGACTTTCGAATTCTCCCCGCAAATCGATCAACGCAAAGCGAGTTTCGTATGCAAAGTCGATGGGCGTCATCAACTGTCCGCAGTGCAGAGAAGAGTTGCGATTGCGACCTGAAGATGCCGGGCGAAGCGGTCGCTGCATGAAATGTGCGACGCGTCTGCAAATCGGAACTGATCTGTTGACGCTCACTGAGATTTCGGCACGAACGGAAAGTGCAGATTCCCCGGCCATAATTCTGGACGATGATCTGATCATCGGGGAAAAAGTCTTTGGCGTGACGCTCAGTCGAAAGGCAATGATTGGCCTGGGCACCGTCCTTGTCGTCGTTGTGGTGACAGCAGCGGCTATTTTTTTTCAGCAGCTGATGAAACCGGAGCTTGAAAGACAACAGCGGGAACAGCGTCAACTAAATTTGAATCGCGAAAATGGTTGAAGCAATCAAATCGGCTACCGTTTCAGAAATCCATCAACGCGCCATGCACGCAGTCGATTGTGTTCACCAATCGTGGCCAGGTAGCGGCCATTCGGTGACATAGCGAGCCCGGCGATTGGTCCGGGGTGCGCCTCGAATTTCAGCGGCTTGCTGTCCAGGCTCACGAGCGACGCTGCCCAAACAGTGCCATCGCCGTCGCCCATCAGGAGCCATTTCCCATCGGGCGAAAAGACACACGGCGGACGATGACCGCTGACGCTGGCGATCGGAATCATCTTTTCAATCTCTGCTTTTCGTGTGCTCAGAATCAAAAGCCCATTCGCCGTGACGATGGCAAGGCGGCTGTCCTGCCCATTGACAAACGCGAAAGGTTGATCAGTCACCTCGAAGTCAGGATGTTGTTCGACCGCCGTGATGACCGCGACATCTTCCTGCGGCCACCCTGCCTTGCTGCGGCGCCAAAGCCTCAGTTGCGACCCACCTTTGTAATGTCCCCAGGTCATCATGAGCTTATCGCTGGGTGACAATTGAATCCGAATCGTCCCGGATTTCGCTTGCTGCGAACGATCTTCGGAGATGTCCGGTATTCGTCCGTCCAGAGGTTCCCGCATAATCTCCTGTTGAATCAATGTCAGGGGATCGAGTTCCAACAAACGTACCTGATCGCGTTCGCGTGTGCCGACGATGAGACGATCACCAGCATTTGTGAAGGCAACCGCAGTGGTCATTGCTTCGAACAGCTCCATGCCCTTGGTTTCAGTGCGATCGATCAGGTTCAGGCGGGTCAGCAGGGGATCTGCCATCCCGGTTACACCCATACGCCCAAGAATCAGGGTGTTCGCATCTGCAGACACCGCTGTCGCACACACTGGCAGCAGCAGGTCCGATTCAGCGAGTCCTGTGGTATTCCAGAAACGTATGGCAGCCGGTGACGGCAGCAGAACATGATGCGATGCATTCAGATTCAGACTCTGTGTCGGCACCGACTGCGTCCAGTGTCGAAGTGCCGTACCAGTTGTCAGATCAAAGAGACTTACGGCTCTCGCCCGCGTTTGTTGATCCGTCTGATCGCCTGCAGCCCGATGCAGGGCAGCCACTGTTGTGCCATCGTCTGAAATGGAGAGCATTACCCGTGACCAATCGCCTGCAGGAAACTGCAGTTGCGTCGTCGCTTCCCCCGCACGCATTGGCGGCCCCTCAGGCACTTCCGCGGGTTCAGTTCCCAGGCTGTCGGCCAGCGAATTTTCTCCGCGATGACGCAGAATCAGCTTTCGCAGTTCAACCTGTTTTGCGGGCTCTTTCGCAGATCGCAACTGATGAGCGTACAGTGCCAGTTCTGAATCCGCCGGACGAATTCCAGCCAGACTCAGATCCACATCCGCTGCTTTTTCAGCGACGCGGGATGTCGCCGATCGCGTCTTTCTGGATTTGGGTGTTGCGGCCCCGTTCGCAGTCGCCGAGTCATCGACAACCGGCGCTTCGTCCAGTGTTTCATCGAGCGGTAATTGGAACGTCAACTCGGCATTCGGGCTGTTTGACAGAGGCGTCTGCGGTGGATCAAACAATTGAGCTTGCCGATCAATGCCGATTGAAAGCACACCGTACGGCGTCAGGCAGAAATCAATCACCGGTCCTTTGTGCCGCTTCTTCAACTGTTGGATACGTTTTTGAGCCGTATCGAAACGTACAACCGTGCCGTCAATCGTACCAAAGTAGATTGTATGGCTGTCTGGGACCGAACGAATGCTGGTGATGGAACTTACCTGATCCTTCAAGTCGGGAATGAATACCAGATCATAGTCCACGGTTTCGCCCTGATCGTTGAGTCCACTCACTGCCGTTGCTCCGGTCAGAGCGCGGCGCAGAATTCGTCCGTCCGCGAGTCCGGCAATGATCTCAGTTCCATCCGCGACAAATTCGATACAAACAGGTTGCGTGTCAGCGAACAGATCGATCGTCAAAGTCTGAATGAGTTCGCCCGTGGCTGTGTGAAACACATAGACTTCCAGGGACGAAGTAACGATCGCTCCCAGTTGATGCTTTTCGTCAATCGTGATGCTCAGGACTTCAAACCCTGATACAGGAAAAGAGGAAATAGGCGTGACCGTCACGGTTTCTGCTTCAGCCGCGCTGGCCTGTTCGACGGTCATTTCCATGATTGGCGTCGGAGGCAGAACGGCGGTATCCGTCTTCCAGAATGCACACACTCCGTTCGCATCAATTGTCAGAATCTGATCATTTGGCAGGCAGCGAATGGCAACCAGAGCCTGGTCGCTCAACCGTGCCGTGCGGCGATGTTCGTCCTGAAACAGGAAGAGATCGCGGGCGAACAGATCCCAGTCTGCCGTGCTTGCTGCGCTTCGCACGAGCAGTCGCCCGTCGGTCGTGCCGACAAGAACCTGCTGACCATTATTTGTGAGTTCCAGTGAATTGATGATGCCTGGCAGGCCTGCAACCGAAATGTGAATCGGATTTGCCTCTGTCGCGGCATTGCGACTCCCGGGTGCCAGTGTCTGACCCCGAAGGTCCAGTTGCGTATCGACGATTTCGCAGCTGCGTTCGCCGGTCGATGCAGCAAGGCTGTTTCCATCCGGTGTGGAAGCGACAAAGAATTGTCTTGCGAGTTGCGAAACCAACTCAAGCCATTTCACCGGAGACACCGCCATTTGACCAAATCGAGCCGCGATCTGTGATGCACCGGAGTCCGATGCAGGGATGGTCGCCGCCTTTGCTTCCTTCTTTTTTGCCGCGTCGGTTTTCAGTTTGCCCAGCAATCCACCGGCGTTGCCCGCGACCGTGTTGGCGCGGTTGGCATCTTTATTCGCTTCGATCTCTGCGGCTGTCTTGCCGCTGGCAGTCATCACTTCTGGAGGACCGCCGGAGGCTGCTTCAGTTGACCGGGAACCCTCGGATGCGGGCGTCGTCGGTGCTTTCGAGTCAGCGGCGTCAGTCGCTGTGCCGTTTTGTGTAAGTCCTGTCTTTCCGTCGCTTTTCGCTGCACCTGTTCCATCGACCGCTGGCCCAACAGCCTTCTGGTTTCTTTTCTGCCGTGCTACTATCTCCTGAATCTTCGGGTCCGGCTTGCTATAATCAACACCGCCTCCACAACCGATCAGCAGTGAAATCATCGGCACAAAAATGATGATCTGGTATCTCGGGCAACACGGAGGTAGCCAAAGGCTGCTGTAAGTAAACGAGCCGTTTTTCAGCATCGCAATCATCTTTCATCCATAACCCGTGGTGCCCGTACGATTTTCGCCGAGGCATTAGTTTTCTGAGACTGCTGAATGATAATCGTATCCGACGCTGACATACAAATGTCAATTCACAAGGACGTTCAGCTTCCAGAACATGATGATTCCAGGCTCGGGCATCGCCCGAGCCAGGATTTCGCCGTATTCTTACCATAGCCACGATGCGGGTTTGTCCCCATCGTGCAATGATCATCACCCTATGGAGGCACGCTCCAAAGTCGCTTATTCGCTGACCCAAAAAAGGTGCACACTCCTGAATGCCGCGAATTTTACAGGTCCGTTTTCAGTCACTGAACCACTGGACGTTTCAGGATCTTTGCCACGACTTCGCCTGGCTGTCCATCCAGCAGACTGTTGATCCCGGTTGGACGCACTATCGAAAGCTGCTCGCCGCTGAGTCCAAACAGGTACATCAGCGTGGCGTGGTAGTCGAAGTGATTCACAATGTCGGTTACGGCCTTGTGGCCCAATTCGTCAGTCTCGCCGTGAATACAGCCGCCTTTGATGCCACCGCCGGCCAGCCACATGCTGAAGCCGTACGTGTTGTGGTCACGACCGATATTCTGTTCATTCTGAATCACCGGCAGACGTCCCATTTCACCGCCCCAGTGAACCAGCGTCGAATCGAGCAGCCCGCGCTGTTTCAAATCCTGCACAAGCGCGGCTGCCGGTTGATCGACGCGACCACAGACGTTCGGCAGGCCCGTGATGATGCCGCCGTGATGATCCCATGTCTGATTTCCGGTATGCAGCTGCACAAACCGCACGCCGCGTTCCACCAGCCGGCGCGCGATCAGACACCGCGTGCCGTATTCCCGAGTGACTTCGTTGTCAATGCCGTACAGCTTTTGCGTTGTCTCAGACTCTTTCGAGATATCCATTGCCTCGCTCGCCGCGATTTGCATCCCGGCCGCCAGGTCGTAACTTTGCATCCGAGCAGAAAGATCATGTTCTCCGGGATGCTGCAGGAGGTGCGTCTCATTGATGCGCCGCAGGTAATCCAGCATCCGCACCTGGTTCGCGCCACGCAGTGAAGGCGGTGGATCCAGATTCAGAATGCGTGGCTCCTGAGATCTGACCACAGTGCCCTGATACACCGACGGAAGCCAGCCGTTCTGCCAGTTTTCGACACCCAGCACGGGCAGGCCGGACGGATCGGTCAGGACCATAAAAGATGGCAGGCTTGCCCGGTCGCTGCCCAATCCATACGACATCCATGCCCCCAGCGACGGTCTACCTGCCTGTTGCCGACCGGTATTCAAAGCGTTGATCGATTCGCCGTGATTGTTGACGCCGGTACACATGGATCGAATAAGACAGATATCGTCCGCGACCGTTCCGAGATGTGGTACCAGTTCGCTGAGGTCCATGCCGCAGTCGCCGTATTTTCGGAATCGCCAGGGACAGCCGAAAAGTTTACTGCTGGCTTCCCCGGCGTTGTCGTACTTGATGTCGCCCGTAAAAGACTGCAGATGTCGCTTGTTGAGTTCCGGTTTCGGGTCGAATAAATCGATATGACTTGGCCCGCCTTGCATGAACATCGAAATCATGGCCGTGGCCTGAGGCCGGGCAGCGGGCGGCTTCGGTTTCAGATCGAACGTGACAGGTTCAAGCTGCGGTTTCGGCGGTGCCGCATTGAGTTGCTGCTCCCGCAGCCATGCCCATGCGAGCCCGCTTAGTCCCAACGCCTGCTGAGCCATCCAGTGACGACGCGTGTTAAGGACCGGCGCAGAAATAACTGTCGTCTGCTGGACGTGGGGCACGTTTTTAACGTGCCCGGCACGATGGAATCGTGCCCCACTTATTTCTGTCTCAGTGTTAATCGACATACAGGAACCCATTTGAACTCAATAAGGCGTGACAAAAATGACTCAACGCGACCGACTGTGCTGCGGGCGTTTCGCCAGGCATCGTCAGAAACTCGACTCCTGCCTGCACGTCCCCCTCGGCAGGGTTGCGGCTGAAAACCAATCGCCATGCCAGCGTCACCTGGGCAGCCAAATCTATGCCTGCTTTTTCGCGAACGCGATTGGCGAGCAGCTCGGCCTGCTGAATCACAAACGGATTATTCATCATCAGGAGTGACTGCGGCGCGGCAGTTGAGACGGCTCGTTTCTCGCAGTTCGGGGACATCCGCGGCAGGTCAAAGGGTTCCAATACTCCCAGTGGCATCGATCGCCGGACCTGAACATAGATGCTGCGCCGAAACTCTTCGTCACCGATCGGTTCGACTTTGCCCGAAGGCCGGCCTGCCGAATCCCGTGTATCGATCGCAAGGACGATCTGTCCTACTTCGTCGGGACTCACCGGTACCGGAGGACCAAACGCCTTTTCAACCAGTTTGCCGCTCACCGCGAGCGCTGCATCGCGCACTGTTTCCGCTTCGAGCCGACGGACATTCATTCGTCCCAGCAGTCGGTTATCACCATCGATCGCATCAAGTTCCGGACGACGAATTGACGACTGTCGCCAGGCGGTTGAGTTCACGATCATGCGGTGCAGCCGCTTCAGCGTCCAGCCTTCGTCCATAAAGTCGCGCGCCAGCCAGTCGAGCAGTTCCGGCTGCGACGGACGGTCGCCCTTGATTCCGAAATCGCCTGGCGTCAAAACCAGTCCCTGGCCGAAGTGATGCAGCCAGAATCGATTCACGAGGACGCGCGCCACCAAGGGATGTTTGCCACTTGTCAAATGCCGGGCATAGTTCAGCCGTCGGCCTGTTGTGGGAATCTCGGCAGCATCCACCGGAATCACCAGCTCCGACGAATTCAGCACGGCCAGCTCGCCAGCGGCGATTTCTTCCTGTGGCTGTTGATGATCTCCCCGAGCAAACAGTTTTGTGACAGGGACCTGACCGGCGACTTCCGTCAGACACATGACATAATCGTCCGCCGGTCGTTTTTTCTTCGTCTCCTCCGTCAGCTCATCCCATTTCTTGTTGAAGCCGTTCAGGCGATCTGGCAGGTACAGATAGACCGATCCGCGGTCCACGTTGAGAAACGGGTACTCCTTGATCAGCAGCAGCTGTTCCGGCGTTCGTTTGTCGGCCGCCGTCTCCCGCGCCGCGCGGGCCAGTGGTTGCTGTGCGGCAGGCAGCTTCTGAAGTTCTCGTTCGAACGTGTCATGGACGATGCCGTCCAGTTCTTCCGTGCGTTTTTTTGCGACCTCAGCCAGTTCCGTATCGACAGTCGCCGCTACTGTCTGCGTCTCCGATGACCACAGCGAAACCAGACGCGCGGTCGGTACACGCCAGTTCTGAACGTCGTACGCCGGCTCAAAAATCGCACGCAGGCGATAGTAGTCGACCTGACTGATCGGATCATATCGGTGAGCGTGGCATTGCGCGCAGCCGACAGTGAGTCCCAGGATTGACGTCGAGGTAACCTTGATGGCTTCCGCCATGACATCGTTGCGCGCCACGTTCTGATCGACACTGCCGTCGGCAGTCCCATCCGGACACATCCGCAGGAAACCGGTAGCGATCAACTGATCAGCCTGCTCAGGCTTCAGATTCTGATACGGCGGCGACAGAAGTTCATCGCCTGCAAGCTGCTCGACCAGAAACTGATTCCACGGCTTGTCGGCATTGAACGATCGAATGACGTAATCTCGATACTTCCAGGCCCACTTTCGTTCCGGATCATTGGCCGTATAGCCCTCGCTGTCGGCATATCCCGCCACGTCCAGCCAGTGCCGCGCCCAGCGTTCACCGTACGCTGTCGAATTCAGGAGTTCATCCACAAGTTTTGACCACGCTCCAGGGGACTCGTCGGCCAAAAACGCATCGAGGGCTTCGATGGAAGGCGGCAGTCCGATCAGATCAAAGTAGAGTCGTCGCAGCAGTGTTTCACGACCCGCTTCCGGGCTGAAACTCAGGCCCTGACTCTCAAGTCTCGCCAGCAGGAAGGCATCAATGGGAGTTCGGATGAGTTCCGAATGCGCGACATCCGGAATGACGGGCTTTGTGATCTGCTGGAACGCCCAATGCTGTCGCTCTTCGTCTGTAAACGTATCGCCGATGGCGAGTGTCTCGGGTTCAGTGCGCACCGTCGCGGCACCAGCATCAATCCACCGGGCGATCCGCTGCAGTTCCTCCGGAGAAACTTTCTTCTTGCCGGGCGGCATTTCGCCGGAGGCCAGTCGCTGATAAAGCAGACTCGCAGCGTGGTCCCCTGGCACAATCGCGGCACCTGATTCGCCACCCTGCAGCAGAAAACGCACCAGCCTCGCGTCCATGCCGCCCTGCAGCTCTTTCTCTTCGCCATGACACTGCCAGCAATGTGCTTTCAGGATCGGTCGGACATCGCCTTCAAACCGAGGCGGATCCTGGAACGCACTCGCGGTAGTACCGTTCAATGCCAGTAGGACGAAAGAAAGAACTGTCCGGATTCGGCCCATGAGACGGCACCGTGCAACAGGTTGGAAGGCGGGAATAGCGAGCATGGCTCGCAGGAGGGAACATTACTCTAGTCGACAACAGCATCATTGCATACTTCGGCTTACGCCTTTGACGCCCCGGCGGAGCTTGCGGTCTGTTCTTTATACCAACCCGAAGCGCCAGTTTTGAAGTTGCGCATTTTGGGTTGCATGACCGAGTTTTGTCCCCTCTCCCCCGAATCGTTTGCGGGATTGCACACTCGAATTACAAAGCCAGCTCGTCGCAAACGATTTGGGGGAGAGGGTAGGGTGAGGGGGCTTTTCTCGCACGCTGCCTTGCTCAAAAGCCCCCTCATCCGGCCTGTCGGCCACCTTCTCCCCCTTGCCAGGGGGAGAAGGGACAACATAGCGCAACTTCAAAAAGCGCCAGCGAGGCAAAAACGGCTGAATTCCTCGCTGGCGCTTCGGGTTAGTATGACATTGAGCCCCAATAATCACTAAATCAACAGACCGCTAGCGCCTTGCGGCTCACTTAACAACACGTCCCTCAGTCGTGGCCGCGCGGAGTATAAATTGCGTGCCGAAGATGCGAACAGATCGGACATTGAATTAAACAACGATCCGCCGCCGGGCTAAGATTTATCGTCGGGCCTCAACATCATGGGCAAAAAAATGGCTGCCATTTTTCTGCCCCGAACGTCCTCGCTCCTATACTGCACGCGGCTGAGAACGAGGTATCAGCCGGAGTGCGTTAGCACCCGGTTCTTGCATTGCATGCGGACCTAACCGGACGCTAAAGCATTCCAGCTGATAACGCAGGGCATCATTCCTGACCGCGTGAAGTATAAAACGTCGTATTGACGGTGGCGTACGCGCGAATCCCTCAGCTTTGCAGCGGGCTGTTGGAATAAAAAAGGCGGCCAAAGGCCGCCAAAGTCGTGTACATAAGATTTGAGCAGACTCATCCGACAGTCTTACGCTGTCGTTGCTAGCCGACGACGTTTGAAGAAGTGCCAAAACGCACCGGTCAGAACTGCAATTCCAAGAAGGGAGGCCGTTGCCGGCTCAGGCACAGCCGCAAGTTGCCCTGGCCCTGAAAAGCCCGATATTCTGGTCGTGGCTGCCCCATCTTCGTTGTCTATCGTACGCTGGTAAAAACCGAAGGTATCGCCTGCCATCACCGCAATGGGTCCCGCAGTGAATGGACCCTGATTGACGCCGTTTGCATTATTCGTAAGTTGAGTCTCATTGCCATTCACGAAATACCCGAACGGGTCAAATGTTGCATCCGAGTTAGTCGATGCGTAAAGCCAGTCAAATGAAATATTGCCCGTAACTGTGATGAGAATCGAGAACGTCGTGGTTGTAAGCTGCCCGATGTTCATGGGATCATCGCCACTGGTGAGCGAGACGACTGTCGGCGATGTGCTAATTGCGGCCGTTGGGGGAATGAATGGAGTCCAGTTTCCAGGAGCGTAGATGCCTTGGAATCCCATGATGTCCGCATTCACGCGCGGTGTTGAAAACACAACGAGGACAGCAACTGCCATGCAGCTCAGAATTCGAACGAGACTTACCATACAATTTACTCACTTTGTAGATTCTCTAAGGCACACGACAGTTATGGAAACGGCTTGCAAACATCCGACCAAAACTCCTGACTGTCGTAATGTTTATGCTAAACTTTCGGATGCCGCTTGTCAAGAGCAACTTCCGTCGCTATTCGACCATTCTTCAGACGACAACGGATCATTTCCTGCGTGTTTCCGCAGGTTCAGAAATCGTTACCAAAGATCGGTTCTTCCTGGACGAATCCAGTGATCGAACGAGGACGTGCGCCACTCGGCGTCAACAGCCGAACGTAAACGCTTTTGTCAATCGTCTCACTCAGTGGCTTCACACTCCCGTCACAAAAAGAGGCCATGACCATCCCGCTATGACTGCTGTTTGGAAACGGGGCATCCCCGTCACGAAGGTTTCGTGTTTGGTTAATGAACGGAGAACCGAGCGTAAGGTCGGGAGTCTTGTAGATGTTCGCGAAACCCACACCTGAGAAAGGAAGTATCGGAAATAAGAATCCACAACTGCGTATCGACGGATCCGCCCAGGTTCGTGTTCGTGTGATCGCATTCTCGCCTGCCTTCATGTTTTCCGAGAACATGACAGTGTTTCCCGCCCCATCAAAGATCTCCCGTAAATTTGCACTTGGCGTCATTTCGGAAAAAAAAGACATCGATCCAGCACCAAGCGGCGTAGGCTGGTCGCTTTCAAACTTTGGCCCGAAGACGACCAGTTCCTTCGCCAGGAGGATGTTTGGCAGAGTAAATCCTGTCGAGCCGCCATCCCACACATGTGGTTCCATCGCAAAAAAGTGTCCAAAATGGCCTCGCCTCAAAGGAATGGGCAACCGAATTTCGATCACGATGTCACCGACGCCTCCGTTTACGACATACGAAAGGCCACCATCAACACCATGTGACGACTCGTCATCGGGACACGTCAATACCGCAATATTCTGTTGACCGAACGCCACGTTGACACCGCCATCGAATGGCTGCTGGAAATCCCATTGATCGTAAATTGACCTCTTATCCAAATGCGGCAACAAATCGACAACCCAACTGTGACCAGCTCGAGTCAAGCTTTTTAGTCCGTCTCCATCAGTATCTGTGGCCGGATAAGTCCCCAGTGGCGGCAGAGCATCTTTGTGACTACTGGCAAAATTGAGGGCGGCCAGCGTCACGTTCTTCAAATTATTCTGGCACTGCAACCGTCGAGCGGCGGCACGAGACTGCTGAATGGCCGGCAGAATCAAAGCCATCAGGACCGCGATAATTGATATCACGACCAATAGCTCAATCAACGTAAAACCACGCCGCAAGCATTCAGGCTGTCGCCTACCACGATTCGATTGCATCGATCAAACTCCCTTAAGAACAGGAACAGCAAGCGTTAACACCGGGTTTTCCAGGTAATACTGAGCACACCGGACGCTAATGCGTTCGGGCTGATAGAAGAAATCGACTTCCATTGGGCGCTAGCTGCCGGTTTTTTGATGCTTTTTCAGGCACAGGTGCCGGTGGCTAGCGGTCTGTTGATTTAATACCAACCCGAAGCGCCAGCAAGGCAGAAACGGCTGAATTCCTCGCTGGCGCTTCGGGTTGGTATGACGATGAGCACCAATAATCACTAAATCAACAAGCCGCTAGCACAATTCCGCGTATGAAATCCACGCACTTGTAAAGATGGGGAATCCAGGATTTGCGCCTATTTGAACTGAGAACGATAAACCATTGAAGTCAAAGAAGGGAGATCAGTTTGACGGATGCAGAATCTATTTGGAAAGAATTTTGAGGACTTTAATCTAATATTCCGACAAATTCTTTGTACCCTAGATGGGGGTATTCCAGTAGCCTTAGGATATCTCCGGGAAGAATGCCTTGGGAGGGCGCAGGGCTGTTCTGCATGCCCCAATGGCGTGGACTTAAGGAATTCCAAAGGCGAGCGGGGTACGTAAGTGCCCTGATTTCCGCATCATCCGCGACAAATCAGGGGATTGACATCCCCCGCTCGCCTTAAGTCCACGCCATTGCTCCATGCCCGACAGGCCCCTCAACCAGCCTGGAGACCCGTTCTACAGTATTGTTTCTGGACAGGTATACCTCAGGCGGTTTCCGTTTGTCCAGCTTATAGATTGGCGTCCATTGCGGCTTGCATTTCGGTCAAGGCGGGTCCGAATGCCTTGTTTTCGAGCGAGAGCAGATCCTCAGGCCGGAATCCAGCGTCCATCGCCGCACGGAAATTCAGGCGGGTGGCTTCCGGTTTCTTGTCCTTCCAGCATGCCAGTGCCAGATGAAAGCGGTTTGACGGTTTGTCATCCATCGCCACGGCGTCGCGAAAATCGGCGATGGCCTTTTCGTAGTCTCCAGAATTCAGACGAATTGTGCCACGCGTGTCCAGCAATGCAGCGACCGGGCCGACTTTACTGATTGCCTGACCGACCAGCTTTTCCGCTCGATCATGATCACCTTTCCACATCGACACCAGCCACGCCAGATTGTTGAGCACGATCACATTGTCAGGAGACTGCTGCAGCAGACGTTCGTAAATATCGAAGGATTGCTGGTATCGTTCATGGAGCAATCCGAATTCGCCGAGCTGCACCTGTGCGATTTGGGATTTTACATCTGTCTCAGCCTCGGTCGCCTCCTTCAGCCAGGTCTCGACCTGCATCACGTCAGCGGCAGTTGCCCCGGGCTGGCGCACGATCTGCATGGCGATACTGCAAACCTGATAACTGGATTGTGCGGTCCTGGCTCCGTCGCACAGCGTAAGAGCCTCGGAAATCCGACCGGCACTGCCCAGCAGCCGTGCCAAAGCCAGCGTCGCTTCGGGCACTTTCTCAAGGATTTCGCGATACCACGCTTCCGATGCTGCGAAAAGTTGCTGTCGTTCCGGGGAATCCTGTTTCAGTCCGGACGCGACCTGCTCAACCAATTCGCTCACCTGATAGATCCGTCGCGACTGAACTTCGGGGATTTCATCGCCCTGTGCGAGGTACTGCGTGAGTGATTTGATCCCAGCCTCGGCGTTGCCGGACTGTACCTGCCAGCGGAAGGAGAGTTCCGCAGCGATGTTCGGTTCAAGTTTCTGGAGTTGAGTCAACAAGGGCGGAACGTCTTCGAGATCCTTGTTCTGCAGCTGCCGCCTCACGTACATCGCAAGATACATGCTTTGAGCGTTCGGTCCGAGCAGCTTTTGCCAGTGCTGGCTGGCCGTTTCCCGCTCGTCCAGGGCGTCGCACAATTGAGCCAGCAGGACCCGTGACTTTGCGTTCAATGACTGCTTGCCGTCCAGTTCCTGCAGCAGCAGCATGGCCTCGCGCAGCTGGGCCGGGTTGGGCCGTACCGCAAGGAGACTGGCTTTCGCCACTAAATCGGTCGTCCTGTCACCTCCAGCTGCAAGATTTGCATCCAGCAGAGCAAGTGCCTCCAGGAAACTCTGATAATCGCGCGTTGCAAGTATACCAGCCAATGACCGCCGTGCCTGCAGCACGACTGGCTGGCGGTATTTCCGGTCGGGCTCAAGCAGAGATCGCAGGTACGGTTCCGCCTTTTGAGCCCGGGCGGTGCGTTGGTAAAAACTGGCCACGTCCAGAATCGCCCCGGCACTCTGCGGGTCTTTGGCCAACCGCTTGATGTAATACTGCTCGGGTTCATCGAATTGTCCGGCGGCCTCAAGCAGTCGAGCGAAATCGCCGGAATCAGATTGTGCTTTGAACAGCTCGCGAGCCTCAACGATCTCGCTTTCGAATGGCTTCTTCTGTCGATTCAGGAAACTGATCAGTGCGATCCTCGAGTTGGCCTGATGTGGATCGAGGCGAACCGCCGCCCGATAGGCCAATTCGGCGTCGCCGGGCTGCCTGAGTTTTTCCAGCATGGCTCCGACCCAGATCTGTTCCTGGGGATCTGGCGTGTCCCTGGGGACGGCCTCTCCGACGAGCTTCAATGCTTCTCCGAGATTGCCTCGGTTCAGCGCCACTTCGGCCTGCAACCGACGCAGCAGAGGGCGGACGGACGGCGGCGAATCGATGCGGAGCTGTTCCAGCATCCGTTCCATTTCATCATATTTGTCTAACCGCGAATAAAGTGTCATGGCTCGAGCGATGTCTCGTGGTTCCCGGTCGCCCTGTTCGATCGCCTCACGATACTTCTGACCGGCGAGATCCAGGTTGCCTTCGCGTTCGCTGAGGACTCCCAGCATCAGCGATATCCGATACCAACCAGGTCTCTTTGCAGCCACATCCGAAAGCAGTGAATATGCCTTGTCCAGATTTGCTCTCGAAAGGTCGTCAGAAGTCACTAGCAGCAGTACCTCAGCGGCAAGTACCTGCGGATTGTCCGTACCGGCGATGTCACGCAGTTTCTGAAGATGTTCGGCAGCAACTTTCCTTTGATCACGTGCCATGGCCGTCTCGAACAAACGAATTCGCGTTCGCAGGTCGTACGGTCGTAGCTGTGCAGCAAGGTTCCGAAGGCGATCCGCAGATTCAGCGCTGCCACGCAGTTCGTAATGGTCCGCCAAGGCGGAGAACAATCGAAACTGATCGTCTTTGGAAAATGCCTCGCTGCCCATTTCGAGTTTTCCGAGACGCTCTTCGGAGTTTTCCTCCCGCGCCTCAATGATCAGGTGCGCACGTGCGATTCGCAAGGCAACAGTGTCGCCTAGTTTCTTTTGAGCTTCGTCAATCACCTCACCGGCCTGCCCCACATCGCCCTGCGACATCAGTAACAGGACGAGTCGATCGGTGACCTCTTCGGAAGGAGCTTCGGCCTGCAGTTTCTTCAGCAATTCCACCGCCTCAGCCGGTTTCCCCTGAGCCAGCATGATTTGCTGCCGCAGGAATGCCACCTGAACAGGTTTCTGCTTTTCGCCTGCCAGCTGCACCATTGCTTCCAGCCTGGGCCAGTCACGCTGTTCGGAGGGCTGGCGGATTGTCTTTTGAAACTCAAGACGAGCGAGTTCCAACGGAACCCCGGGCAAATGCGATATCCGGCGGTAAATGTCGAGTGCTTCGTCAGCTTTGCCATTGGCCTGCAATGCGGACGCCAGTCGCAACGTCGTCTGTTCAGACTGCGGACTGTTTGCTAAGGCGTTCCTGAGTTCCTTGATCTGTCCGTCCGGGTCACCCATCGCTTCGAAGCAGAATGCGACGTAGAGACTGCTCAATTCGCGTAGCTGCGGCAGTTCAGTCACTAGAGGCTGAACCTTGCGAAAGAGTTTGAGCGCCTCAGGCAATTCACCTTTCGCGACGTGCACTCGGGCATTCAGGAAATCGACGAAAAGCCCTGTGCCCTGGAGTTTTTTCAACTGCTCAAGTTGCTCCTCGGCTTCGGACAATTTCCCCTGAGAGATGAGAAGGTCACCCAGCACAGCGAGAAGTTCGGCGGGCTTCTCAGCGGCAGCAATCCCGGACCGCAACGCCTGCACGGCAGCATCCTGGTTGCCCGCTGCAAGTTCCAACTCCGAAATTCGCTGGTAACTTCGCGCATCTGTTGGCTTCATCTCGATTGCGCGATCCAGTTTCGAACGTACTGTCTCAACCGTGCCGTCCTTTTCATCCGTCGGCAAATCGACGGGGACAGGGATCCTGGATTCCAACAGTGCCGTCTCAATGTTCCCCGGATCCAACTCTTCGGCTCTCGCCAGGTCCTTTCGCGCTTCTTCATGCTGCCCTTTGCCGAGCCGAAGTCCTGCACGAACAAGAATGGCTTCGACGGATTCCGGGTTCGCTTCGATCATCCTGTCGATCAGCTCATCCGCCCTTGTACTTCCCGCCGATTCACGGTTCAGCAGACGTGCCAGTTGCAGGAAGACTGTCGGTTTCACGTAACCATGATCAATCGCCTTTTGATACAGCTCAGCCGCCATGTCCAGCTTGTCCTGCAATTCCGCGCAGACACCCAGCTTGTATTCCAGTTCTGCGCTGTTGGCGGCGGCAGGAAGCAATTGCTGGATGTGCGACTCCGCCTCGCTGAATCTTTGCAATCGTATCGCAACATCGATCAGGCGATTGCGGATTTCATCCCTGCCTTCGTCCTCAAGCAACACCTTTTCGAATGTCAGAAACGCCCGCAGAAGATCATTGCCTGATTTTGCATTGTCCTGAATCAGCATTCCAAGTTCCGCTCGAGCGTCCGTGTCGTCAGGCCGGAACCCGAGATAACGGGTGTAATTCTCGATCGCCTTGCCGGATTCCAGATTTTTCTGAGCGGCTTCGGCACGTACGCGAAAGACGTCCGCATTTCGATCGACCTGCAACTTATGCAGGAAGTAAACGGCAACGGAGAGGACAGCAACGATCGCCAGCCCGACAAACACGAACTTCTGATTGACAGCGCGCGTCTTTTCAACAGGCGACTCGGATGAAATTTTTTTCGTTGTTGACATTGGCCCCACTCAAGTTTGTTGCGGTTTAAGAACGGCGGCGATACTTTTACCGCGGCGATACTTTTAAGGTTTGCGGTCTCAATTACGCTGCACTCTGTCACTTCACCCTGTCGCTTCACCCTGTCGCTTCACCCTGTCAAAAGTGATGTTAATCCGAAGCGTCATCGAGGGCAGCAAATTCCATTCCCTCGCCGATGCTTCGAGATCATCAATCATGGCACGGAAAACACTCCAGCGGTTTTGAGGTCAATTCACCTGATTCCATCAGCGGGATCGAGCCATTGATGGCGGTGTGCATCGGACCGTCAATCAGGGTTGCACATTTCTCACCATCCTGCGACTCATCACAATTGAACAGAACTGCCCAGACAAAGTTGTCCCAGCGTTTCACCAGAATTGTCGATGTGCCCGCAATCAGGCCTGTGTGCCATATGCTCACGCGTTCAAGCCCATCAATGGATCGCACGCTCCAGCCAAATCCGTACCAGGTGTCATCGTCCGAGCCAGCAAACGGCGGTCGTTCTTTCAATTGCCGCAGACTGTCTGGCTGGAGAAGTGGTTTCGTGGCTGAATCCATTGCGGTTGCAAATCGGACCAGATCGGAAGCGGTCGATGTCCAGGCCCCGTGAGAATCCATAACCTCCAGATCCGATTGCCCGTATGGCGCTTGTACGAGTTCAAACTTTCCGGATTTTTCTCCATGTGCAGCATCCCAGATTGCCGGATACGTCTTGAGCGTCTGCGTGTAGTAATGAGCCTCGTCGTCGGCACGATCAGTCAATCTTGTTTTCCCGAGCCGCGTATGCGTCATCGCGGCAGGTTTTAGAATTCGTTCTGTCACGAACGTTTCATACGGCTGCCCGCTGGCTGCTTCGATCACTCGTCCCAGCAGACAATAACCGAAGTTTGAATACTGGTATTCGGTGCCCGGTTCAAAGTCCAGCGGACGTGACAACTGGTAGCGGACAACGTCCGGGATGCGAGCGAGCTGTTTAAGTTCCAGTGCACGGCTGATCGTCAGCAGTTCGAACATCGGATCTTTGGACTTGTCGCGATTCCAGCCGCCGGAATGTTGCAGCAGGTGTCGAATTGTGACACGACTCCATGCAGGATCGGCATCTTTGGGCAGTGCAAATTTTTTGTCGCGGACAAGGTAGTCAATCGCATGATCACCCAGCTTCAACTTACCATCTTCTACCAACAGCAGCACTGCGACGGCGGTAATTGGCTTGGAAATACTGGCGATCCGCATCGTTGTCTCTGCGGCCATCGGGGTCTGTTTTTCCAGATCCGAATACCCGAATCCGCGTTCGTAAACGATCTTTCCATCCCGCGCAACGGACAGTGTGGCACCGGGGATATTGTTGTCCGTCAGTGTCTTTCGGAGCAGTTCGTTGAGAGGTTCGAGGTTGTTGCCGAGTTCTCCTGTGATCGGCAGCGAGTCTGTGGGCAGCTTCAGTAATTCTATATTATTCGTTTTCTGCACCCAGATTGATGAGTGCAACTTCTCGCGACCGTTTGGAATGACGCGATGAATTGTGTTCCTGAAACCGTCATCCGTGTATCGTTTTCTGGCATCACGAAATTCTTTATCCGAGACATTCACCTGAACCAGCCATGCCTGCTTGTCCTTGTTTGGCTCAGCCTTGACATCAAAGACCGTCTTTCTTTCGACGACTCTGACGCGCAGATCGCTGATGATCTGCCCCTGCGATGTCAGTTGTTCAGCGTACACAGACAACTCAGCTGCGGACATGCCCTTGCGCTCAACCGTTTCGTCAACAGCGAGCGCGGTGCCAGCCATCAACCAGGTCAGGGTCAGCGTTGAAATCAGTCGCATGGCTGGAACTCCGTGTCGCCAGAATTGGTGGTGCTAAGGACCGGCGCACAAATAACTTTCGACTTCCGAACGTAGGGCACATTTTAAACGTGCCGGGCACGATGGAATCGTGCCCCACTTATTTCTGTATCAGTCTTAAGCAATCCCCGGCACCGGAAATGCCGTGGCGAATTCTGCGATTTCGCCGCGAATCGTTCCAATCGCGGTCGCATTATCGTGAGATTTCAGCGCCGCCAGAATCCATGCTCCGACACGCTTCATTTCGTCAGTGTTCATACCGCGCGTCGTGAGTGCCGCAGTTCCAATTCGAATGCCGCTGGGATCCATTGGTTTCCGCTGATCGTACGGAATCATGTTCTTGTTGACCGTAATGCCGGCTGCGTCCAGCGCATGCTCAGCCACCTTGCCAGACAAGCCAATCGTCGTTACATCACACATCATCAGATGGTTGTCGGTGCCACCCGAAACCAGTCGCAGTCCCCCGTGCATCAGTGTTTCCGCCAGCGTCTTTGCATTATCCACAATCTGACGACCGTAGATTTTGAATTCAGGTTTTAACGCTTCTCGGAAACATACCGCCTTCGCGGCGACGATGTGCATCAACGGACCACCCTGAATCCCGGGAAACACGCTGCGATCGACGTTCGCCGCGTGTTCTTTGCGACACAGCACAAAACCCGATCGCGGACCACGCAGTGTCTTGTGTGACGTAGACGTCACAAAGTCCGCGTGCGGCACTGGACTGTTGTGAACTCCGGCCGCCACCAGACCTGCATAGTGTGCCATATCGACCATCAAATACGCGCCGACGGACTTTGCAATCTCGGCAAATTTTGCATGATCAATCTCGCGCGGATAAGCACTCGCACCGGCGACGATCATCTTCGGCTTGTGCTCCTTCGCTAGTGCGGCCACCTGATCAAAGTCAATCCGATGGTCATTCTCACGCACGCCATAGTGAATCGCTCGGTACAACTTCCCGCTGAAGTTCAGGTGCATTCCGTGAGTCAAATGCCCGCCATGTGCCAGATTCATGGCCAGGATCGTATCGCCGACATTCAGAATGCTCATATAGGCAGCCATGTTGGCCTGCGAACCGGCGTGCGGCTGCACATTCGCGTGTTCGGCTCCGAACAATTTCAAAGCGCGATCACGAGCGATGTTTTCCACCACATCGACGTATTCACATCCGCCATAATAACGCTTACCAGGATAACCCTCGGCGTATTTATTGGTCAGCACCGTGCCGGCGGCTTCCATCACTGCTGCACTGGTGTAATTCTCTGATGCAATCAGTTCGAGTCCACTGACCTGGCGGCGGCGTTCAAGAACAATCGCATCCCAAATGGCGGAATCGGATGACTCAAGGACAGACATTTCAACTTGCTTTCAATGGCGCGGAATACGAGCGACAACAGGAGCGGGAAACCACACGCAACGTGTACAAATGAACATTTCATGTTCGCCAGGAATTGACCGGAACGGCGAGGCTGCGATCAAGTCTGAGCCGGATTTTGGTGAAATCTTCACAAATTTTGCAGCAAAACGCGGAACTCTCGACGACTTTGCACTCTTATAGCAGTAGATCGTCTGATTGCTACCGTTTGTCATTTTTCCACGGTATCTTCGATAAAAACTGCCAGCGTTTCCGATCTGCGGAATGGGCGTTTTTTGTCTTAACGAAGGAAAACCGGTGATTGACCGGACATCGCTTGAGCCCCGTGAAATCGTTTCCACTCCGTTCGCTCATCCCGAATCTGAGATCACTGTCGATACGGCAATCGGGAATGGCAAAATCGCCGTGAGTTCGCTGCCGCTCGTTGGTGAAACGGTTGCTTTTACAGGGACGCTGGCGTCGATGACGCATCGCGACGCCATACGCCTTGTGGAACAATACGGTGGCCGCGCCACGCACACGGTGAGCGGTTCGACCACCATGTTAGTCATCGGCGAAGAAGGCTGGCCACTGGAACCTGATGGCGGGACTTCACAAAAACTGCAGCAGACCCTTCAGTTGGTGGCAGATGGCTCAAACATCAGAGTCCTCGCAGAATCGGACTGGCTGCAGTTGCTGGGGCTGGATGAACGTCGCGAAGAGATCCGCCGCGCGCATACGCCGGCGATGCTGAGTCGGTTGCTCGATGTACCCGTGGGCATGATTCGTCGTTGGGCGCGACTGGGACTGATTCGCCCGGTCCGCCGCGTTTGTCGTCTGCCGTATTTTGCTTACCAGGAAGTGGCCAGTGCGCGGCGACTGGCGATGTTGCTGGATCAGGGTGTCTCAGCAGACATTCTTGAACGCAGTCTGAGTGAACTCAGCCACACGATGGCGGGCACCGATCGATCATTGGCCCAGCTGAATCTGCTCGTGCAGGATGACAAGATCCTGATGCGGGACGATCGCGGTGTGCTGAATCCACGCACCGGCCAGCGATTGCTGGACTTTGATGTCAACGACGGCTTCGGCGTTTTTAGTCCGTCCGACGAAGGGACATCTTCGAATGATCCGACCGACCACGAGGAGGCCGACGATGAAACCATTTCAATCCCATTCAGTTCAGCGCGACCCGATCTTCAGGACCGCCGGATGACGGATTGGAACGCCGAAGAATGGTTCCACGAAGGCTGTCGATTGACGGAAGAAGAGGAACTGGAGTCAGCCATCAATGCCTTCAGAAATGCCATGAGTCTGCTGTCTGCCGAATTTGCCGCAGTGCGACTCAGTTCAGAACATCCGGCTGATGATCAACTTTCGCTGTTTCCAGATCCCGCAGAAGTCAATTTTCACATGGCCGATGCGTTGTATCGCACGGGTCGTGTTGAAGCGGCGATTGAACGCTATTATTGCGCTATCGAGTCAGCTCCGGATTTCATCGAAGCATGGACTCAGCTGGGTTGCCTGCAGTCACAGCTGGATCAGTCCGACGCTGCGGAACAATCGTTGGCGACCGCGATCTCGATCCACCCTGAAAACCCCGACGCACTGCTCCACTACGCACAATTGCTGGATCAGAGCCAGCGCGCAACCGAAGCTGTCGATTACTGGAAGCAGTATTTGCAACACGATTGTCGGGGACCCTGGTCCGATCACGCTCGCGACCGAATTGCCAAGGCGACACCAGTGGCTGTTCCTGCTCCCATGTCCGGCGACGATCTCTTTGGCTGAATCGTTGAATGAGGGTTCGTAGCCGTTCCCGTAAAATCGAGGAATCGGCGATATCCTTTCCTCGTCGCGTCTGACACAGTAGTATCTGCAGCGTTTCGGCGCTGAACGCGCTGCCGCTCTGTGGCGGAAATTGCTCGTGCCGAGCAACGAGCCACAAACATCCCGGCAGGATGCGTCGATATTTCAAGGACAGGATTTCAGGTACGTTATGAGCAAGTTTGAATCGGTTCATGTTGTGAAAGCTGCAAACATCTATTTCGACGGCAAAGTCACCAGCAGAACGGTTGAGTTCGCTGATGCCAGCATTAAGACGCTGGGAATCATGCTTCCCGGCGAATACAAGTTCAATACCGTCAAGCCGGAACTGATGGAGATTCAGTCGGGGCAATTGAGCTATTGTCTGTCAGGCGAAACGCAGTGGCATGATGTCAAAGGAGGACAATCCTTTCATGTCCCGGGAAACTCGTATTTTGAACTCAAAGTGACACAGGTCGCCGACTATATCTGTTCGTTTCTGTAATTCAAACTGTAGGGTGCGTGAAGCGGAGCGCAACGCACCATATTTGTAAGAGGGACTGGTGTGTTCCGCTGGCGCTGCACACACCCTGCTTGAATCACTGAAACACCGGCGACCAGCGCCGTGCCACTGACATGCATGGTTCGTCCGGCCGATATTGTATCCTGAATCCTGAATCCTGAATCCTCGATCCTGAATCCTCTTTGCTCTCTAAAGGTATTCCATGCGCTGGTCTCAAACATTTATCCCGACGATGAAAGAAGTTCCGGCGGACGCTGAAGTGCCGAGTCATCAGTTGATGCTGCGCGCCGGACTGATCCGACAGTTGATGGCCGGAGCGTACACCTGGCTGCCGCTGGGCTATAGATCTGTGCGCAAAGTGTCGGAAATTGTCCGGCAGGAAATGGATAAAGCGGGCGCCATTGAGCTGTTCATGCCGGCTCTGCAACCAATGGAGATCTTCGAACGCACTGGGCGGCGCGAGGCATTCGGCAACGTACTTTTCAATTTTGAAGTGAAGAAGGGCGATCGCAAGCTCCATCTGGCACTCGGTCCGACACATGAAGAAGTGATCACAGACCTGATGGCCAGGCACATCAACAGCTACCGTCAGTTGCCGATCACGCTCTACCAGATTCAGACCAAGTTTCGCAACGAGGAACGTCCGCGATTCGGCGTGCTGCGCACGAGTGAATTTCTGATGAAGGATGCGTACAGTTTCGGCGCGACAATTGAGCAACTCAACGCAGCATACGACGCGATGTACAAAGCGTACTGCCGGATCTTTGAACGATGCGGATTGACGTACCTGCCGGTCGAAGCTGAGAGCGGTCCGATCGGTGGCGATGCTTCGCACGAATTCATGGTGCCCGCGAGCAACGGCGAAGACTTTGTAATTCATTGCCCGAAATGCAGATATGCCGCGAATCAGGAACGCGCGGACACAGGTCGCTATTCAAAACTGCAGGCCAAAGCAGACGGTGCGGCCGCGCCTGCGAAAGTCGATACGCCTGACGCGGGCAGTATTGAACAAGTCAGCAAATTGCTGAAATCCGACGCAAAATCATTCATCAAGACATTGATCTACAAGGCCGACGGCAAGCCAGTCGCCGTACTTCTGCGCGGCGATCATACGGCCAACGAAGGCAAGATTCGCCGAGCCACCCAGGCGACAACCGTCGAGCTGGCTGACGAAGCCACGATCCTGAAAGTCACGGGAGCACCGGTGGGCTTTGCCGGTCCGATCGGAATTCAGTGCCCGTGCATTGCGGATCACGATGTGGCACTGATTGAATCGGCGATCGTCGGGGCGAACGCAAAGGATGCGCATCTGACGGGAGTCATTCCGGGTACGCACTTTGACTTGACAGAAACGTTTGACCTGCGGAATGCGGAATCCGAAGATCCCTGCCCGAAGTGTGCGGGGACGCTGCAGATGGTACATGGGATTGAAGTGGGCCACGTCTTCAAACTTGGCACCAAGTACAGCGTGTCGATGGATGCGAAATTCGTGGACGCTCAGGAACATTCGCATCCGATCATCATGGGCTGCTACGGCATCGGCGTGACGCGTGTGGTGGCATCGGTTGTGGAAACCTGCCACGATGAAAACGGCATTATCTGGCCGATCGGCGTTGCTCCGTACACCGTGCAGATTATCCCGCTGAACGTCAGCGACTCGGAAGTGATGAAGGCCAGCAACACAATTTACGGTGAACTCACCGCTGCCGGAATCGACGTCCTCATGGACGACCGCGACCAGCGCCCTGGGTTCAAGTTCAAAGACGCCGACCTGATCGGAATCCCACTACGAGTCACCATCGGCGGCAAGGGACTGGCCGAGGGTATTGCCGAAATCAAGTTGCGCAAGGAAAGCGATGCCAAAAAAATTCCGCTGGCTGATGCTGTTGGATTTGTGAAGGATTTGATCGCGGCAATGCAGTTCGGCTAAAATATTGCCCAAGTTCAAGCCGTCTCCGACGGTCACGGATGCGACACAACAACCGCCGCCGTGCTGATTTGTGCATGGAAAGACGCAATCAAAAAAATTCAAAGGTAAGAGGTTCAGTGCTTGACGCCCAGTAGGCACGAACTCCCTGGAAAAGTCACGGACAAAGCTCGATTCAGACGACATGCTGTCGTTTTGGGTCGGTCTTTTAGTGAAGATTCAGGGTGCGCGCTCACTTGTGGCGCCCAGACAAAGATTTTGGTGAAGGACGGGCCGGTCTTGGATGATTTTGTCACGCTCTGCGCGTACATCCATTCGCCATTGGCTGGCCCCGCCGTGGGATTGATCCTGCACTCCGGCAGCAGCGAACCATGCGGCTGCCACGCGACGGTCATCGGCCAGCATCATCCCGGCCATGATGATCGATAGCCGGAACGCCATGCGCGCATCCAGCATGCCAGTCATCGACGTGACCAGATCGGCCATCTTTCCGG
>CAMAVB010000079.1 GCA_945861465.1 Candidatus Kuenenia stuttgartensis
CCGTATCGATTTGTCGATCCAATGGCCTGCCCCGTCCGCATCCCGCCGCCTGCCAGGACAGCCGTGTTGGCCTGCGGCCAATGGTCACGACTGTTGTTGCCGTTGATTTTTGGCGTGCGACCGAATTCTCCCCAGACAACAACTGACACGTCCTGATCCAGACCTCGCTCATGCAGGTCGGTCACAAGTGCCGCCAGGCCCTGATCGAGTCGGGGACACTCTTCGCGACATTTCGGGTAGTTCATGCCGTCCCCGCCATGCCAGTCCCAGCGGCTGAAGTTCAGCGACACAAACCGCGCGCCAGCTTCGACAAGTCGTCGCGCCAAGCAAAAATTTTCCACCATCGGTGGTGCTCCGTCACGCTGAAATGCTTCGTTGCTCTGGCCGTAGCGTGCCACGATCCGCGGATCTTCTTTGGAGAGATCCAGAGCATCGATCAGTCGGGACGTCGTCAAAATCCCCATTGCCTGTTGAGTGTAGACATCCAGACTGTCCATCTGCCCGCGCTGATCGGCGTCCCGTCGATAGAGATCCAGTGATTTCATCAGACTCGTGCGATCCCGGAGTTTTTCGAGCGTGATCCCATTCAGCGTCATATTCTCCGGTCTGCTGCGAGCTTCCCGTCCGATAAGGTTAAACGGAGCATGAGCGACGCCCAGAAAACCCCCGTCGCCCGGCTCGCCCCATGTTCTGTTGCCTGTCTGATACATCAGAGCGACGTTGGCCGGAATCGCCGGCGTGACCTGCCCCTGCAACTTTGAAACCCATGCACCTCCGGAGGGCCAGCCACCCGGTGGTTGACGAGTCCCTTTGCGACGACCGGTCATGCACTGGTAGGCATCGTGGCCACCGTCGGAATCTGACAGCGACCGGACCAGCACAAACTTGTCCATCAGCTCAGCCATGCGAGGAAACATTTCACTGACGAAGATTCCCGGTACCTTTGTCGCGATCGCGGAGAATTCGCCTCGGATTTCCGCCGGCGCATCGGGCTTGGGGTCCCACATATCCAGATGCGGCGGCCCGCCTGGCAGATAGATATTGATGATCGCCTTGTGAGACTTCCCCGTGTTTGCCTCGGACTCGGCCCGTAACGTCTGTTCCAGACTGATTCCGCCAAGTGCCATGCCACCAATTGTCAGAAAATCGCGGCGGGAAACACCATCGCAGAATCCGCGGCGTGCGGCATTCCTGCGTCCAAAAATTGTCAACATGTGTGACACCCTGACTGTGAGAGACGAGGCGGGAGCGAAAGTGACGAGGTGGGAGGACATGCGACGCAGATGGAATTTATCCCTTTGGATCGCGCGACGATACAGACAGGGATGTTAGCGGGATCTACCGACAGCAGTCAAGAATTGCTGGATCTCCAATCGATGGTACAACGCTTACCGTCCTGGCACGGGGTTCGTGACAACCACAGGCTGCACCCAGGCTCGTTCGAAATCTCCGGCCTGAGACGGATTCGGATGCGGCCGAGACGCAGTGACCACGGCACGGACGTACAGCTCGGTGCCTTCAAACGTGTAGCTGCCGAGCGGACCTTCGACGGATTTGAGCACCTTGCCGACATCGGTGCTGTAACGCCGTGTCGCGGTATCGACTTTTTCGGGATCGTCGATGGCCGGTGTACTGGCATCATCAAAAGTCGTGTGTGTACCAATGAAATCAATGCGGTACGACACGCCAGATTCCGCAACCACCTTGACGTTCAGACTGTTCGTTGTCTGCTGAATTTCTTCCAGCGTCACGCCGGACGAAGCATAGAAACGCCCGGCTTCCAGCGCCTTGACCAGAGCGTCCGGCGTCAACGTGTCGGTCAGCACCATGACCCAGCCTCGCCCCGGCTGTGCGCCTTTGTGCGGCATAGTTTCAAAATAGTTGTGCCCGTCGTCCGTCGCCAGGCCGTACATCACCGGCAGTTTGAGTTTCGCGAGGCGCCACGTGTTGACGATGTCCCATTGCCGCTCGGTCGAGGCATGAGTCGCATCGCCGGAATTGTTGACCCCGGAATGGCCGTTGTAGACTTCAAAAAAGTTCTCTCCGACAACCTGCATCAACTGCTCGGCCGTGATGGCGTAGCCAAAATTGGGATGATTCAGATGCACCAGCGTCGATTCTCCGGACCGCTCGCGCCGGGCAACGGCAACATCAATATTGCGCTGCATCACATCGACGATGCTGTCACCTCCAGTGGGGGGAAGTAGTTCGCTGGTGTTCGTAGCGCACATATGCACTGGATTGCGATTGAAGCTGTCAGTAATCTCTTCGCCCTGGATCAGGATGTATTCCTGAGCTTTAGCGAGACGTTCGTAAACGGCATCAAACTCCTTGAGTCGGACTTCGCTGCGACCATCGGTTTTCCGAGTCTGAATCCAGTCTGCAGGGAATGCCTGAGTCAGCTTTTCGAAAGCCTTCATGCCACCTTTGCTCTTCTCCACATCGATCCATCGTTCGTGATTGTGGAGCGTGTTGTGATCCGTGAAGACGAGAAACTGATATCCATGATCGCGGTACCAGGTGGCGATCATTTCAGGATAGTCATCACCGTCGCTCCACAGCGAATGGGTATGCATGTTGCCACGATACCAATGCTGTGACTGATCGGACCGCAGGACGACTTCCTGAGCGAATGCAGGACTTGAAAAAACCAGAACGAACAGTGTGAGAAAACGCGGGATGGTAAAGAATGAACGCAACGACGCAGCAGGCATGAGGTTCTCCTTTCGAGAGGTGAATCCAGCTGAGTGTACCAATAAAACGACCGCACGCGAGCCGGATGTAGGGTGGGACAAGCGACAGCGCCGGCCCACCAACTTGTCCGATGCGGTGGGCCTGCGCTCCGCTGGTCCCACGCTACGAATTCACAAACCGGCTAACCGTCGTGATGCGGACGGCAAAACAGAGGTCTTCCGGGCCAACGGCCCAACCGTTTGAATGGCCAATACCTACATTCGTGCTGTGGGAACAAATTGAACGGTCGGCCTTTCAGGCCTTCCGCGCTCATAGATCTCCATTTTCCTGGGCCGACGCCTTCGGCTTGGCCCGGGCTATGGGAACGGATGGGCCGTTGGCCCGGAACTGCGGATTGTCGATCCGCATCAAACGGGGTTATGAACTAAACTGTTACATCGGACACGACGTGTTACTTCGCGTCCTTGGAACCCTCGTCCGTCGCTCGTTCAATTTTCCCGAACATGTGGCCGCCGATCGCACCGTGTTGCCATGTACCGGCGTAGCGGCTTTCATGAAAGATGACTCGAGCCGAAAAGCCTTCTCCGAGGCCTGGCAGGGTGGCGTTTGTGAGCGACACCATGGGCGTGTCGCCTGCCCATTCGACAGGAACCGTGATTGGTAGTTTTGTGTCCAGCTTGCCGTACTTCACACGCGTCATAAAGATCCAGAGATTCTCAGACGCCTGCGTGACGCTTTCGATTTCGTATCGTTCCGCCTTGGGGGCACCTTCGCTTTCTTTCCCGTCGATCGTAAACGATCCGACCAAAACGCACTTGGCCATCGATTTTGAAAACGCCTCGTCCCGAGCGGCAATCTCCGCCTCCGTGGGCTCCTCTGCCTGGCCCGTTAAGGACAAGGCAGAAATAACAACCAAAGCTCCACAAAACATCACAAACTTCTTCATGACAGGATTCCTTTGGAGAAATTCAGAACACAATGACACTTGACGCGGGCGTCGCCCGCGACTCAAAGTAGCCGTCACTATCCGAGTGACGCAATGCGATTCGTTTGGCCAGTTCAGACAAGCGTCATCGACGAAGTCACGTCTCGGCTGATCCGCCCTTTTCCCAATACATCGCAATTCATCACTCAGAGAGTGATGGCTACTTTGTACACTACCAAGTGTACTCAAGCTGGTCAGGATAAATCTTCTCAGAATAACAACAACCTCAACGTTTGCTGAGCTCACAAATGCAGATCGTACGCGGATTGTAACGATTTGAAAACAGTCAACCGTTGTGAAGCTGGTCGAGGCTGAGTACGATTCCCTGCGGAAACCACGGTCGGCGGCGGCGAGCGACTCGGGATCTAATCAGCAAACGTCAAGAGTCTTGTTTTCGTGAGACGAATTCAGCAATGCGAAGAGATGTCCGCCGACGGAGCGGCGGACTTACGTAGGCGGGCCGCTCCGTCGGCTCGTACCAGGCAAGGCGGCGAAGTCGTTGATGCGGCAGCAAGAGGTTCAGTCGTGGGCGAAGCCCGCGTTAAGATTTTTCGTGTTTGAGGTCGATATGTTAAATTTTGTCGGGCGCGGAACTGCGCATACTTGTGACGGGACAACGCGACGGGACTTTCTGCAGGTCGGTTCGCTGGGTGCAGCTGGCCTGTCGCTGTCCGGATACCTGGAGGCCAAAGAACAGGGGCAGGTGGCGAACGGCCATGACGAACGTTCCTGCATCATGATTTTTAACCTGGGTGCCCCGAGTCAGCTCGATACTTTCGATATGAAACCCGAAGCACCGTCAGAAGTTCGCGGGCCTTTCAAGCCAATCGCGACCAGCTGCGGTGCGTATCAGATCTCTGAGATTCTCCCGAAGACGGCGTCGATTTCGGAACACCTGGCTTTGGTACGAAGTTGTCATCACAGCGGCGCGGCGGTCCATGACGCTGGCTGGCAGATGATGCAGACTGGACGGCAGTTTTCCGGCGGCGTCCTGTCACCACATGCCGGTTCCGTTGTCAGCTATCTCAAAGGACGTCGGACCGATCTGCCACCGTTTGTCGTGCTTCCGGAACCCATGGGACGCGGCGGCGGAAATCTTCCCAACGGCCAGGCGGGTGGATTTCTCGGGAAGGCGCATGATCCATTCGCGTTGATGGCCGATCCGTCAAAGGCCGATTTCAAAGTTCCGGACTTGTTACCACCGGAATCGCTGGGTGAAGTGCGTATGGAACGCCGACGACGGTTGCGTGACCTGGTTGATAACACCGTGAAAGATTTTGAATCCACCGAAAACGCGACGATGATGGGACGCAACTTTGAAGCCGCCTATCGCCTGATGACCAGTCCGGCAGCGAGGGAAGCTTTTGATTTATCGAAGGAGCCGCAATCCGTCCGCGAACGATACGGGATGCATCGATTCGGTCAATGCTGCTTGTTGGCGCGACGACTGGTCGAAGCGGGCGTGCGATTTGTCACGGTCAATACATTCCTGACAGTGTTCGATGAAATTACCTGGGACATACATGGTTCAAAACCATTTACGTCCATTGAAGGCATGCGAGACATTGTCGCGCCGCTCTACGATCAGGGATATTCGGCGCTGATTGAAGACCTGCATCAGCGCGGATTGTTGCCGAATACGATGGTTTGCAATGTGTCGGAATTTGGTCGCACACCAAAAGTGAATCCGGCAGGCGGACGGGATCACTGGCCGCAGTGCTTTACCGTGGGATTTGCAGGCGGCGGCGTGAAGGGCGGGCAGGTTGTGGGAGCTAGCGATCCGATCGGAGGAGTTCCGGCTGATCGCCCCGTGCAGCCCGGCGACGTAATCGCCACGATGTTTCACAGCCTTGGCTTAAAACTGGATACGCACTTGCCCGGCCCGGCGGGTCGCCCATTTCCTTTGGTCGATTTTGGATATCGCGAAATTCATGAACTGTTTTAAATGTAAACGAATAGGCCAACAAGCTCCTGGATTTCCGTTATGACTTCAACGTTCCTCACCACCATTCCCATCTTGCGTATTTTTGATGTGGTGAAGGCAAAGGATTTTTACGTCGGATTTCTGGGGTTCACCATCGATTGGGAACATCGCTTCGATAATGTTTCCCCCGTGTACCTTCAGATCTCGAAAGGTGATCTGGTACTGCACCTGTCGGAACATCACGGCGACTGCTGTCCGGGCTCGACTGTTTTCGTCTGGATGACAGGGATTGAAGAATTCCATGCCACGATCACTTCGCGAGGTTACGGCTATATGCGACCGGGGATTGAGCGGACGTTTTACAACAGCGTGTGCGTTGAAGTGACCGACCCGTTCGGCAACCGCATTCGTTTCAATGAAGAGCGGGCGGAGATTTCGGCAGACGGATCACAGTAGGATGGACATTCATGTCCGTCGCATGGCCGTGAAAAGCGTTCGAAGCGATGGTTGTTGGGTATTGAGAGATACTTGACGGCAGAACGCTTTCTGGTAAATCTCGGACATGAATGTCCAAGCTACTTGAATCGCAGTTCCTGGCCCGTAGAAAGCACATCATGCAATTGGCGACGTTGGCGGCGGGATTTGTCGAGGAACTTGGACGGCTGTCTGCAAATTCGGATGACTACGTGCCGTCAATTGTCACGCTATTGATTGATCAGGCTCGCAGGGCGCGCGCGAGCGACATTCATCTGGTGCCGACAGAATCAGCATTGGTCATGCAGTGGCGCATCGACGGCGTGCTGCATTCGATTGCGGGGTTCGACCGCGATCTCGCACCTCGCGTCGTCGCTAGGCTGAAAGTGATTTCCGGACTGTTGACGTATCGCACGGACGTGCCGCAGGAAGGGCGAGTCTCGCGGGAATTCAGTCGCACTGAAGTGCGTATCACAACGTTTCCAACACTGCACGGCGAGAAGGCTGCGATTCGCCTGTTCGCCGAAAATCACCAGTTGCAGACTTTGACACAGCTTGGCTTGCCTGAAGAAGTTGAGTCTGAACTCCGTTCTCATCTGGCCGCGACCGCCGGTGTGATCATGCTCACGGGACCTTCCGGCAGCGGAAAAACGACGACGGCGTACGCATGTCTGCGAGACATCATCGCGGATTCTGTCGGCACGCGGTGCATTATGAGTCTGGAAGATCCGGTTGAAGTGGCGGTCGATGGTGCGACGCAGTCACAGGTGCGACCGTCTGCCGGATTTGATCTGGCAACCGGCCTGCGATCATTGATGCGGCAGGATCCCGATGTGATTTTTGTCGGCGAAATTCGCGATCCCGCGACGGCGGAGGCCGCATTTCAGGCGGCGCTGACAGGGCATCTCGTGTTGACGACATTTCATGCGGGGAATTCGGCCGAAGCCATTACGCGCTTGCTGGAAATGCAGATTGAACCTTATTTGATCCGCAGTGGGCTGCGAACCGTCATTTGTCAGCGATTGCTGCGTCGAATCTGTGAGAACTGCCATGGCCTGGCCGGTGATTTTCTGTTAGTTCAAACGAAGTCTCCGGATTCTGAAAGAACAGCAGACAAATTTGCATCTCCGCCCGCTCATCGCATCGCGTGTGCTGTTTGCGGTTCCACCGGCTATCACGGGCGTTTGGTTCTGGCAGAAATGCTGAATCCGAATTCTCCCGAGGTTGCCAAGGCAATTCTGAACAGACTGGATGCTCCAGAAGTGGCTCGGCTCGCCGCCGCATCTGGCATGCAGACACTGTCTCAACGAGCAGCAAACGCTGTAACCAATGGGGAAACTACGTACGAAGAAGTGTTAAGAGTCCTCGGGGCAATCAATGTTCCAGTCAAAACTCAGCCTTGAAGACATGCAGGCGTTGTCTGAAGAGATCAGCCATCTGGTCAATGCCGGGATGCCGCTGGAAGAATCGCTCGCTCAGGCTGGCATGGGGCGCGGGGCCAGGCTGACGCAGGTGATGAAGTCGTTGTCTGATGGATTGAGTCAGGGTAAGTCGTTACCGGAGCTGATCCAGCAGGAGTCAGTTGGTGCGCCGCGAATGCTGGCCTCCGCGATTGGAGCAGGAATTCAATCCAACAGCCTGAGCCTGGCTGTGGAAATGATGGGGGACTTTGCGGCCGACATTGTCGATCTGCGTAATCGCCTGCTGCAGGCGGCCGCATATCCACTTACAGTTGTGCTGGTGGCGAGCGTGCTTTTGATCCTGTTCGTTCAGAAGACCCTGGACCTGTTTCTCGAAACGATTCAGTCGTGGGATCTGAAGATCAACTGGATCCTGCTGAAGTTGCTGGAATGGAACCAGGCTGCACCCTGGTGGACATACATTTTTCCGGTCGGATTGATACTGCTCACCGGCTTGTGGATGATTTCAGGCCGCGCGGCCACAATGGCGTTTTCAGGACCGGAGAAACTCTTCCTGCTGCTGCCCGGCGTGCGTGCCCTTGTGCGCGATCTGCAGAATTACACGCTCACCCGCATGTTGTCGCTGCTGACGGATCGAGGCATTCCATTGTCAGATGCATTGACGCTCGCAGGTAGTGCGTCCGGGTCCGTCCGGCTGGAACAGGCCTGCCATGAACTGGCCAGGAATATCGAGATTGGAGAAGGAATCACTGGCTCCCCTGCTGGTTTGAGAACCGCCATTCGCAATGTGAGACAATTTTCGTTGCCGCCGTTGCTGGACGTGTGCCTGCAGCAGGTTCAGCACAGTGAAGATCGAATGGTGCTGCGTCTGAGGGCGGTTGCAGATTTTTATCGCAATCGCCTGGAAAGAAACTTCGCATGGCTCCGCCTGTTGATGCCATTCGTCATGTTCGTGGTGATCGCGGGTAGTTGTGCGTTGATGTATTCGATCATGGTGTTCTGGCCGGCAGCTGAGTTGTATCGACATCTGGGACAGTAGTCTTACAAAAATGCCAACTTACAAATATCAATCAGTTCTCCCGACCGGTGTTCCGGTCGTTGGCGAATTCGATGCTGAAACCGAAACCGCCCTCGCTGCGTATCTCTTGACGCGCGGCATGACGCTGGTGACCTGTTCGGAAGTTGCCATCGACAAGCGACTGGGAACACCACTGGCTGCGATTCCACGAATTCTCCAGTTGCGAATCGGGGAACGAATTCAGGAAGCTCTGCTGACGCGTTTGCCGGCGCATGTTGCGATCGCTGCCATGGCGAATGAGCCGTTTGAGCATCCACTGTTGATGGCGATGCCGTGGCTGACAGGCATGGCGGGATGTGCGGTGGTAGTTTCAATTTTGTTATCGATCGCCGTGCCGGAATTCGCCCTGTTGCTGGTCCCGGCTGCGGTATTCTCGCTGGTGACCTGCCTGGGACTTTGGATTGCCGGTTACTGGTGGCTGCAGGTTCGCCCGCGACACATGTTGTTGCGTCTGTCGCGCCAGATGGCGGCAGGAAGTTCCGAGCCCTTGATGCAGGATGCGTTTGTGCCGCTCGAGATCAGGAGCATCATGAATTCCGGCATGGCGTCTGAACAAAAGTCGCTCAGTGTGGCGGAGCTACTGCCGTCGCTTGGGATTATGCAGGTGCAGCGACATCTGTTTGCGACGAAAATGGTGGCCCCGTTTCTGGCGTTGCTGCTGCTTATCCCCGCCGCGTATTCCGTGTCGTTGTTCGTGATTCCTAAGTTCAAAGAAATCTTCGTGGGCTTTGGAGTGGAACTACCGGGGCTCACGCTACTGGTTATCGGTATTAGTGACTTCGTTGCGAAACTCGGCGTGCCCGGCCTGTTCGGTGTTGTCGTCGTGACGTCAGCAGTGGCTGTCACATTTTACGGCATGATCATCTGGTCACCGGCAGCCGAAACTCTGAGCGTGGTTCCGATGCTCGGGACCTCGTTACGGTTGCTGATGCAGGCGCGTGTCGCGCGAATTCTCGGTGTTCTGGTGAGAAACCATTCGTCCATCGGTGATGCGATTTCCGTGGCGACAGATGCGAGTGGTTTCCCCGAAGTTCGCCGACGTGGAAAAGAGATAGCGAAGGATCTGCGAAGTGGAAAGCCTGTAAATCTGGTCTGCAGCGGTCTCCACGGACTTCCCTTGTCACTCCTGCTCAGGATCAGCGATCAGGGGGATTCTGAGCACGCACGGCAGGAAACGGCTCAGTCGTTCATGCTGTTCGCGTCGTCTCTGGAACAAGCGTCGTGGGGACACGGGGCGATTCTCGCAGTGGGCTTTGAAATCCTGGCAATCATCGTCGCTGCGGTGGTCGTGTCACTGCTTGTCATCTCCATGTTTATGCCTCTGATCAACCTGCTGAAAGATCTGTCAGTCTGCGTGTGGACATCAGGAGCATGGCTATGACGTTTATTCAGATGTGGTTGTTCATGAACAATCGGTCTGAGCCTTTGCGGCAGGCTTCGCTGTTGATGCTGCTGGCGGGCGGGGTTGGACACGGCGATACGCTCCTGCAGTCACTCCGGGCGCATGAGCAGGAGAGTAAATCCATCTGGGCCAGCAAAATTGGTCAGTTGCGGATACTCCTGGAACACGGGCACTCGCTTTCCGGAGCTCTCACAATTATTTCTGAACTGTTGCCGGATCAGACGATGACTGCGATCCGCGTCGCCGAAGGCACAGGGGCTCTGGCGGATGTGCTGATGGACGAAGCTCGGCGGCTGCATGAACAAACTCGATCGAAATCGGTCTCGACAGGCACCCTGGAACAGGATCTCTTGTGGGCAGCAGCGTTGTTGACGATTGCAACTGCAATCGTGACTTATCTGATCGTGAAGATCGTTCCGGAGTTTAAGGCAATTTTCGACGGGTTCGGCGTGGATCTGCCTCCTGCCACAAAGGCTGTAATCGAGGTCAGCGACTTTGCGTTTTCGTACTGGTACTTGTTTATCGTGCCTGTGACGGCCACGGTCGTTGCGTTCTTCTGGTTGGTGTATTCATCGCTTTGGAATCAACTAACTCACGGCTATACGCGATTTGCCGGGCTCTGGCCTCGTTACTGGTTGCCGGGCGTTCTGCGAACACTCAGCCTGTCTGCTGCGAGCGGACAACCGTTGGGGCGGGCACTCGATTGCGTGATGCTGGATCTTCCGCCGGGACGTTCGGCCAAAGTCGTAAGTGCCTTTCGGCATCGCGTGCATGGTGGAGAAGATGCGATTGCGGCGATGCAGTCTGTCGGCCTCCTGCGAGCTTCTGAAGCGGCATTCCTGCATTCATCGTTGAGGACACATCATCTGGACTGGGGACTTCGACACCTCGCCGATTCTGTTGAAAGGCGTCGCCGGAATTTGTTTCGAAGACTGTCGCAATTCATCGGACCAGGAGTTGTTTTGATTGTGGGAGCAATTGTGATGTTCCTGGCAAGAGGGTTCTTTGAGCCGCTGATAACGCTGTTGAATGATTTGAGCCGCGAAGGCTGACCCATCCTCGACGCGGCCTTGAATGACCCATCTGAGATCCGAAATTTGAAATTTGAAATTTGAAATTTGAAGCGTCAACGAGGGACTTGAATTCCTGCCCTCGCTGACGCTTCGGGTTAATGTGAATTTCGACCGAGCGCGGTGTAGTTCCTTGTCAGGAAGCCATGGTCCCATGATGAAATGTTTTGAACAAAAGAAATCTACTTTCAATCGACGTGGCTCGCTGCTCACGGAGGGAATCATCGCGTGTATTATCCTTGGAGTTGCCATCGGCATGTTGGTGCCGGGGTTGGCTGCAATCAATCGCCAGCGACAGGCAATGCGGTTCGACACGCTGTCGATGATTGAACTCAACAACATTGAAGCCGGCATCAGAAAGCACAAGACACTGACCGCCGACATCAAAGTTTCCCAGTGGTTTACGGATCGATATTCGGAAGCAAGTCTGGCAGTAGAACCACTGCCAGATTCCGATGACGCCACGAAAGATATCTTAGATGGATTGCGTCTGACAATTCGGCGACCTCAGGCGGAATCGATGCCCGACCAGAAAGTCTCGGTTGTTGTGTGGAGAGAGAAAGGAGAACCGACGCCATGAAACGCAATCTTCCGCAGCCCAACCGGAAAATTCATCGTCGTCGCGGCGCGCTGTTTCACTATTACCTTGCCTATGTAACGCTTGTTTCGTCAGTCCTGCTGATGACTGGAAGCTGCCTGCATACGATTCTTCAGAGCGAACAGACTGACAGGCGTGTTTCACTGTTTCTGCATTCCTTGCTGCGGTGCGAACGCATGCTGCGCGCAGATACTACGGCCGCGCAGTTGACCGTCGATTCTGACTCCGCGCTGACGATCGCTCAGGAAGATGGCGTGCAGATCCACTGGGTTGCCGATCGCGGAATCCTGACTCGACTGGGAACGCAGGGCGGTGAAACACTCAATTTGGAACGCTATATTTTTCCGGCAGGCTCAAAAATCGAAATCGCTGCCCGTGATGATGGTGCGACAGTCGTGAAGTTTTTCGAACCGTCTGTTTTCGTCAAATACAGCGAAGTGGGTAGTGGAGGTCTGAATCGAAACAAACCGCACGACGAAGCTTTTCCGGCAGCTCCGGCGGCAGCGGTCGTGCAACCGGTGACGGAGATTGTCTTGCAGTAGTATGGACTGATACAGAAATAGGTGGGGCACGATTCCATCGTGCCGAGCACGTTAAAAACGTGCTCCACGTCCGGAATACGACAGTTGTTTCTGCGCCAGTCCAAAGCAGGTTTTGACGCTGTGATCGGGGAAATGTCATGGCAATTGCCACAGGATTTTGGATTCGGAGGGTGCATTGATATGCATGCGAGTCGCGGAGCGACGTCGCCTACGTAGCTCAGTCGCTCCGCCGACTGAGATTCTCCGGCCACAACATCGTCCTGTTTCCAACTTCGAATTATGAACAAGCGAATACAGACATTGACAATCCTGCTGCGAAGTACCAATATGGAACTCAAGTTCTCTACCATCACTTCAACCGATCCGATTCGCGTCACGGCACCGCGCCGAGGAGCGGCGAGCATCGTGGCGATTGCGGTGCTGGTCATCCTTGCCGGGATCATGGCGCAGCAGGTGCGGCGAGTGTTGATGGAACGGCGGCAGATGCGGAACGAGGTCGCGTACCTGCAGACCGAAAAACTGGTCGATGCGGGACTAACGCTCGCTCAGAAGTCGAAATCCAAAGATCCTGCATGGATGGGACTTACATGGAATCTGCCCCCGGGCTCAATTCATCAGACAAATTCCGCTGAGGTCGTGATCACGGTACAGGATGATTCGTGTACCGTCGTCGCTCGATACCCGGCCAATGCGGAGATTCCTTTTCAGGTTACTCGAACAAGAAAGTTGACACCATGAAGACAACAGGAAAACACCGGTGGCTAGCGCCATTCCGCTCACTTTTTGCGACTGAATCAACACGCCGCAATCGCCACCCTGGTTTCACGCTGATCGAACTGCTTGTCGTGATCGCGATCATTGCGATCCTGATTGCCATGCTGCTGCCGGCAGTGCAGCAGGCACGTGAAGCGGCTCGGCGAACGCAGTGCAAGAACAATCTGATGCAGATTGGCCTGGCGTTACACAACTACGAAATGGCGTTTGAAATACTGCCACCGGGTTGTGTGAATGAGACTGACCCGATTCGCAACCTCGAAGAGGGCTACCATATGTCATGGATCGTGCAACTCCTGCCGATGATGGAACAAGCCAGCCTGTTCGGTCAGATCAACTTCAATGCCAGTGTCTACGCCGCCACGAACGGTGGATTTCGCGGCATGGCGATCTCTACACTGGGCTGTCCTTCCGATTGGCAACGTGTGCTGAGTCAGGGCAGCCTGACGTTGGCCATGAACAATTACGCTGCGTCATTTGGTGGCGCAGATGTTCCGATCGACTCCAAAAACAACGGCGTCATGTTTCTGAACAGCAGCGTTGGTTTCCGGCAGATTCGTGACGGTGCGTCCAATACGATCATGGTCGGAGAGAAATGTGTGGTCGAAAATGCCAACGAACTGGGATGGATGTCGGGTACGAAATCCACGCTGCGGAATACTGGCGTGCCGATTAACAAGGGCTGGGATGTCGGAGGAGCAGCACAGGGGGCAGCCAGGTTCCGTAAGGCGTTACCGCCCCCGGATGATACTTCGACCAGCGGATATTCCAGTTACCACACCGGTGGTGCACAGTTTGTGCTGGCAGATGGTTCAGTGCGATTTTTGAGTGAGAACATCAGCCTCCCGTTGTACGCAAATCTCGGCAATCGAGCCGATATGGAATTCATTGGAGAGTTCTGATGAGGTATCTGCCTGCGAACTCAAAGCGTCGCCTTCGCGGATTCACGATGCTGGAGTTGCTGATCGTAATCGCGATTATCGCCATTCTGATAGCACTGCTGCTACCCGCCGTTCAGCAGGCACGTGAGAATGCGCGGCGTGTGCAGTGTCAGAACAATCTGGTGCAACTGGGCGTGGCGCTGCAGCATTACAATCAGACGTTCAGTGTCCTGCCTCCCGGATGCGTCAATGACGTCGGTCCCGTCCTGGCAGACGGCCAGGGCTATCGGATCGGCTGGATCGCTCAGATTCTGCCGTTTATTGGCCAGGACGGCCTGTGGCATCAGATCAACTTCATTGATCCGGCTCGTTCGTTTATGTCGTCGGAAGAGAAAGCGTCATTGGATGAAGCGATCGAGCTATGGAACCAGCTTGAATCTGGCGAGATTACAAAAGAACAGGCGGTTGAAATGCAGAATGGCATGAATCCGAATCAAAACAGAGCAATCGGCAGTGGCTACGACATTACACAAGGAAAGCCGAAGCCACGAGATCTCGCAGGAAGAATCACGAGCACGACTCTCTCTCTCGATCTGCTTCAATGCCCTTCAAGTTCTCAAGTCAATTCGGCAATTTCCTGCTATGCAGGTGTTCACAATAGTGTCGAACAGCCAATCGACGTCGATGGCGATGGCTTGTTGTATCTGAATAGTTCAGAATCACTGGAATCTGTCCCGGACGGCGCGTCGAATACTCTGCTGCTCGGAGAACACGGAAGTGGGCCGTTTGGATCGGTCTGGATCTTTGGAGATCGTGGCACGCTTCGCAACATGGGAGATGCAGAAGGATTCGGTTTCTTACGCATTATGAACTACGACCCGGCCACAGGCGAAATGGACGATACACGCAATATGACTGAAGCCGAACGTGCGGATTACAAACTGACGCAGCAAATGCGAGTCGGCACGTTCGGAAGTGCCCACACTCTTCACGTGCATTTTCTGCTTGCCGACGGCAGTGTCCGCGGAATTCGCAAGACCATGTCGCAGGATGTGTTGCAGAAATTAGCGTCCCGCAAAGACGGGCAGCTTGTGTCGGCGTCGGAATTTTGATGCAGCAGTAACTGGCGAGCAACTCGTACCCTTCGTTGGGCATTGGCTCGTTTAATCGCGTGCCCATCGGGCCGCGATTGTTCGTATTTGAGATTTGAAACACGAGATACGAAGCGCGGGGCGTTGCCCACGCGGTTAAACGAGTGTTCCATCCTCATTCCAACGGCGGCATACGTCCGCTTGTTGAATGCTTTGGACCTGTCTCAGGGCCACTTTCACGTTCGAAAACGGGAACTACGGGCCTCAACGTCGCATGAATCGTGTTTTTCCTTGCCGAATTGCGGTTGGGGACTTACACTCCCCCGCTTCGTTAACCAGCCAGAGGCTGGTCTGTGTCACGCGCCACGAATGTCGTGGCGACATTTTGGTTCAGTCTCAACGCCAGTGTACTTGTCACCGGCTGGCTGAAACACCTGAAGGTCTAAACAGATGAAAAAAGATATCCACCCGAAATATCAGCCGATTGTGTTCATGGACACATCCACAGGAACTCGTTTCCTGATCAACTCCACGATGCGTTCGAAAGAAAAGACAACGTGGGATGATGGCACGGAATACCCGCTCGTCAAAGTCGAAATCAGTTCGGCATCGCATCCGTTCTATACGGGCAAGATGAAGTTTATCGATTCGGCCGGTCGCGTGGAAAAATTCACCAAGAAATACAAATGGGGCAAAAAAGAAGAAGAGACCGCAAAGTAGCGACTGTGATCTGACAATCTGACAAGGGCGTGCGCAGGGATCTGCGCACGTCCTTTCTTTTTTGCCTGCGGGCAGAATGATTTCCAGTCCACAGATTCTGCTCACAGGCACACACCCATGTTTCCCGTACTTGAACGCCAACTGGCCCGTTATGAGGAACTCGAAAAGCAGTTGCAGGATCCGGATGTCCTTTCCAATATCTCGCGGATGCTGGAGATTCAGAAGGAAATCGGCAAGCTGGCACGCATTGCGGCAGCCGTGCGGAAATTTCATCGCATGGAAGGCGACATCGACGCCGCGAAGATGATGATCGACGAGGAAGAAGACCATGCTTCGAGGGAGTATGCCAAATCCGAACTGAATCAACTGGTCGCGCAACGAGATCAACTGGCAGTCGAACTGGAAGACATGGCGACGGCCGGCGATTCTATCACTCGTGGAGCCTGTATTATGGAAGTTCGAGCCGGCACAGGCGGCGACGAAGCCGCGTTGTTCGCCAAAGATGTATTCGACATGTACATGTCGTATTGCGAACAGCGAAACTGGAAGACCGAAGTACTCGAATTCAGTCCCACGGAACTGGGCGGACTGAAGGAAGTCGTCTTTTCCATTACCGGAGAAGGTGCATTTCACTCGTTGCAATTTGAGAGCGGTGGGCATCGCGTGCAGCGTGTGCCTTCGACGGAGACTCAGGGACGAATCCATACCAGTGCTGCCACTGTAGCCGTGTTGCCGGAAGCCGACGAAGCGGAAATCGATATTCGCCCCGAGGACGTGCAGGTGGATACGATGCGTGCCGGTGGACCGGGTGGCCAGAAGGTCAATAAAACCGAAAGTGCCGTGCGACTGACACATCTGCCGACCGGGATCGTCGTGAAGTGTCAGGACGAAAAAAGTCAGCACAAGAACCGCGCGAAAGCGATGCGTGTGCTCCGCAGCCGTATTCTGGAGGCGCAGACGACGAAGCTGCAGAATGAACGCGCCGAACATCGACGGACGCTCGTCGGATCCGGTGATCGCAGCGAGCGAATTCGAACGTACAATTTTCCCCAGAATCGCATGACCGATCATCGCTGCAATCTGACGATCTACAAACTCGATCGAATTATGATGGGCGACATGGGAGAACTCATCACCGCATTGCTGGCGTTTGACCGCAATGAGCGACTGCGCGACGCCGACGAAGCCATGTGAGGTTCTGGCCCAATGGCACTCGATTTGGCAAATGAGTCATTGCAGTGTCGCCTCTTGCTCCGGCAATGAAGTGCATTTTTCGTGCTCGTGCTCAGTGAAACGGTGCTCGTAATCGGATCGAGGCAACAATGACGGAATACCTGGTTGACCATGATCGACTTGATATCTATCGCCTCTCGATCGAGTACGTTGCGAACGCGTTTGAAACCTCCAGTTCATTGTCCGGGATTCATCGCGATGCTGACACAGATGGCGATGAAATTCGAGGGTGTCGCGGAATCACTGGCTAAGTACAATCTCAAGAGCGATTACGACCACGAGCACCGCGATGCTGAGCACGAGCACGAAGAAGTGCAAGAAAAAGCATTTTGGAACGAACTCATGCAGGATGGACATTCATGTCCGTCGCATGGCCATCACGCACGGTCGCAGCAACGGATATCGTGCCTTGACAACCGTTCGACACTGCGACGGTGCGTGGTCAATATCTTGGACATGAATGTCCAGACTACAGGATTCCCGCCACGGAGTGACGGGGCACATTACGCCAATGGCAATACATCAACATTCACGACAAGCCGATGTTGACCGCCGCCGATGAAAACGCCGGTGAGCGGCGGGACATCGCTGTAGTCGCGGCCCCAGGCAAGGGTAATGTGGTCTGTTGAACAAATAGTGTTGTTCGTCGGATCGACATCCAGCCACACACCGTTACCGCCGTAGACGGACAGCCAGGCGTGGGTTGCGTCGGCTCCCACAAGGCGACGTTGACCGTCCGCTGGCACGGTTCGCAGATAGCCGCTGACATACCGCGCCGGGATCCCGAGTGATCTGAGCATTGCAATCTGCAGATGTGCAAAATCCTGGCACACACCGCGTCGCAGCCGAAACACCTCATCAACCGGCGTGTTCACGGTCGTGGCTCGACTGTCGTACACAAACTCCTCATGGATCCGCCTCGTCAGATCCAGCAATGAGTCAGACATAGATCGCCCCGGCAGAAACGATTCCAGCGCATACCTGCGTTTATCAGGGGACCAGAAGATGCGGGGCGACGCAAACTCAAACTCAGCGGCAGCACGATCTGCTGCATTGGCATGAGTCTGCACGCCGGATGCAACCTGTTCCCATGGCACGCTGAACTGTGCTCCAGGCAGCGGAATATCTGTGACTGTCACCACCGACGTGGCCGTCACGGTGAGCTGACGATAGCCTTCATTGAACGAAAACAGATGCACGGGATTTCGAAACGAATCAATCCGCCGCGTACGAACTGATGGTTCAGGATCGATCACGAGACTGAAGGAATCAACCTCCTGCCAGTGTACCTGCCGCAATTCCAGCCATGCCTGATTATGTCCGATCGATACGGATTCATGACCGTCGTAATTTGTCTTGTGCGTGATGCGGTACTTCAACGGGAATCTCCGCCGAATTCTGTGAACTGCCGTGGTATTCCGGAATGCACCAGATATTTTCGCGTCAGCACGTTCGACAACTGCGTCATGTTTTCGTCTACAATCTTCAGCGCGGCTGATACTGCTTTAGGATGCGATGCTGCCAGATCTTCGCTGGTCAGCATCCGCACGGCGTGCGCGGCCTGCATCACAATTCGCATTTCTTCTGACCGCAACGGACGTGCTTCAAACCCTGGCAACCGATCCACATGTGACACGACGCGATCCAGCTGAAACGCCAGCGAACGTGGATTTGTCTCATCCGTGATCGTCAGGTCCAGCACGGCGTTGCGATGAAAGTTCTCACGGTATCGAAAGCGATACGTCATCCGCACGTCCAGCACTTCGATGATTGTCTTAAGCAGTGCCGGCGACGCGGGGCCGCGTTTCCATTCTGCCGACAGCAGCAGCCTCGCGGTCGAATTGGCGCGTTCGATACTCCGTCCAAGGTCCAGAAACCGCCATGACGGGCCGCGATTCATGCCGTCAAAAACCAGGCCACTGACGGACGCAATATCACCCACCAGTGAATTGGCAGAACTGACAACATCCGTGATATCTCGCCATTCTTTTTCCGAAGAAGCCCTGAATTTCTCCGCCGTGACATTGATTCGATGCCAGGTGTCGGGACTGATCCAGTCGCGAACCAGCGACGCCAGACGAGTCAGTTCATTGACGACTCGGGCAAGCCCGCCAAATTCACCGGCATCATAGACTGCGTCAGGCAGAGCTTCGGTCAGTGAGGGAAGTTGCGATTCCAATCCACCCACAACAAAACCGGGTTCCAGTTGCCCGAATTCACTTAAGGCCCGCGCCAGAAAACGGACTTCGACCATATCCACATTGCTTTCATCCGCCAGGCGTTCCGCCAAAGCCCGGATGAGGCGTGCCAGAAAGTCGCAGCAGTCGAGCGACCTTCCCAGCCAGAACAGATTGTCCGCTACGCGACTGGGAAACAGAGCCGACGTGCGACGCAGCTCAATCGGCTGATCCTGCGGATTCAGCAGAGTCACGGGATCGACTTTCCCGTCCGCGATCACCCACAGATCCTTGCTGCCTTCACCGGCAGCGATGGACAACTGCATCGGGCCAGTGTCAGGCGCAACGCGAATCAAGCCACCTGGCATCAGATGCCATTCGCCTTCGTCTTCTACCAGGAATGCCCGAACTGCGGCGTGACCGCACCGAATTCCGACCGACGACCAGACCGGCACGGCAGATCTCGCGATTTTCTCCTGAGCCACCCAGGAATAAGGATTCGCGCGCAGACGTGCGACAAGTTTTTCGCGTTCTGCAACTGTGAGATCGCTGACAATAATTTCTTCGCCGCCGCTCTTCTGAAATGCAGGTTTTACGACCAGCTGGTCAAGCCGATCCATGACATAGGCAAGGCTGTCTGCTTCGCCGCACCACCACGTCGAGATCGACGGCATCTTCAGCGGTTCACCCAGCAGCCGTTGGCAGAGTCGCGGCAAAAACGCCATGAATACGGGAGCCCCGACGATGCCGCAGCCCGGCGTATTCGTCACGGCGACGTTGCCGGATCGCATCGCGTTGAGCAACCCGGGCACTCCGTGCGCTGAATAGCCGCCAAGTTCGAGGGGATCGAGTCCCGATTCCGCACCGCGGGCCAGCACGATATCGACAGGCACCAGACCGGAAAGTGTCTTCAGAAAAACCGCATCGTTCCGCACGGCGAGGTCACCGCCTTCGACCATCGTGTATCCGAGATACCTGGCCAGATACACGTCTTCAAAATAGTAGGGATGCCCTGGTCCGCTCGAGAGCAGTACGATTCGAGGGTTATCACCAGGACGCGGCGTCCGGCGTCGAACCGAATTCTGCAGACGTGCGAAGAACGGGGCAAGACGTTCGACAGGAATCTGCTTGAACGCTGACGGCATCGTACGCGAACTGACAATGCGATTTTCGAGCGCGAAGCCAGGACCAGCAGGTGCTTCTGAGCGATCTGCCATGACCCACCACTGGCCTTCCGCTGACCGCGCGAGCTCAACGGCATACATGAACATCGGCACCTGATCTAAACGACCTATGTCACAGAATGGTCGCAGGAATTCCGGATTCGCGTAGAGCGCCTCCGGTGGCAGAGTGCCATCGTCGATCAGACTGCGCGAACCATAGATGTCGGCGATCACAAGATTCAGCAAACGAGCTCGCTGAGCGAGCGCTTCCGCGATGACAGCCCAATCCGCCGCAGTGATCAGCATTGGCAGCAGGTCGAGTCGCCATGGACGAGCAGTACTGCCTCCCTTGCCCACCGAATGGTAGCTCACGCCGTTTTCGCGGAGCATCCGGTCGGCTTGCTCGTTGCGGCGTGAGAATTCTCCGGCGGGAACGCTGCGGAGCGCTGTCAGAAACTTCGCCCAGTGTCCACGCGGCGCGCCATCGCTGCCGTAAACCTCGTCATAGACAAACGGTGGGCAACTGAAAACTCGTTCCGTCCGTGTGCTCGGAGACAATCCTGTGGCCATTCCATCGTATTCCGGAGTTTCAAGTTGTGCCGCGACGCAGATCCAGCGTACACGGGAAATCAGGCGACATCTGTGGAGTCTTTGGCAGCATCAACCCGCCCGTGTGTCCCATCCGGAAAAAACGACCGGAGCGGCGACTTTCCGCAGCCAGTGCGTTGACCGGAAACCCGTCCGGATTCAAGCCGCCCGGATGCTCAACATTGTAACGACAACCACCCAAAGATCGAGCGTTGGCAGTATCCACCAGATCAAACACGAGCGGCGTGTGAACGCCGATGTTCGGATGCAGGCAGTTCGGCGGCTGCCATGCCCGGTAACGCACGCCGCCGACATATTCGCCTTGAGTTTCTGTCGGTTGCAAAGGGATCCTCACGCCGTTAACCGCGATGCACATTGAGGCCGAAAACATACCCGTCACCTTGACCTGCAGTCGCTCGACAGACGAATCGACAAACCGCGTCATACCGCTGCCACCAGGTTCTTCACCGAGGACGTACCACGGCTCCAGTGATTGCCGCAGCTCGACATGCACGCCGCTGTATTCAAACGTGCCGATCAGCGGACATCGGAACTCCAAATGCGCCCCAAACCATTTTACGTCAAAGTCGATACCATCCAGCCTCAGGGAATCGACAACTGAGCTCAAATCCTGCCAAAGATAATGTGGCAGCATGAATCGATCGTGGATAATCGTGCGCCAGTGAATCACAGGAATATTGTAAGGCTTTCGCCAGAACATCGCGACCAGCGAACGCACCAGTAACTGCTGTGTGAGACTCATCCGCACATGGGGCGGCATTTCAAACCCGCGGAATTCGACCAGTCCCAGGCGTCCTGCCGCATGATCCGGCGAAAACAACTTATCGATACAGATTTCCGCACGATGCGTATTGCCGGTGAGATCGACCAGTAAGTTTCGAAACAGGCGGTCTACCATCCAGTTTGAAATTGAACCGCAGCCTGGTTCTGGAACCTGCTGAAAAGCGATTTCAAGTTCGTACATCGCATCATCGCGGCCTTCATCAATTCGCGGTGCCTGACTCGTCGGACCGATGAACAGGCTGGAGAACAGATACGACAGTGACGGATGATTGTTCCAGAATCCGACCAGGCTGCACAGCAGGTCCGGACGCCTCAGGAACGGACTGTCAGCTGGTGTCGCGCCGCCGAGCACCAGATGATTTCCCCCGCCAGTTCCCGTGTGCCGCCCGTCCATCTGGAATTTCTCGGTACCTAATCGGCACAGCCGAGCTTCTTCATAGACGGACCCCGTAATGTCCTTCAATTGATCCCAGTCATGTGCCGGATGCACGTTGACTTCGATGACGCCCGGATCGGGAGTCACCTTAAGCATTTCCATCCGATAGTCGAATGGCGGCAGGTAGCCTTCGATAATCACGGGCGTGTGCAGAGACTCAGCGGTCTCTTCAATCATCGCTACCAGTTCCAGATAATCTTCCAGCGTCCCCACCGGTGGCATGAAGACGCGAATCTGCCCGTCACGCGGTTCGATGCATAATGCCGTACGGACGACATGCCCGGCTGCGCCAGGATCGGATTGATAGTCTTCGCTCGATTCTTCCGGATCGTCACTGAGGCCCAAACGCTGCCGCACTTGTCGCTGTTGCGGCGCATCGACCGCTCGACGCTCTGTGGCAAGGCGTTCCTGAGCCGTCTTACGGATCTCCGCATATCCTGGCAGCGGTGCGCGCTCGGCAAACGGGTCACGGGGATGGACCTGCAGTTCACTGTTGCCGGTGATCGGCAGTGATTCAAGCGGCAGACGCAGTCCCATGGGCGAATCGCCGGGAATCAGAAACAAACGATGCGATCGGAACGGCCAGAATCCACTCGTCCATTTTGCATTTGCCTGCCACCATGCACGAGTCAACGGCAACACAAAACCGACCGGACGACTGATACCTCGTGTCAGTGCACGGCTCAGACGTCGGCGATCTTCGTCGGCATCCGGATCAAATTTACGCGGATCCACATCGACGGGCAGTTTGTTTTCAATCTCCAGCATGTGGAACACGTCTTCATATGCTGGTCGAATCCAGCGATCTTCGACATGCAGTCGATCGACGAGTTCACACATGAAGTCGGCAGCGAGTTTTTCGTCCGCCACTGGCTTGCTGGCATCCGCTTTGCCCGGTGCCAATCCCAGATCCGCCAGCAGGGCCGGGTTCTTCCAGATGGGTTGACCATCACGACGCCAAAAGCAACTGTATGCCCAGCGAGGCAACGATTCGCCGGGATACCACTTTCCCTGACCATAGTGCAGCATGCCACCCGGCGCGAATTTACTCCGCAGACGGCGGATAAGTTCATCGGAAAGACGCTGCTTGTGTGGACCGACGGCCGCTGTATTCCATTCGTCGCTTTCCATGTCGTCGATCGACACGAAAGTTGGCTCGCCACCCATCGTCAGTCGGACGTCTTCAGACAACAAGCGGCGATCGACTTCCGCGCCGACGGCATCAATCCGTTGCCATGTCTCTTCGGTGTACGGTTTCGTCACACGCGGATCTTCATGAATCCGAGTCACCGTCATTTCGACGCTGAATTCCACTTCCGATTCTGAAACTCCGCCGGAAATCGGTGCAGCGGTCTGAGGCGTCGGTGTGGCAGCAAGCGGAATGTGACCTTCACCGGTGAGCAGACCTGATGTCGGATCAAGTCCAACCCAGCCCGCACCCGGCAGAAAGACTTCCGTCCAGGCATGAAGATCGGTGAAGTCAGCGGTGGGACCTTCGGGACCTTCGAGCGGCTTCAGATCCGCCGTGAGTTGCAGCAGATAACCGGACACAAATCGCGAGGCTAACCCAAAACTACGCAGCAGATGCACCAACAACCACGCGGAGTCACGGCATGAACCCGATCGCTTTTGCAGTGTCTCTTCCGGAGCCTGCACTCCGGGTTCCATGCGGATAAGGTACTTGATGTCCTGCTGCAGTTTCTGGTTGAGTTCAATCAGAAACGTAATCGTACGCCGGGGTGACTCATCGACGGTCCTGCGATATGCCTGAAAGTCGGCGGACTGACAATAGGGGGTCAGGAAAGGCTTGAGGTCCGTCGCCAGTTCTTCCGCGTAGTGAAACGGAAACTGCGTCGCATCGTCTTCCAGAAAGAAGTCAAACGGATTGACCACCGTCATGTCGGCGACGACATCGACAGTCACGGAGAACCGATCTGTCTGCTCGTTGAAGATCAGGCGACCGAGATAGTTACCGTGCGGATCCTGCTGCCAGTTGATGAAATGATTTTTGGGTTCAATCGTCAGCGAATAGGCGTCAATCGGCGTCCGCGAATGCGGAGCAGGTCGCAGTCGCACAACCTGAGCCCCCAGAGTGACAAGTCGATCGTATTGATAAACGGTCTTGTGATGCAGCGCAACTTTGATTGGCATTGATAGCTCAGACACGATCGGATGCAGGGCACAGCGCGGCGTTTTATCAATCCAGCCAATTCAGACAGATTCGTCACCATCGGCTGCACGCAAAACTTGCACGCAGCAACGTATGGCCTGATCAAGTACCACGGCCTAAATGATTCACACACCCTAAATCCGAATCGCAATCGATCCCCTAAAAAAAACTCGTGACGGCCATCGCCTGGCTCCGGCGGGGATGGTAGCAGACGGCTTAGCCCTCTGCACTTAAAATCAACCCGACAAACTTCGTCGTTACCGGAGTTTCTCTGGAATCACTGCACGGCTCAGCCTTTCCTGTTCGACTGTCTCGGATTCACGTCCAAATGAAGGAAATCGCGTTGAAACAAGGTGTCTGGAACAAATGAATTGCATGCGATTGTTCGTCGGCAATGTCGGTCTACGCTCGAAACTGGCCATAGCAAAGCAGACGCAGGATAGTTCCGGGACGCAAATGCCAACTAGCCCATGTGAGCGCCGAGTCTCCATTCATGTCTTTCGCGTCAACTGCGGCACCTGCCTCAAGAAGCATTTGAATCGATTCCTCGGTCCCGAACGCGACAGCACGATGAAGCGGTGTTTCTGCACGAGTTCTGATATCACGCGGGGTGGCCCAGCTTGTTTCAAGCTGGGTGCGCAGCACAAGAAACTCAGTGCAAACATCGAATTAAAGAATGACGTCGTTCCCGTTTGAAGGTCAACTCTGAGTTTCTTGTGCCTTCGGCACCCAGCTTCTCCGAAGCTGGGCCACCCGACGAACACACGTTTCCTCCGGGGTGGCCCAGCTTGATTCAAGCTGGGTGCGCAGCACAAGAAACTCAGGACATATGTCGAATCAGAGAACGACGTCGTTCCCGTTTGAACGTCAACTCTGAGTTTCTTGTGCCTTCGGCACCCAACTTCTCCGAAGTTGGGCCACCCGACGAACACCGGTTTCCTCCGGGGTGGCCCAGCTTGATTCAAGCTGGGTGCGCAGCACAAGAAATTCTGGACATACATCGAATCAGAGAACGACGTCGTTCCCGTTTGAACGTCAACTCTGAGTTTCTTGTGCCTTCGGCACCCAGCTTCTCCGAAGTTGGGCCACCCGAAGAACACCGGTTTCCTCCGGGGTGGCCCAGCTTGATTCAAGCTGGGTGCGCAGCACAAGAAACTCAGGGCATACATCGAATCAATGAATGACGTCGTTCCCGTTTGAAGGTCAACTCTGAGTTTCTTGTGCCTTCGGCACCCAGCTTCTCCGAAGTTGGGCGACCCGACGGCATCTTGGGATTGGGCATGATGATTGGGCCAGTGCAAAGTCGCTCGGCTGGCCAGCAGGCTGGCTGGGGAAAGCGGCAGCAGGCTGCCGCAGTCCAGGGTGCTGCGCACTGTCGGCGCGACCCAATCTCGATGGATTACCCGCCGTCGTCCGAAAGATACCCCGGCATCGCCGTGAGCGTCGTCTTGAGTCGCGCCAGCGCGCGAATGTAGCGGTCGCTGGCGGCCTGTTCTGAAATCCCGAGGACCTGGGCGGCTTCACGGTTGGTGAGTTGTTCGAAATGTCGCAGCGCAAGGACTTCGCGGTCGATGTCTTTCATGTCGGTCAGTGCTTCGTTCAGCTTCTGAGACATTTCTTCGCGGAGAGCGGCTTCGCTGGGGCTCGTGAGATTATCCAGCAAGTGAAACGACAGCGATGTGGAAGTGGACGATGATGACCAGCCGCGATCGATGGAAAACTCGGCCCCGGCGTTGCGTTTCTGAGTGTTCAGGTGGCGGCGATGGATATCGACGAGTGTCTGACTTGTGATCAGGCGAAACCACACAAAAATCGAACGCGATGCATCGATCAGAAAATGATCGATCCTCTGCACTGCGGACAACCAGGCTTCCTGCAGCACGTCATCTGCATCGACGCGGCCATGCAGCCGCGGGTCCATCCGAAACGTCACCATTCGCCACAGACGATCACGGTGCTGCGAAAACAATTCCGCCAGCGCGTTCTGGTCCCCGTTGGCCACACGTGCAATCAGTTCTGATTCTGATGAGTTGCCTGACACAATGACGGTGATCCTCAGTCGGGATGAAATTGACCAAGATTCCAATCGGCATTGTATCCGCGATTGGCTTTGAACTGAAGCGGATGCTATTGCCGCAACTGCACCTGTTCCAGCGTACTCACCTCAATGATGTCGCGCTTCTCCTTTTCCGAGAACCGCGTTCCCTGAACTCCGACCTGCTGCCCAAGGTATGCATCCAGACTCACACTGCCGGATGTTTTCAGATCCGCCAGCACTTTACCAGCAGGTGACATCAGCACATACCCGGATCCTTGAGCCGAATCGCCCGCGCGCTGCACAATTCCCGCGCCGATGAATCGATTTTGCGGACTGCCGGGTGTGATGACTGAGCCGGATGAAGGCGGAGCACTGTTTGAAGGCGGACCACTGTCTGGCACAATGCCACTCAGGCCGTTTTTCGTTGCAGCATCCGGCACAGTGCCCGCTGGATCACTGAATTCCACTTCGGAGGACTGAGGCTGATCGCTCTGCACGTATTGCTCAAATGCCTGCGCCAGTAGAGTCGGCTGGCCTGCGTTTTTTGCAGACTCCGGCCCGGTTGCGGCTGCGAGTGCCGGAGCAAGTGGCGTTGAGAACGCATACGGATTTCGCGAGACCAGCGCCGTATCCCGTTGTTCAGTCTGCGATGTCAATTGTCGCAGTTCCAGCAATTTTGCCAGACGACGACGGTAACGATCGATCGCGGGGTAACGCATGTCGATCGTTCCGGACAGTGACTTCTGAGTTGCACTCTGCTGCAGCATCCGGTACTCCGTTTCAATGGCGTCCAGGTTCCAGGTTGTGGAATCCTGACGCAGCATTTCTCCAAAGCGTCGGTCGATTTCGGCCAGTTGCTGACGTTCCGATTGCTTCTGCTGCGCCGCTGACAATGCGGCACTGGGGGCGACTACCGGCACATCGGTGACGCCCGCTGTGGTCGGGGCAATTCCGGCAATTGATGGAAACACCTGCACGCCTTCAGGGCGAGCGGCATTGCCAGGCACCGCGTAGGGATCTGTGTTCATCTGGGCGCGATGTTCCGCATCAATCGGCACCAGTGCGGTACCAGGAATCCAACGGCGTTCCCGTGTGGGTGGTGCAATCTGCAGCATCGACTGAGGGCCGCTGCTCGTGACGATTTGTCGCTGTCCCATGATGGAAATCTTTTCTCCAGTCTTCAGCCGGCGCTGAAATACTGAGGCTTCGTCGCCAAATTCACTGCCCACAAACGCAATGACACTTTCTTCAGCGACTTCGCCTTCAGAGTCGTTCAGACGTTTGACATAGCGTTCAGGGATCCAGCTGAAACTCCCTTGTGGCGGATCGATCATGTACCAGCCACCGGGATCATGCCGATGCACGGTAACGACCGTCTCTCGGGGAAGTTTCTGAGTCGGATAGTACGAATCGCCCGCTCCACTGCGGACAAAGACTTCATCCACCACGACTTTTGCATCGTAGGGGAAGCTCTTGATCTGCGCCGCAGCGAACTGTGATGACAGCACGGAAATCAGAAATGTTACGATGCCGAGTGCACGCATGGCGATGCCTCCGATGAGACTGAGTTTTTTGCAGGCGAGTGACACGCAATGTGCCGTTCATCTGCCGAAACTGCCGGATGAAAGATCAACCGGCACGAATTGCTGATTGGGACTGAGGAATATGGGTGCGAATACGTTGAATTGGTGGGGCAGCAGGTGAGACGATGCCTGCCTGACAGCGGGAAATTCACAAACCAACAATAGGGATTGAGGAGGGGATGGGGTCAGGAAACTTAGTGTTTTCATGCGTTTTGCGCGGTTCACTCACGGTCGAAAGCAAAACTTGCCGCAGTCGGAGCAACCTGAACCAGCCCCGTCCCGGATTTCTTAACCAATCCTCAAATCTTCCTCAAGTCCGATTTTCCGGATGTCGCAAGGGTGCGTTTCCGCAGCTCGTCGCTCCGCCGACTGAGATTTCCCCGGTACCAACGCCACCAACCACTCACCGGCGACTTATGGCAACCGCGTCGCGGCGTTGATCACGAACCTGCGAGAACTTGAATGCGAGCCGACGGAGCGGCTCGCCTACGTAGGTCCGCCGCTCCGTCGGCGGACATTTATGGTTTTGCGAGAATCTTCTCACGAAAACAAAACTCTAAACGTTTGCTGAACAGATGGACGCGGATGAACACAGATTGATTGTTGATGTCTATCTGTGTGAATTTGTGTTGATCTGTGATTGTTTGCGCAGGTTTCGTTCTGATGCGTGAACGGTTACCTGCGTTCCTGCCTTAAATCATCCGATCGATCACCGTCACACCGTTGCC
>CAMAVB010000080.1 GCA_945861465.1 Candidatus Kuenenia stuttgartensis
TATTCTTAAACACTTCGAATCTATTGATGTTGATAGTCGGAATCTGTTTTTTGAAAATGGCTATTCTGAATTAGAAATTTCAAAATCAATAGCAACAATTGGTTCCAAGTTGAGACGCGACACGGAGGGCTGACGCCCAACCGCTCGCCAATATCAATTCACCCTGCCAGCACCTCCGTCACCGGTTCTGCTCCTGTTTCGGCAATCGAGATTGGTCTTCCGATTGTCGAGATGTTTTCCTTGTTCGGATCAACGCCAACAGCCTTGCAGATTGTCGCATAGAAATCCTTCACCTGAACCGGACGATCCACCACTTCTGCGCCTGCCTTGCCGGTGTCGCCCACCACTTGTCCGCCCTTGAGACCGCCGCCTGCCAGCACCGTTGACCATGCCAGTGGAAAATGGTCTCGTCCGCCAGATTCGTTGATCACCGGCGTGCGACCGAATTCGCCCATCCAGACGATCGTTGTTGTTTCCAGCAATCCTCGCTCACGAAGATCATTCATCAAAGTACACCAGGCGGGATCGAGCACATCGCATAGAGACTTCACCTGATTGAAATTGTCTGTATGAGTATCCCAGCCGAACACATTTCCGGAGTTTGCCAGTGAAACCTCGACAAATGGCACACCGCGTTCGACCAGTCGGCGAGCCAGCAGACAGCCCTGACCGAAGCGATTGCGACCATAAGCGTCGCGCAGAGCCTCTGGTTCTTCTTCCAGCTTGAATGCGTTTTTCCCCTGTGTTTCGACCATTCGGATCGCACGGTCGTAGTTCGCCTGATGGACCTTTGCCGCTTCGCTGGCAACTTTGGAACTGAATTCCTGCTGCAGAAAATGCAGCATTTCAATCCGAGACTTCTTTGAACCTTCTGACACATGGGCCGGCGGCAGCATGTTTTCGACTGTCAGGTCAGCTCGGGCGTTGGGGTCGGCGCTGTTTCCGCTGACCGTCAGAGGCGCATATTTCGGACCAAGAAACCCAGGCCCGCCAACGCCGCCAAATCGAAAGGGTGAAATGCTGACAAAGCCTGGCAGCTCACCGTCAGCGGGAGCAAGTTCCTTCGCCAGCAGAGAACCGATGCCTGGATAGTTTACCGCTTCAACAGGACGATAACCGGTGAGCATCAACTGCGAAGCGCGACCATGATCGCCCTCTTTCGAAGTCATCCCGCGAAACAGCACCAGTTCCTTCATCTGCTTCGCCAGTCCTGGCAGATACTCACTGAGCTGAATCCCTGGAACCGCCGTGTCGATGGCCTTCACGGGGCCACCGTTCTTGTGCCCCGGCTTCGGATCAAAAGTATCCAGCTGACTGGGTCCGCCCCCCATCCAAAGAAGGATGCAGGCTCTGCCGTTCTTCTTCGCGGTTTCTGATTGAGCCGCCAGTTTCGGCATCCAGCCGGACAACGAAACTCCCGCAGCACTCGCCATCAGCATGCGGGTGATATCGCGACGTGTAAAGAGGTCAAAACCTGACATAGCGACGTCCTTCTAAAGTTTGTGTCCGGCGAGCGGTTGGGCGTGAGCCCTCCGTGTCTGCGTTTCAGCAACAGATCACCACGGAGGGCTCACGCCCAGCGGCTCCCCGAGTAAGAAAATCATCGACTCAAAACAAACTCCGGTGAATTCAGCAATGCCCACATGATGTCTGCAAACACAGTTCCCGGGGCCGCTCCTTCGGCCTGAACACTCGCCAGCAAAACTTCGCGTTCGCGGTCCGACGGTCGCCGTGTCAGCGTTGCGAGGAACAATGTCTCCAGTCGATCCTCGTCCTTCATAAACGGCGAATCCACAACCGCTCGGAGAGTTCTGCTGGTCGCCAGGTCCGTGGCGTCAGAAATCACCGCCCCATTCATCATCATGAGTGCCTGCGGAATCCCGGCACTGAAGTCTCCCGGCGTATCGCTGAACGCCTCATTCATCCTGGCAACAATCGCCATTCGCTCGCCGTTGAACCGGGCGGCATTGTCCGATCGGCCTACGGGCAGCATCAGGGCCTGTTCCATCGCATCGAACACCTGCTCAGGCGACAACGTTTTCAATGGCCGCACGTCTGCCACTTTCAACTGATCGCCAAGCTGATTTGGAGATACCGTACTGCACTGATACGCCTTGCTGCGACAGATCGCGCTGATCAGATGACGCAGATCGTACTTGCTTTGGACGAACTCCCTTGCCAGCCCATCCAGCAGGACCGCGCGATCTTCGGCGTTGGCCTGATCCAGATCATCGACTGTCCCTGCCAGACTTCGACCGCACAAATGTTGCCACACTCGATTCACAGCAGTCGCAGCGAAATTTGGATTGTGCTCCGATACCACCCAGTCGGCAAAGACTTGTCGGGGACTCGCGCCATCCAGTTTGGTCTCTTCTTCCCATAACAGCTTGGCAGCGTATTCGACATCGCCGTCCTGTGGACGAATTGTGGTGCGAGGACTATCTTCGACGGTCCCGTTCTGAACGCCGGCGAAGAACGCAGCCATCCCCCAGAAGTCTTCCTGTTTCCATTTGGCAAACGGATGATCGTGGCACTTGGCACACCCCAGCCTGACACCCAGGAAGAACCGAGTTGCTGAATCTGCAGCTCCCTCCGCGTTTCCACCAGCAGCCTGATAGAACATAATGGCCGATGTCGCATACGGCTTTGTCGGATCCGTTGCGTCCGTGGATTTCACCGTCAGCAGATTTCGGGCGAATTCATCATACGGCGCATTGCGCGCGAATTGGTCCTTCAGCCACGGTTCAATTGACTGGCCCATGCCTTCACTGGGTGTTCCGGTCGGGACCAGCATTCTCCGCCAGACTCGCGCGAGGTGCTCAGCCGACCGAGGCTCGCGGAGCAGCACTTCAATGGCGATGGCACGCTTATACTCGTCGGTACTCTCAAGGAATTCACGAGCCGTCGCGACCGAGGGAATCGTACCCGTCAGATCCAGATAGAGCCGACGGAGAAACGTTCCATCATCGACAATGAGCGGTGCGGCAACGCCTTCCTGATCCCACTGAGCCTGCGATTTCTGATCAATCCAGTCCGCCATTGCCCTTCCGGCATGCAGATCCACATCGCGCACGATGTCACTTTTCAACAACTGACCAATGGCGGTATCGCTGATCAGGCAGCACACTGCGAGCAACAGCCGACGAACGGTGGCGGAAGAACATAACTGCATGCTCATGACAACGCACCTCCGAGACAAGAATGGACGCACAATGACGGGGTTTCCGGCGTGTTCAGTCGCAAGTGTAGACACATTGTCTATAAAGTCAAGACAAAGAGACCGTAGTTCCTTGCAAAAACCAAAAGTTAAAAGATACGCTGTATCTGGATTCGGATTGCAGTTCATTGCCGGTTCACTGTATCGGAGCCAAATCACGCGGCAAGTTCTTTGGTTAGTCGTATTGACTGCGGCATTCAGTCTGGGCAACCCTGTGGATGCGCAAGATGCTGGCAAAAGTGACAAGCCAGTCAGCGATACGGATAACCCGAAAGAAAAGTTCATCGAGCAGCTAAGGATCCGCTTCCACCGATTTCAAAGTTCACCTGCCAGAAATGACTTGTCCCTCGGAAAGGAAAAACTATGATCCGATCTATCTTTCAATGGGCGATCACCGGCACGGTGCTGTGCCTTTGCTCTGCTGCTGAGGCGACCGACGAAGCGAAGCCAGCGGCCCCTGCGTCCAGTGCTGGACAGTCAGACGAGCCGAAAGACGCCGAAAAAGGAAATAAGGAAAAGCCCGATTCGCCAGCTCTCAAAGCGATGCGGGAGCTTGCGGGGAAATGCAGATTTCAAAGGAACATGGCCGATGATGAGTCGAAGGCCGCGCTGGAAATCAGGAAGGAACCTCTGCTCAAATACACCGACGAAGCGATTGACGTGGCGGCCTCAACTCTCTGGGTCTGGATGGATGGTGAGATTCCGGCGTTCTTCCAGAAGATTGAAGTCAACAATCGCGGCGGTGGAAGCATGTGGACCTACTGCTTCGCAAATGCAAATTCCAATCCCGTTGAATGCGGCTGGAGCGAGGGGCCAAAGACGGCGATCACCGCAGAGCCCGTTCCGGCCAGCCCAGTGCCCGGCAATCCCGATGTCAAATCAACTCCTGCGGCGCTGACATTTACTGCTCGTCAGATCAGCCGCCAGTTTTCCGCATCCGATGGAACCGAACTGCGACTGATGCCTCGACCACTCATGGAATTCAAATCGGAGAAACAGCAGATACCCTACGGTGCAGTCTTCGCGTACGCCACCGGAACCAATCCCTCCATGCTGCTCATTCTGCAAGTTGAAGAAACAGCTGCAGGAAAACGCTGGATGTACCGACCCGTTCATATGACTGCTGTGGAACTCACCTTGAATCACGACGGAAAACCAATCTGGAAGGGTGTCGGCCAGAGCCCCAGCGAAGTTTCGACCTGGGGATATTTTTTTACCTACCGCAATTCGGCAATCAAATAGTCGGTCCCTGGCTGCCGGGTTCCATCAATGTTATGGTGAAGTGATTTCCACAAAGAACCCAACGCTGGCTTCGCCCGCAATCCAAAATGACAAGCGCATGGAACACTAATCGCCGCTGATCTGCGCTAATCCACGCCACTTGCACCATCAGCGAAGATCAGCGACGATTAGTGTTCCCCTTTCATGTGTTCCGGGATTTTCGCGCCGTGCGAAGATTTTGAACGTTAGTAGTACGGAGGCTCGTTGGCGGGGCAATAAAATAAACGCCCCGCTTCATTGTTTGGATCGATTCATTCGAGATTTTATTCAGGCAAGAAAATTGGAGGTAAGAAAATGAATCGCATTTGAGTTCTCCAATTTTCTTACCCTGAATTTTCTTGCCTCGAATTGCGATTCCTCATGGACGCAGCCTTGCGTCCCGGATATCGACGCCATTCTCAACAACGATCCTCCTTTTGACACTCGCGAACCGTTCGCGCAACTGATGACAGACCCATTTCCCAACAACAAAGCGGGGCGTTGCTTTCTTTCCATTGAGGCCAATTATGTCTCCACTCCTTAAAATTATCGTCGCCTTTTTCGTGGTCGCGGTTGTTGCCCCATGCCAGGCTCAACAGGAAAATAAAACGGACGAAACCAAAGCGGACGAAGCTGCGACAAAGAAAGCGGTGACGGCACACTGGCTGGGAGTGGCCGATTCGCTCGCGAAGGATTACGTATTCACTCCCGTCGATGCCGTCGATGCCGTGAACTCGCCATTCACGCTTCAGGAAAAAGCGATCTTTCGCCACACTCAGACCGTGCGTGGCGACGATATTGGCGCTGTCTATGTGTGGAAAGAAGCATCCGGCAGACCAGCCGTCATTGGCGTCATCTTTGCCTGGAGTCAGGGCCGCAATCGCTGGGTGATGAACGAATTCCATTCGCTACACAAAAATGGGATCGCGATGGACTTGCCTGGAAAGAAATCATGGACAACCGAGCAGCCGGGATTGCAGTGGCAGCCGTTCCTGAAAGCCGATCCCCCGGATTCCAGTACACTCAAACAGAAGCTGCAGGCAAAGGCGCTGTCTCGTCGAGTCTCCGCAAACGCAACAGATCCCACAAAGGCCCGCTGGGAACTGCGACTTGTTCCCACGGCGATTTACGAATATTCGATCCCCAAAGAAGGCGTGAGTTATGGCGGAGTGTTTTCGCTCTGCCAGGGCACTGACACGGAGCTGCTGGTCATTGTCGAGGCCCGGCAAACCGAGGGCAAGGCCGAATGGCACTACGCCTTTGCCCCATTCACGGACTATCAACTGGCCGTGTCCATTGATGACGAAAGGGTCTGGGAATCACCCGAGGGCACCGTTTCCGAAAACGGCAAGCCACATTATTGGGACTTTCTGGAGCAGCGCCCAAAGCCGGGTTTTGAACCCTAGGAGTCTGTACCGATACTCCAGGATCGTGAGCGGCAAGGCGCTAGCCGCCGGTGTCCATTAAAGAAATACCTGAAAAAACGGCGGCTAGCGCCTTGCCGCTCACAACACCAGCGATATTCAGACAGACTCCTGATTTCAACTCGTGAGCAGAAGACTACGTGGAAAGGGCCAGCGTTCAAGTACGGTTTCAATCAACCCTACGATTCATCGAACTCGCCTGTCAGTATTCCAGGCGTTGCGGCAGACGGCAGTGAACACAGAAAATAGATTCCGCAGGTGGCCGCTATTTCGATTCGGCTTTTTGCTCTCTGAACTGATTTTTTGGAAACATGAAATGCGAAATTCAATTTGTTCAGTCTTGCTCTCAGTGCTGGCCGCTGGAGTCTCCCAGGCAAATGCTTTTGCGCTGGATGAACCACTGAGTGACAGCATCTCTGCCGAGCGACAACTCATCCTGCGTGACATGCGGACTGCAGTGGCGGCGATGAAAGTCTTCGAGAAAAATGGCGAGACGCTTCAGCCAGCAAAGGTCGTCGAAGACCCGATTTTTCGCTACAGCGACCCGCAACGCCAGATTATCGATGGGACGATGTGGGTCTGGACGATCGATGATCTGCCTGTGATGACCATGAAGCTGGAATGCTGCAGCCTGCCTGAACCCGAGCGACGCTGGTTGTTCAACGTGGGATCCACTTCTTCAAAATTGATCGACGTAAAGTGGCCGTTTGAACATAATTTTGAATCGAAGAAGCCGGGACTGAAGTTTCAGCCACTGGAAGCCGCTCCGAAGCTCACCGAATCCAAATCGGGGAGACTCCTTCAGTTAAAACAGCTGTCCCGAAAATTCAGCGCGACAATGCTGGGCACGACCGGTCCAGATGACACATCTGAAATGAGACTGTTGCCAACGCCGTTGTTTCGATATTCGAGCAAGTCTGGCAAGATCGCCGACGGTGCTCTGTTTGGTCTGAGCGCCACCGGGACGAATCCCGACGCGATTGTCGCCATTCAGTGGCGAGAAGAAGGAATCACTGGCCACTGGGAATTCGCCTGCATGGGAACCACGAACGGCGGTCTGCAAATTCGCCTTGATGACATTGAGGTCTGGTCACAGCCGATTCTGGTCGGCCAGGGACCAGAATTCGATACCTGGTCGTGGTTCTTCTCGGGGCGCATCAAATAACATTTGCCCGCTTCCGACAGGCTCATGCCTGACCGGAGAACACTCCTCAGAAAGTTTTTCCACAAATGAACGAAAAATTGATATGGATCCTGAGCCCTGCAGTCTTCAGCATCATCGGCATGGTCGCCGGTTATCTGATGCACCCGGATTATACCATCGTCGGAACGCTTGGTGGATTTGTCGGTGGTTTTTTCGTCGCGTGTTTCGCGATGGCTGGAGAACGACCCGAAAAAAAATAGGCACAAGATTTCGATTCCTAACGCTCCCAAAGCAGCGGCGATGCTGGTTAAGCTGGGGGCAGACATTGAAGCCAAAGATTCAAACTGGGGAAACACGCCGTTGCGATGGTGTTGCTGGTGGGGCGTTCCTGATGTCGCCGAGGTTCTGATGCAAGCCGGTGCAAAAGCAGACGGCGCGAGTGCTATGGCAAGCAGTTCAAAAACGAACAACACATTCACTAAGCATCCACCTGAAGACTTTGACCGCACAGTAAAGATCATCGAAGATCACCTTGCGAAGCGGGAACCACAGAATTGATTCAGACAGCCGATTCGGCAGGCTTTCAAGCGTGCACAATTCCAGAGTTTGGCCACCGAGGGACCAGAAGTCCGGGAAATAAAATGGCGTGAGCTGTTTGTGGCCGGTTTCGTCAGTGTCGGTGCTGGATACCTTTCGAAAGGAAACTGAGTTGTTCAACCTGATTCCGGTGATAGTCGTTGTGATGTACTCGGCTGCATTCCTGGCAGTTTTCGGCGTAACGACCGATGAACCTGCTGGTGAGAAAATTTCAGCCGAGCGACAAGCCATTCTGGCTGACATGCGGACAGCCGTGGCGGCGATAAAAGTCTCCGAGCAAAAGGGGGACACGCTTCAGCCGGCACGGGTCGTCGAAGAACCGATCTTTCGCTACAGCGACCCTCAACGTCAAATCATCGATGGCACAATGTGGGTCTGGACGATCGACGATTTGCCTTTGATGACGATGCTGGGGGCCGCCGGTCGGGATGACAAATCGCAAATGCGGCTGTTGCCCACACCACTTTTCCGCTATTTCAGCAAGTCCGGCCACGTCACGGACGGCGCTTTGTTTGGCCTGAGTGCAACCGGAACAAATCCCGATGCGATTGTCGCCATCCAATGGCGAGAAGTCGGCACCACCGGCTATTGGGAATTCGCGTGCATGGGAACCACGGACTGCGGCTTAGAGATCCGCCTGGATGAAGCAGAAGTCTGGTCACAGCCAACGCTGTTCGGCCAGGGACCAGAATTCGAAACATGGGCATTTTTCTTCACGGGGCGCATTAAGTAACCGTGGCTTGTGATGTGATGCCTGACTTGTTCATGCCAGATAAGAGATCCGGCGAGTCAACCGAAGCGATTCCCACCTGAACACTCGACACTCCCCGTAGAAGAATTCCAAAAAATGAATGAAAAACTGATTTGGATTTTGAGCCCTGCGGTTTTCAGCATCATCGGCATGTTCGCCGGTTATCTGAAGCACCCGGACTATACCATTGCCGGAGCTCTTGGTGGATTTGTCGGTGGTTTTTTCGTCGCGTGTTTCGCGATGGCCGGGGAACAACGAGACAAAAAATAGGAACAAGATTCTGATTCTAAACGCTAAGTCATAGCGAAAAGCACTTCCGTCCCAGCATTGAGTTGATCTCCGAAAAACGCGTCAATGGACGATTCAGGAACGTGGCAGGAGCCGTTTCCAGCAGAAATGGCGTAATCGGTGCTGACACGTTCGCTGACAACTCTATTTGTTTGGCAAGGTCCAATCCGCAACAGCCGCTGCAAAGTTGCAGTGATGCGTACTCTGACGATCGGTCATTGTGTTGTTCATGGCACACGACCACACTTTGGTATCTTTGTGGCGGGCAACGATTGGAAGCTTGCAAAAACGAGCAAACGCGAAGTGCCAGGCCATCCCGTTCGGCGTTGAACGTTCCTCAATGATCAGGAAAACTTCCTGGTCGAATTCGTTGAGAAAGGCGAAGACTGCTCCGACTGGCAGGTCTTGGGAAGCTGATGGTTACGCCACAGGCAGCAATTTTTCGCTTCGCGAATCGCTGGATTGCATTTCTGGTGAAACAATCCGCGTGACGTTCCAGCTGAAAAAGGCGAAGTGAGAACACGCTGGGGACGAAGCGGACTGTGCATGATGATTCGCCAGCGTTCCTTGCGATCAAATCCGATCCAGCGTCTGGAATCGTCGCAGCGCACACAGTTGTTGTTGTGCCTAAGGCCGCCACGCCCCGCACAATCACCAACCAAAGCGACTAAACCAGGAACACCCCCTACAATGTGGCGACAAAAAACTCACAGCGCCTACGTCAATATTTCATCCCGACTCACGAAGCGGTCAAGTTCATCGCGACCGCCCAGGCGGCCTCGAAAAACATTTGCACATTGGGCGATCAGGTTGAAAGTTCCACGAGTGATTGAAAAAGAAGTTGCAATTTACTGATGTCAGTTTGTTTCTGCAGAGCGTCCGTAATTGGTCATACTGGGTTTCTGTGGCGGCACCAAATCAAAGATCTCAACGTTCCCATTGACGTTCTACTGGAACGGCACTACCATGCCACCATAGATATTCTATGGGAGCGAGCGAAAGCGGAGAGATCATGGCAAGCGAGAAGAAGACATCATTGCTGCAGGGCAGTCTGGACATGCTGATCCTGCAGTCGCTCAGGAAAGAATCGCGGCACGGGTATTCCATCGCGAAGTACCTGAAAAAAGTCAGCGAAGATTTTCTGCAGGTTGAAGAAGGATCGCTGTACCCCGCTCTGCATCGGATGGAGCGTCGTGGCTGGATCACCTCGTTCTGGGGCGCGAGCGAATCGAACCGGCGAGCAAAATTTTATGAGCTGAGTCCCGAGGGAAAACGACAACTGAAGACTGAGACCGAGGCATGGAAACAGATGTCACAGGCGATTGATCGAGTCATGGGATTTCAGACTTGATGCCGCGATTCTTGCTATTCAAATCACTCCATTCACATCGTGCAATTTGTTGTTGAGGAATGTCAATGAGTATTTCCGCCACCGTATTGCGATTTGGACGATGGACGAATCGCTCTGCAGAGACGATCGATCGCGAGATCGACGAAGAGTTGGATTTTCATGTGGAATGCCGAACTCGCGACCTGATCAAATCCGGCATGAGTCCTGAACACGCGGCGGAAGAAGCGAGTCGGCAGTTTGGCGTTCGCGACCGTATTCGTCGCGAGTGCCAGACGATCGGATACGGCCTAAACGTCTGGTTGATCATCGCTTTGAGCGGCGGAATTCTTGTTTCTCTGGCCACGATCGGATGGATGGGCTGGTTGCTGAATTCCGCCAATCAACAGAATCAGCAGATGCTGGCAATGGTCAATGCCCAGCAGCCAGCGTCGGATCCAAAGAGCGATCTTAATGGCGAAGTCAAAGACGACAAAGATCAACCCGTCAGCGGGGCTCGTGTGTTGCTCATCTTTAAGAGTTGGCCTGGCGGGCAATACCAACAGGAATCCTTCGTTCAGACTGCGGACGAGAAAGGCAAGTTTCGATTCCCGGAATTGTACTCGCCTGTGATGCAGAACGCGTTCCTTGTCACCGTGCTGTCCGAGGGACGCACGATGCAGAGTGAATATGTTGTCTACAAGGCAAAGGCTAAGGTAAAGCCGTTTCGTTTCAACCTCCAGACTGCGGTCGAGAAGACGTTGATCGTTCATGATACGAGCGGCAAGCCGATGGCCGATGCCGTCGTCTTTCCTTCGTTGAGGAAACCAGCGAAGGGTCCGGATGAGCACATGATGTATGACCAAAGCGCAGAGGCCGCAGGATTTAAGACCGATGCTGAAGGAAAGGTGAAGATGGCGTTGTTCGCCGTCGGCGACGCTGTGCAGCTCGGGATCGTTGGTGCGGAACCGATTGAACTTGTTATCGACAAAGCTGCCGAGCAAAAAATCGGGGCAGGCATGAGCGCCGCAGCCGCAAGCGCTACCGGGATTCATGGGACTGTGATGGATGCAACGGGAAAACCGGTCGCTGATGCCAAAGTGCTTCTGATTCTTAAGACCTGGCCGGGTGGACGGTTCCAGCAACAGCCTTCTGAGACCACAACGAATGCTGAAGGACGCTTCGCGTTTCCCGTCGGCAATCATCTCGACGGCAAGGAAGCATTTTTGGTGACCGTCGTGGCGGAGGGATTGGCGTTTCAGAGTCGTTATGTCATGAAGAACGCTGGGAAGCAAACTGACCCGCTTGGGTTCGAATTATCTGCAGCCACGGAAAAGACAATTGTACTCCGCGACTCAGCAGGCAAACCTCTGGCTGAGGTTGTCGTCGCGCTGTCGAGTCGTAAGGAAGACAAGTCAGACGAGCACATGATCTACGGAGTTTCATTTCCGTCTGTTTCCTACAAGACCGACAGTGACGGCAAAGTCGCGTTGAATTTCTTTGCTGTTGGAGACACGGCGAAGCTCAGTCTTGAAACCAGCGAAGGCTCGCAGGAGATCGAGTTCAACGTGAACGACAAGCCCGAGCAGGCTATCGACGTCAAAAAAAAAGTGAATCGACCGTAGAAGGCACGCAATGGACTCCGCCCCCATCAGCGATTGTGGAGTCTCAGGTGGAATGGATTCGCCGGCATGCAATCTCATTCCAGCCCAATGGCACGGACGGTGATTTCTCTGACCTGCAACCGCTGAAGGCTCTCATCGGTGACGCACGTATTGTCCAGTTGGGTGAGCAGTCACATGGTGACGGAAGTTGCTTTGAGGCCAAGATCCGCCTGATTCAGTTTTTGCATCAGGAAATGGACTTTGATGTGCTCGCCTTCGAAAGCGGTCTGTACGACTGCGACGGAGCCAATCATGCGTTTTCAACCGACATCGCTCCGTTGGAAGCCGCACAGCAGGGTATCTTCGGAATCTGGACCGGCTGTAAGCAGATTGCTCCGCTTTGGGATTATGTGTCGTCGAGCGCGAAGACCGATCGTCGTCTGGATCTGGCGGGCTTCGATTGTCAGTTCACAGGCTCGGCTTCGACGGAACATTTCGTCGATGACTTGACCGCGATCGCGGCCAAGTATCGCGTCGCTGTACCTTCCGTTGGGAAAACGACAAATGATGAATTCTTGAAGCAGCTGCAGCATCTGGCCAGTCACGAAGAATTCACAGGCTCGAAGAAGGACTGGTTGGCGACTCTGGATTCGATCATCGCATCCATCGACCTCGCAAAGCCGATCGTCGCTGATGACGAGCAGGAGTTGTTTTTCTGGCGACAGCAGCTTCGCAGTTTGAAAGCCTACGCCAGCTACAGCATTCCAGCGTCTTCCGCGTTTTCTTTCCTATCGGGAAATTCTCTGAACGCTCGCGATGCCCAGATGGCGGACAATTTGATTTGGCTGACGCAGCGACGTTACCCCGGTCGCAAAATCATCGTCTGGGCCGCCAGCTTCCACATCATGCGAAACGCGGCTGAGATCGAGGTACCCGACAAATCCGTCAACTATTCAACCATCATTCCAATGGGACATGTGGTGGCTCAAAAGCTTGGCGACAATGTTTTCACTGTGGGATTCACAGCCGGTGGTGGTCAGGCCGGAGCATGGTTCAGGCCACCATTTGACATCGCCTCTCCGCCAGCAGGAACGCTGGAAGATCTTTGCCTGCGAGCCGATCTGGAGACTGCCGTTTTGCCACTTCGGGATGATTCTCCTGAAGCAAAATGGTTGTCCGAAACGTTCTACTCAAGGCCGCTTGGATATTCCTGGATGCGTGCCCGCTGGGGCCGCCATTTCGACGCAATGATCTTTCAGAAAAACATGGTGCCAGCAACCGAATTTCAGTAGCTCACGGCCGGTCCTCACGAGCTCACGAGGGACATCGAGGCACCATTTAGATTTGGCCGCTTGTCGTCCGATTGACAAGTTTTCTTGCGAAATTTACCTTCTCCGGCGAAGCAATCCATTCCAGATTGAACCGACCACACGCGATTGAGTTTCCAGCTTCGTAGAAGCAAATGGCCGGGGCCGTCCAAAGTGAGAGCAGATTGGCGCACCTGCCAGGTTCCCAAAAGTAGCCGGAATTGATCCGCAGCCCGTTCCGATTTAGCCGAAGCGAGAATCTCCGGCATCGCCTCGTCGGATTTAGCTTCGTCCAAAGTTCGCCGACTTTCGGCTAAGCGGGATAGCAAAAAGATTTCGGATTCTACAGCTCGCCAGTGCCATCGCTGAAAGACCTTATCGCGGTAAGATCCAGTAGTACGGGGAGTTCGGGCTGAGACTGTCGTAGGTTTCAACAGACCACGCCTCGCGGTCATCGAACTTTGCCTGCATCTGAGCGTGGCCGAGCCGGATACATCCGTACTGCCAATAGTCCTCCGTGGTGCCTTGCATCGCTTCCAGGATCAGAATGACTTCGGGGTTCGTGCCGCCATGCACGAACGCGAAGAGACCTCCGTCGAGCAACCCATCGTCAGTCGAGTCGTCGTCAGCCGATTCGTACATGCGGATCGAGGTCGGCAACAATCGAAGCTCGGAGCGGTCTCCCATCCAGGTCTGGTTAGCGGTGAATCGCCTGGCCAGCGCACGCATTTGCGAGCGCCGCAGATTCTTTGTCGCAGCCGGAGGCGGTGCATCCTCCAGCCGTTTCGGTGTGAAGCCTGGTTCTGCCGGAGCCCAGTTCCATCCCAGAGTTCCCTCGGCTCGCAGCGGTTCCGGTGCCAGCGAATGCACGACGTTTCCCGGCCAGCTTCCGATATCCTTCGCGAAATTGATCGTGTACGTCTCGACGATCGCAGCGGGACGACCGGTGTCTCCCCAGACCCACAACCTCCCGTAATAATGCCCGCGCGGAAGGTCGTCCCAATTGAGAACTGGTTCCGGAACCAACTCGACGGTGACAGGAGTCGGACGCAGGCGAACCAATGTAGTCTGATCCAGGATTTCTTTCATCCTGGCCACCACCACTTTACGAGTCTCGTCATTCATCCCATCATCGGATGCCTCTTTGTTTTCGTCATCGGCAGACACCGATGCCGATGCCACAAGGCACAGCACTAACAGAGTCAGACGCCAAAACATTGCAACAACTCCTCGTTTCATCGTTGATAGCGCACTAGACGCCTTGAAACTTTAGACGAAATGTCTACACTTGGCTAGTGAGTCTGACTGACAATCCTGATCAACCAGCATTCATCCTCTTTCGACGAGCTACGACTATGACAGATTCTGTAACGACAATCATGCGAACGTTCTTCTTCGCTCTCGTTGCCTGTGTTGCAGTCGCACCCCAGGCCTTGGCACAGGATGCGACGTCAAAGCAAACAACGGACCCGGACGATTCGACGCCAAAAGATGAGTACTCCAAAGCCAGACGGGAACTCATGGTGCAGGCGATGGAGAAGTACTCCGTGATTGTCGATGGCAATGTGGATAAGCCGGCAATTCTTGAATCCTCGACACTGCTCAGATACTCCAACCCGCTGGGTGACGTTGCCGACGGTTTGCTGTCCGTGTATTCAACGGGGCCAGGCGAGCGTCCTGCTGTGCTCGCCAATATGTACGTGCACGGAGCAGTATTGAATGGACTTGCGATGCAGGCATTCGCCGACATCCATCCAGGCAAAGTCGAACTGGTTCGCGGCGAACGAAGTGTCTGGTCGCCAGGCACTCGCTACAGCAAATTTGCCACACTGCCCGACGGACCAGATCCATCTGACAACCCCGCACTGCGACTGAGCCAGATCAAGAACATGGCCGCTCGCTTTGAGATCATCGACGGATTTCGTGAGCCCAATTCGGAACCAAGTCCTCATGTGCTGCGAATGATGTCACGTCCGACATACCGGTACGGAAAGCCTGATGGCGAGATCATCGACGGTGCCCTCTTCACGTATGTGGTCGCAACAGATCCGGAAGCCTGTCTTCTGATCGAGATTCACCGAAAGGGAGACGTCACGTCGTGGGAATACATGGTGCTCCCGATGACGATCTATTCACTTGAGGCCAAACTGGACGGAAACACGGTCTGGACGAAGCCGGAAGCCATCGTCTTCGGAGACCCTGTTGCACCCTTCTACACATCGTCCTATCGCGGCGATCCTGGTGAGGCAACCTTCCGAGCCCTTTTGCCAAAAGAGTGACGTTGGCGGGGAGCCTGGAAATTCAGTGGCAATGCAGTCAGTTGATAATTCCACCGCAAACGAAAGACGGGATCGATGTTAGCAAGAATCTTAATCGTAAGTTGTTTGATGGTCTCATTTCTGCCCGAAGCAGCTCGGAGCGACGAACGAGAAGCTAGGCCAAAAGGCTACTACTTCGCTAAGAAACAGTACGTTCCACATCCACTACCAACATTCGCTGACACGCGGGACAAGTTGCCTAAACCCATCTACGACGAGAATCCCCTTTACGTTCAAATGTACTGGAAGACCTGGGAACTGGCGTTTCGCAACTTTCATGAACCGCAGCCGGGGAGCGGCTTTGTGTCGCAATTCATTGATGCAGCATTTAACGAGAACATCTTCCTGTGGGATTCATGTTTTCTGACGATGTTCTGCAATTACGCACACCCGCTGGTGCCTGAAATTGAAACGCTGGACAACTTCTACGCGAAGCAGCACGGCGATGGTGAGATTTGTCGCGAGATCAACCGCGCGACTGGTAAGGACTACGCGCAATGGGTCAATCACAAAGCCAAAGATTTGCACAGCCTTGACCCCTTCAACTGGGGCAGTCGATTTGATGTCAAATACGTTGGTCGTGATGTGCCGAAGCCCGCGCCACAACTGACTCTGGATGCCCTCAATCACCCGATTTTTGCCTGGGCGGAATTGGAGAGTGTACACATCACCGGCGACCGATCGCGCCTCGCTGACCACGAGCCGCTCTGCACAGGATTCGACTGGAAGCCGGTGTACACATCACCGGCGACCGATCGCGCCTCGCTGTGGTTTATCAACCCCTCGTTAAATATTACGGCGCACTAAAGAAATACCTTCGTCAGGGGAACGGACTCTACATGACCGATTGGGCGAGTATGGACAACTCACCCAGAATTCCGACGCTTTTCGGTGGCGGCACAGCCGTTGATACCTCATCGGAAATGGCCATGTTCGCGCAACAAATGGCTGAGATTGCGACACTTCTCGGCAAAGCAGAGGATGCCACGACCTTTCGCAGCGATGCGGAAGAATTGGCCCGAGTGATCAACCAGAACATGTGGAATGCTGAACGAAAGTTCTATTTCGATCTCACCGTTGATGGAAAGCAAGGCAACGTCAAGACGATTGCTGCTTACTGGACATTGATTGCGGGAGTCGCTTCGGAAGATCAGGCCAATGCACTGGCCGCTGAACTCCGTAACCCGGATTCGTTTGGGCGAAGGCATCGTGTCCCAACAGTCCCTGCCGACCAGAAGGGATATGACTCTGTGGGCTTCTATTGGCGTGGATCCGTATGGTCTCCGACCAATACGATGATCATTCGTGGCCTCGAACGCTACGGCAAGCAGGACCTTGCCAACGAAATTGCACTCGAACACCTGGCACGTGTCGCAGAAGTTTTTCAATCAACTGGCACGGTGTGGGAGAATTATTCTCCCGATGCTGCCACCCCAGGTAGCCCATCAAAGCCGGACCTTGTCGGATGGACGGGAATTCCACCTATCCTGTGTTTCCTTGAATACGCGATCGGGTTGAAGCCCGATGCTCCCAACAACCGCTTGATGTGGGTGGTTAAATCGGACAAGCGCTGTGGCTGCGAACAGTACCGATTCGGCGGACATGTCGTCTCGCTGGTTGCTGCACCAGATGAATCCCAACCAGGAAAAACCTCGCTGACCGTTGAATCCGATGGTGCCTTTGACCTGCGAGTTGAACGCCACGGTGTGAAGTCCGATTTCAAGGTCAAGGCTGGGAAGAACAAGTTTGATTTGACCAGTCGGAATTGATGAATACGGTGGTCCTGATGCCAAAGACGCAACGAAAAACGTCTATCAATGGAAAGTGCTTTGCCTCTCATTGAAGACCGGCAAAGTGAAGTGGAAACAGACGGCCTTCGAGGGGAAACCGGCGATTCCGAAGCATCGCGGTAATTCGTATGCATCGGAAACTCCGGTGACGGATGGCGAACGAGTGATCGCGCATTTTGGTGTCAAGGGCATCGCCCATGGACCAAAGTTTGAGTTGATTGCAACAAACCGACTCGACGATGGGATTTTCTGGTCCTCAGCCGCGATCAGCGGAAACCAGGTCTTGCTGCGTCGCCAGCATCACATCTATTGCATTCGGAAATGATACGTTCGGGCCTCTTCCAGGAGCAATGTTCCGGAAAACGGCATGTCGCCAGGTATCAGCGTGCTGGGCGCGGGGATTCGGTAAAATTTTTTCATCGGCGTGTCAAAAATCGAGACTGAGTTGCGTATTCTCCTGTATGGAGAGGCGCAAACCATGACACCGACACCGGAAACCAGCGAAAGTCTGATGCTTCGCGTCCGCGATCCGCGTGATCGAGCGGCGTGGGATCGCTTTGATGCGATCTATCGCCCGGTTGTTTACCGAGTGGCTCGGCGAGCGGGTTGGCAGCACAGCGATGCCGAGGATTTGACTCAGCGGGTGATGGTGTCGGTGGCAAAAGCTGTTCCGGATTGGCAGCGGGATGAGGCCAAAGGCGGGTTCAGAAGCTGGCTGTATCAGGTCGCCCGCAACGCATTAGTCAGTACCCTGCGAACGTCGCGACGCGAGATTGCCGTTGGCGGCAGCGAATTTCTTGAGCGGGCTCAGGAGATCGAAGGTCCAAAGGGTGACCTCGAGCGGCTGATCGACGAAGAGCATCACCGCAGCCTTCTCCGTATGGCGGCAGAACTTGTGCGAGACGAATTCCAGGCGTCGTCCTGGCAAGCGTTCTGGCTCACCACGCTGGGCGAACTTTCCGTCACTGAGGCCGCCGGGAAACTGCAGCTTTCGACCGGTGCTGTGTACGCCGCTCGCAGCCGAATTCTGCGTCGGCTGCAAGAGGTTGTACAGCAATACGAACACGAACACGAGGCGATGGAACATGAATGAACAGCAACTCAAAACCTCATGCAATTCCCACAGACTCGAACTGTTTCTGCAAGGAAGGTTGAACAGTTCCGAAACCGAAATCCTTGAGCTGCATTTGACGGAGTGTGAGTCGTGCGCGCGACAGATTCAGCTCAATGCCGAACAAGGTGTGTCGTGGAACGAAGCACAATTACTCCTGGCAACCGATGAATATGACAGCCCGCAGCAAATTGCGGCGATCTCGTCGCTGCTCTCGGACGAACACGACCCGATGACGAAACATCAAACGGCAGACGTGCTCTCACGCGAGATTCGTGGCTGGCTCGACCCAACCGATGACCCACGTTCCATGGGCCGCTTCGCCGGTTACGAAATTGTCGGCATCGTCGGCCATGGCGGCATGGGAATCGTGCTGAAGGGCTTTGAAGCCTCGCTTAATCGTTACGTCGCCATCAAGATCCTGGCACCTCGACTGGCCACCAACGGCAGCGCTCGGAAGCGATTTGCTCGCGAAGCTCAGGCTGCAGCCGCCGTGCGACACGACAACGTCATCGCCATTCATCGAGTCGATGAATGGCACAGCCTGCCGTTTCTGGTGATGCCGTATGCTGGAGGAATCTCGCTGCAGAAGCGCATCGACAGCGACGGTCCACTGAGCATCGAACAAACGCTGCGCGTCGGCGTGCAGATTGCCTCGGGCCTCGCCGCCGCGCACGCTCAGGGTTTGATTCATCGCGACATCAAACCCGCCAACATTCTTCTGGAACAGGGCGTCGAACGAGTCACAATCACCGACTTCGGCCTCGCCCGCGCCGCCGATGATGCTTCCGTCACACGCACCGGAGTCATCGCCGGAACGCCCCAATACATGTCACCCGAACAAGCCGAAGCCAAACAACTCGACGCCCGCAGCGACCTATTTAGCCTGGGCAGCGTGCTCTACGCCATGGCCACCGGTCGCCCACCATTTCGCGGCACTGGTAGTTTTGAAGTCCTGAAACGCATCGTCAATGAACCCGCTCGCCCCATGCGTGAGATCGAATCGTCAGTGCCCGAGTGGTTTGAAAATATCGTCAATCGACTTCATTCCAAGTCCCCCGACGACCGCCCGTCTTCCGCCAGCGAAGTTGCGGCGCTGCTTCAGGAATGCCTCGCCCATGTGCAGCAACCAACAACGACAAAGTTACCGGAATCATTGGCTGCCATCACATCGACAGTGAATTGCAATCGCCGTCCACCAATCGGCAGATTCATCGCCGCTGCAGCCTTCGCCTTTTCACTGATCTTCGCCGGCGTGTGGATGGTATTGGATCAGGATGAATCCACGCAGACGACTGAGTGGGAAAATGAAAATGTGGATCAAGAACAGGCGTCTGATTTGAAAGGCGAAGAAAATTCACACAAAAACACGATCGGCGACTCAGTCAGCACCACGACGATCAATCCCGATGCGCCTGCCGCAGGAAAACTGATCGATAAAGATAAGTTGCTTAACGAACTTCGTGAGCGCGATCGCAGATTCAGCCGACGCTCCGTGGAGTTGGAAAGAACATGGGATACGCTCACGTCTCCCCGTGGCGAGGCATCGCAAAACCGCTTTAACAGCGTACGTTTCGGCCAGGATGATCCTGGTATGCCCGAGGGATTGCCTGAAGACTATCAACAACCGCATCGCATTCGTTACATCTGGACTGGCCAGAACTTTGAGAGTACTCTGGAGATTCTTGCCGATCTCGAGACCGCGATTCATCCGGAACACGGCAAACTTGAGTCGCGAACAATTGAAAGCGACTGCTTCAATTATCTCCGCATCTGGAATCGTGATCGGGAGATTTTTTCTCATCGCTCGGATATTGCGCTGCTTTGCAACGGCGAAAAGGCATGGGAGTATCTGCTGCCTTGCGGCTTTGGATTCACGCCGAGCATACTCAGCGTATCGAATGCCGTCGAAGTTCATGACGGATATGTATTGAAAGGATTGATCAGCCTTCAAAGCGCCACGATCGGTAGACGCAGGAACTGCTTCGAACTACACCTCGACAAAGAGCTGATCCTCCGCAAAGCGGTGATTCAGTATCACGTATATGACTTTGTCATCGTCACTTCAGGGCGAAGCGAATTTCCCGCAATGCCCCCATTGGCAAAACACGCCGCAGCGTCCATTCACTATATTGGACAGGATGAGAAGCGAATCGGTGATCGAGGCAACTTCCAATATGAAGTGATTTCGCTCTCGGAAAAACTGAGCAAAGCCGAATATGACTTGCGAATCAATTTTGCAATTCCCAAAGGGACGAAGCTCTCCGTCGGTTTGAATCTCGTCGAAGTCAATCTCCAGGGACTTCCCGGCGTCACTCAGGTCGAACGCGATGAACCCGCTCCACGACCTGAAATGACTCCGCGCCAGCCAGATCAAGCAACCGGTAATCCACAGCCAAAACGACTGCAAATCCGCGAGGCTATCGCGATTGAAGACGACAAAGACTTTTCCGAACAGTCCGAGCAAACGACTGTTGTGGAATTCTCGGGAAGGCGATTACAAATCGATCGTGCTCAACCAGCGATTCTGACCGAAGACGACATCGTTTCGGTGAAGTTCGTTGCAGATTCGAATAACTCGAATTCGTCACAAATCGTTCTGACTCTCACACAAGAAGCAGGCGAAAGTTTTCTGATTGAAACAACACGGCTAAGCAGCCAACCGACGCCTGGGTATTTAGTAATCGAGTTTGATGGAACCGTTCTCAGTGCGCCGCGGGTGAACGACAAGATCAGTAACCAGGTCGCCATTTCTGCGTCGAAAGATGATGACGCTGAGAAACTCGTGTCTGCCATCCGTGAGGCTATGGAAGCTCGGGTGCCTGACAAGCCACAAGCTCCGGATCAGCCGTCGATGAGCAAGACATTGCAACAACTGCAGGGCAAATGGCGACTCACTCGACAAATCGCGGCAGATGGAGACGAGAAGATCACACCGGCCAATACCACATGGGAATTCAAAGGCCCGCGTATCGTCGCACGCGATGGCGGTCCCGGCGGAGTGATGTTGATTGAACTCGACGAATCCCATTCGCCTGTCTATGTGGATGTGGCCCTCGAAGGCGCGGATGAATCGGGTCTTGGCCTGTTGAGCATCGAAGACGACAAACTCAGCCTCTGCCTCGGAGTAAGCCAAAAGAAGCCCGAGCTTCGGAGCCGCCCTGAGAAGCTTCAATGGGTCTCTGGCGTGTGGTACATGGAACTCCAGCGAGTGAAGCCTGATGAGACGATCGAACTTGAGACGATCGAACCTGTGAAACCGATTACTTCGAATGCCACAGAGAACGTTAATCAAACTGCGATCGCGGCTGGTGATATGGCTTCCAGGAAAACGTCGGCACCGACAGCGGGCGATGCAGCTCATACGATTTCCGGCTTTGTGATGGAGTTCCGTTCCGGCACTCCGGATGTGCCTGTCTGCCTGTGTGATGCCGCGACGGGAATGCCGGTGGCGAAGGACACTTACAAGCCGATCGTCTGGAGCAAAGGTGCCGCTGGTAATCCAGCCAATGAGATGGCCATTGTGGTTTCAGACAGCAAGGGCAACTTTCGCTTCGAAAATGTCCCCGACGGAAAATATCGACTAATCGCCCAGAAGTGGATGGGGCCGTACAAGGGCGTCTTCGAACTGCACGGCGCGGAGATCAGATTGCTGGGTGCCGTTGATGAAATCACCGTGCCAAGACCCGCCGACGAGCAGGAAGCGCGAGTTGTCCCGACTCCACTGGGCGAGAACACGATTCAGTTCAATCAGGATGTTGGAAACAACGAAACGTTCCTGTTCCTCAGCACCGCGCCGCCGGAGTTTGATCCGATTCTGGGGCTGCAGGGTCTGGGAACTTCGTTCTGGAAAAACCTCATTGGCGTCAACCGCATGCCGCTGGGCAAAACAACTGTGATCGGAAGTCCGAACAAGCCGGTGTATGCGTTCATGTTTGCCCCCGACAATTCACCGGGATTTGCAGCGATCACGATTCCACCACCAGAATCCGGGATGGTTCGCCTGCCCGCGGAACCGTTTGTCGCAGGCTGGTCGGATGGTCGAAAAACTCCACCACCGAATCTGGCAGAACTCATTGAGTTCATGAAGACACATGAACTCTCAGTGCAACAGTTGCTGAACATTCCGGAAATGAGCAACGCCAATTTCAAAGTCTATCAGGCCCGAATGCAGGAACTCACATCAGATCTGTCTCGCACGGTCGACCTGCCGGAAGGCAAATCTGCCCGCGTCGGTGATTTACTGGCTGCAGATGCCTATCGCAAGTTGCAAAAGTGACGGGAAGCTGCACTCATTGCGGATCAGGCTGAATCACCATCCAGCATGGGAGACTGTCGTTTTAGTCGTTTAACGGCAAGCCGCAGGCGTCGTTGCCGTGTTTCGCCTGCGCCTGCGGCTCGCCGTTAATCGAATTTGTTGACTCAGTGAACTAAAACGACAGTCCCATGGACCGGAGGAATCTAACGCTTCTGCTCCTCCGCCTCAGGTGCGGTCGGCAAGTGCCAGTCCGCAAGAGCCGCTGCAAAGTTGCAGTAATGCGTACTCTGAAGGTTGGTCATCGTGTTGTTCATGGCGCACGTCCATACTTCGGTATCTTTGTGGCGGGCAACGATCGGCAGCCTGCAAAAGCGAGCAAACGCGAAGTGCCAGGCCATCCCGTTTGGCGTTGAACGTTCCTCAATGATCAGGAAAACTTCCGGATCGAATTCGTTGAGAAAAGCGAAGACTGCTCCGTCTGGCTGGTCTTTTGTTTCCGACTCGTAACGGTAAATTGGCTGTGGCAGCATCCGCAGTTCATCCGACTTTTCACCGACGATTTCTGTTGCAGAGAACTCGCGTGCCAAAGCCCGAATCTGAATCAGTCGAAGCTCTGCAGTGGCCGCAGGTTTTGGTGCACTTGGGACTGGCTGTGGATCAATCCCTGCTTCTGCCGGAGACCATGCGGCCACTCCTGACCTTTCCGCCTTGATCGGGCTGGTGGCAAGTGACTGGAATTCGTGGACGATCCGTCTTTTGTCACGTGACGTCTTCTGCGGCATCGCCCAGATGGAACTAATGACCTCTGCCCGTCCGTTTCGAGTCCAGACAAAAAGCGTGCCGTTGAAGTTGCTGTCAATCGGGCTGGCAAAGCGAAAGACGGGATCTTTTCGAAGTTCCAGTTTGTCCTTGTCGCCAACAAGAATCTCGTATTGCGATATCTCCTTCTTGTAAAACTCGAGAAAGAGACTGGATTGCTTCGCATCAAACTCCTGGATTCCTGGATCGTCGCCCGTCTGAGCCAGGATTACGAAAATCAAAATTGCGATTGGACTCACAAGTGGCCCCCACGGATGTTATCGGTCTGAATGAAGATGTTCATGTTATCTGAATCCTGCGGCGCACTTCCCGGCGTTAGCAGATGGCGAACTCTATTTTTCTTCTTGTTTTGAGGGCGCGCGTCGAGGCCGTGCCGCGACATCGTGGACAGCGAAGAAGGGGCCTTCGGGATCTCCGAACGTGATCCCTGTGCTCGGCTCCTGCTCAACTCGCCATATTTCGGCGCCGTCGTAATTCAGCCACATCGGCACAATGTTGAAGCGACCTGCGCTATAGTGCCAGCGTTCTCCTTCGGGGGTCATTGACGATTCGATCAACAGGACGATTTCGGGATCCCAATCCGCAAAGAAGCAGAACATCGCGACGTCGCGAACCTCGCCTTCGCCAGCCTGGAATTGATAGACAGGACGCGCGAGCATCCGCAACTGAACCTCCGGTTTTCTTGACGTGGTGAAGCCTTCAAATCGCTGCGCAATCGCCTTCATTTGCGAGAGTCTCGCTCTGGCATTAGCCGCAGGGGGCGGGGCTTCGGGGACAAGTTTCGGCACAACGATGTGTTGCTGTTTCCATGTTCCCTGGGCGATTGCGATGTCCGCTACCGGCGACAACGCAAAAGAGTCGAATTCGTGGACAATTGTCCTTCGATCGTTGGCCGCGTCGTATGACCAGATCGATCCGATAATTTGCGGACGCCCGGCGCGTGTCCATACGAAAAACGCCCCATGGGTTCCTGCAAGACCGGACGGATGGGAATAGACCTGAATCGGTTTCGATTGGAACTCCAGCTTCGTGTCGAGTTCGTTGCGCAGTCGGAAGTCGTGACCTGCGGCGATCTCGGCGTACACATCGACCCACGCGCTTAGACCTGTTTGATCGTCAGCGACTTCGGATTTTTTTGACTGTTGCGACAAGCCGACCACAGGGCTAAGCAACACGACCAACGTCGCGCTCACTGCTTGTCGACGATTCAACGGGAACTCGTTCATGGGGGTTGCCAGGACAGAACAGCGACCGAACCGAAGATTTAGACGTATTGTCTTATTGTAGACGCGGCGGCCGATTCATTCAATCGGGTCGGCGCCTTCTGCAGCCGAAGCGTCAATATGCATGAAAAGTTGTCAGGAACCGTTTCAAACAAGAACTGCGAATTCAGGTGCAGACAAGTTTCTCTCCGCAAGATGTTTGTCTGTTGAATGCTCGTCCTGGCAAGGGCAGCGAATCCGGCAGCGTGCTGAGCGCCCAATACAGGTTGGGGCTGTCAGGCTGCGAGATGAGCTCTGCCGTCCGATCCAGCATGACCTGGTGAATGGAGAGTGCGACGAGTTGGTTGATATAGAATGGAGTCTGAGCCAGGTGTCGACCGTTGGCCAGCCCGACAAGTATTCCTTCGCAAGCCTTGTCCAGTTCTCCCGTCAGGGGTGTTTCTGCGGATAAATCAATGATCCCGCCGAACGTCAGATTTTTCATGCATTCGTGTCAAATCCTTTCGATTCGCGAAATCAGCTGGTTTGCAGCAACTTGAATCCCCGAATGTCCCTCGACCGAGCGTCCATTCTGTTCCCTGATAGACTCGGTGAATCAGGAACACGCACGACACTCGTTACCTATCGGCTGAAGACGATGGAGCTCCATTCGCCCGCGGAGAGACTTCCTGCATCAACCGCTGCATTCCCTCGGTCCAACTGCAGCAGACTTGTTTGGCCGAATCGACTGTGTAAACTCTTGAAGAGACTTGGATTTTATTAAGTCCGCCCTTGCCGGAAAAACCATGAATTGGATCATGAGCAGGGAGCGAAGGGACATCGAATTCCATGATCAATCGACGTTTTGGTTTGTGCGCAGCCCCAATTCTACTATTTCTGGTCGATATTTCCCTCACTCTTTGGGGCCAGCCCGCCGACTACTGGGCAGGAAATTATGCTGTGGCAAGAGAGGGATTTCGTGGTTCATCGGCGAATCAACAGATTTTTGAAACCCGCCGCTCTTGACTCTGATGACAAGCGTCATAATACTTCTGCTTATTACGTAAGTAATAAATGGAGGGTATCATGAAGCAACGTAGTCGAATTCGAGTCTCTGCCGGAGAGCAGGAGTTGCTGTCGATGTTGTGGGAGTTCAAAACCATGACGCTGGCGGCGGCACATGCGGAGTTTTCGGCGTTTGGGAAGGCGGTGAGTTATCCGACGATGCAGACTCGGCTGAATCGGCTAGTCGACAAGAGTTTGGCGAAACGCAGTGGCGAGCGGCCTGCTCACTACTCGGCGGTTGTCACAGAAGATGAAGTTGCGGCGGGTCAGGTTCGGCATTTGCTGGATCGCTTCGGACGGCAAAGGTTGGTGCCACTGGTGGCGGAACTAATGAGCGAGCCGTCGCTTTCAAAAGACGAACTCGCCGAGTTGCGTGAGATGTTGGAAGCGGCAGAAGAGTTGGAGCGAAATCGATGAACGAACTCTGCGAATTCATCCGCGTTGATCTGGTCCGAGCGACGCTGCGGACAACCCGACGCGCTGCCGTGGCATTGGCCGTCGCCATGGTGATGCACATTGGCGGCGTTTTGCGGTTTCAGGCGAACAATGGGCAGTTGATCGCAGGAACCGTGACGAGCGTCTCGTTATCCGATGAGAAAGCTCTTGAGTTAAGTTCGGACGATGCATTGGAGGACTCGAGCGATCTTTCGGTAATGAAGCTGGGTGACCACCGATTTGCTCATCGTTCGCAGGTCGATCAAGTTGTCTTTGCTCCAGACGGCAAGTGGATTGCATCCATCTGCCGCATTCCGAAGATTGAAATCTGGAATGCTTCGAGCGGGGAACGTTTTCAAACTCTCGTGGCAGACGAATCAGACCAGCACGGGGTCGAATCGATTGCCGTTTCTCCCGACGGTAAGTGGCTGATCGGTGGGCAGCGGGATGGCTGGATCAATGTCTGGAGTACCGCCAACTGGAAGCTTGCGTCTCGTTCAAAAAGTCACGATGCCAGCGTTTCGGTGATCACGTTCAGTTCCGATTCCACACAGTTTGCGACAGGGACTGAAAAAGGTACGGTGCAGTTGTGTACCGTCGCCGCTCCGGCAATCGTGAAACACCGCTGGCAAGTTGACAAGAAGCCAGCGCCGCTGGGCGATTTCGTTTCGGGCAGCACTGGCGTCGCCGCGATTGCATTTTCACGCGATGGAAAACAACTGATTACAGGGACGGGTGGTGATGCCAAAATAAATGTCATCGACATCGCCACTTCCGAAATCCTTCGGACGATCGAACACGCACATCCGGTTAGCAGCATGAATCCGGCCTTGAGTTCGCTGCATATACTTTCAGAGAATCAGGTTTTGACTGTAGGTTCACGCAGTATTCGACGCAGCGAATTGCCGCCGGGGAAATCGTTTAGCGCATTGAATGTGCAGATCACAGAACTAAAGGTGTGGAACTTCGAATCCGGCGAACTTGTGCGTGATATCACTGCCGACAGGTTTGATATCGGCTTCGGACATGCGGCCGTGACGTCAGATGGTCAAACCGCTGTGCTCGGCTGCTGGGATCAGCTCGTTTTCTTTGATTTGGCGGAAGCCGTCGAATTGAGAACGATCTCGCTTCCCGGTTGGTGGGGCAAGACGCCAACGATCGCAACAAACCGCGTTGCTGTAGGAATGGATCAGCGAATCTCGCTGTGGGATCTGACGACGGGGCGTCCCGTGCTTGCGTCACCAGAGAGGAATCTGTCAGCGATTCAGGATTGCGTTTGGTCTCCCGATGGCGGTTCCGTGACGATGCTCGACAATGACGGAATAATCAACACATGGGACTCAGCGACTGGAAAACTCCAGGTGCAGCGTTCATTCGGCAAGGGCGGACATGGATCCGCATTGGGACTTTCCGGCGATGGTCAAAGCATTGCAGCCGGTGGACTGGCAGTTGATTCAACAGGGCGCAACTTTGGAATGCTGCAAGTTTGGGCGACTGATGGAGACATGTCCTGGCAAAGTCATTTGAATGCCAGAGCTCGCGACTGTTGTGTTTCAGCAGACGGCACTCACGTTGCCGTTGCTGCATCGAACGGCAGTATTGGAGATACCCGATTGCAACTGTTTGAACGAAAGGGTCGTGGCATCAACAGCCTTTGTGAGTTTCCGGATGAATCGAAACCGGGATTATGGCAGCCGGAAGAAATGACGTTCACTGCTGACGGTGAATCCGTCTGGATCACCGATGGCAACAGTGAAATCATTCGCTGGGACTTTCGGGAAAAGAAAGAAGGGCGCCGCTTCATTGCCGACTGGCGATTGATTATCCCCGGACACGAAAAAGAAAGGTTCGCGCAGATCTGGGACGCCGTCTTCTGCATGGAAAACCAAACCGTTGTGATCAGTGCGTTGGATCACATCATGGTCTGGGATCTCACGACTGGCCAGTTGAAACTCGACATGCCGGTGCCGGGCATCGCGAAGGGATTCACGACGCTGGCGTTATCACACAACGGCCGTTACGTCGCAGCCGCTGAAGTCAACTATGCGGGAGCACCGGGCTCTGACACGATCCGCGTGTTTGACCTGTCTGAGCGAAAAGAAATCCTCGCCGTGACACCGCTCGACAACCGCGCAACGGCTCTTTCCTTCTCGCCCGACAGCAATCGACTGCTGGCCGGTTATTCAGACGGAACGGGCGAAATCTGGAACTTTGCGACCAAAAAACCAGTCGTCGAAACGGACTTGAACATTTAGATATTCGTAAGCGTCCGGTGAACCCATTTGGTCCTGCGGCGGTCAGTTGCGGGCATCGTCCGTGGTGCGGACGGCAGCGGCGGCGATTTTTTCACGGCGTTTTTGACGATCGTCGCGTTTTCGGTTGGCAGCCTGGCGTGCCTCTTCGATGCGATGCACCAGCACCAGTTTCGGATGAGCCGCGGCCCAGTGGTCCGGCAGCAGCGCGGTCAGGGCTTCACCAGCAGATCACGCACATACGCAAACGGCTCAAGGTGATGTCGCTTTGCGTTCGCCATGAT
>CAMAVB010000081.1 GCA_945861465.1 Candidatus Kuenenia stuttgartensis
CACGTTGACATCGTGGAGGTCGTTGGTTCGAGTCCAATATCGTCCATTTGTTTTTCTTGATAGATCCCAGTGGCCCAGTACTTCCCTTTTGAGTTCCCCTTTCAGGAGCAAAAGGATGTCACGGGAGACAAAGGCATACTGCAAAAAGCAGCAGCAGCAGCAGCAACGCTGGGCCTGCACGATCAACGGCAAACCCATAATTCGACTTTCCCATTTTGTTCGATAGGGGTAGGGAAGGTTCATTGATTTGAAACTCCCCTCCCGCCGAACCGGACCAAATCATGCGTGTCCCTGTGGGGGAGGCTGCTTCCGATTCACGCGGTAAGTTGACCCGTGTTGGGGTTCCCTGTTTATGACGTTTGACTTTCCAATCGTTCTGCCTCCAACCACCTCCCGTTGTCTCCGGATCGATCTGTTTTGTTTTAGAGCTGACCATCTTCCGCCTTGATATCCCGGTGTGTCGGGTGCGATTGGAGATCGCTGCAGCATGTGTATTCCAACCCCGACATGACTGAGAAGATCATGCAGCTGATTAGCCGTGACATCAACGGTGAGACGTCGGCGAAGCGAGACCGCGAAGGCCTGAACTCCTGCAAAAAGCCACTGCAATCACGCAGCGTGCCCGCGAGCTGTGCGTCACACTGACTCTGCTGAACGCGACCACCGACGACGTCTTTGAGCCCAACACGCTGCAGGCGTTCATCGCGCGAACAGAGCGCGTGATTGACACTGCCACACGTCGCATCCTGAACGACGAAATCGTGTTCCGATCCGCCTCAACCGCCATCATGCCGGAGTGTGGTGTGCCCTACGCTTGATTATTAAATCACCCGCAGCGTGCCACTGCGCCAAACAAGTCGTTCACGACCCCATTTTATGGACACGCACTAACTCAGTCGCACATTGTACGTATCGCACCTGTGGTACGATACCCTGCTGGCGTGTCGCTTCACGGAGGGCTGACTCCCTGTCGCTCGCCGGGAACGCACGGTCATACGCATCGCGAAACTCATTCGCGAACAGATTCCGGTCGACTACTTCAAAAACGGCCCCACTGCACCTTCGACGATTTTCATCGCCCGGTCGATCAGTTTCAGAGCGTCCTGAGTTTCCGGTGCTTCCGCGATGATCCGAATGATCGGTTCTGTATTGCTGGCTCGTACCTGAACCCAGCGGTCGGACCAGTCCAGTCGCAGGCCGTCGCCGTCCCGGGCTTCAGCATCCGCGAACGCTTTTCGCAAGGCCTCGCACGCCGCTGGAACCGCGCTCGCGGGACACGTGATCTTGTCCTTGACGATGGTGTAAAATGGCAGCGAATCCGCCCACCCTGCCAGCGTCGTTTTCTTCTCCGTGATCCCGGCCAGCACATAGGCCATTGCCACGAGACTGTCTCGCACATAACCGACCTGCGGATCGATCACTCCACCGTTGCCTTCTCCACCCAGCACGGCCTGCACGGACCGCATCCTCGCGCAGACATGCGCTTCGCCGACAAAACTGCGATGAAACTGGCATCCGTGTTTTGCGGCGATGTCTGCCGTGACGCGACTGGTCGAGCCGTTGACCACGAATGGCCCTTTACGGCGTTCCAGAACAAAATCTGCGGCAAGCGCCAGCGTCAGTTCTTCCCCAATGTAACGGCCGTCGTTATCCACAATCGCCATCCGATCGGCATCAGGGTCCTGAGCGAACCCGGCGTGCGCCTTGTGCTGAATGACGGCTTTGCAGAGATCGCCCAGGTTTTTTTCGGTCGGTTCCGGAATGTGCTCAAAGCGTCCGTCGGGTGTACCGCCCAGCACGACAACTTCGCAACCCAGCGCTTCGAGCAGCCGGGGTCCACAGGTTGCACCCGAACCATGATTGCAGTCCAGCACCACGCGATATTTCTTCCTGCGAATGGCTTCGACATCAACAAGTGAAAGTACTTTGTCGATATGTGGCTGTGAAGGGTCATGCAGCACGGTAACCCTTCCAAGGCCCGCCCAATCTTTCCATGCCATCGCTTCGGAATCCAGAATCGTAATCAGCTGCTGTCCGAGTTCCCGATTAAACACCGATCCGTCCGGTGCGAACGGTTTGAGTCCATTCCATTCGATCGGATTGTGACTGGCCGTGATCTGTAATCCGCCCGCTGCGTTGTGATGTCGAACCAGAACTCCGCAAGTGGGCGTCGTGCAGATGCCGGCATCGAGCACTTCACACCCGGTTGCCAGCAATCCTGAGATCACAGCGTGCTGGATCATGGGACCAGTCGATCGTCCATCTTGGGCCACAACAACTTTGCCACCACAAAAGATGGTTCCCAGAGCTGCCGCAAACCGCGTCGTGTAAATCGGATCCAGACCATCTCCAATGATGCCCCGTAGTCCGGAGATACTGAGTATTCGAGTCGCCACGTCTGTCTCCCTGCTGTGCCTTTTGTAGCTTGGAAATTCTTGTCCGAGACCGTGCCGGGAAAACGCACGGTCGCAGACGATTTCGAATGGCAGCGCGTTTTTCGGGCCGACAATGCCTCACGGCAAACGACGGACATGAATGTCCATCCTATATTAAAGCAGCGCAGCAAAAAAGCCGTCTGAGAACAGGCGGCTTCGGGGGTGAGCTTGCTTCTCCTGACCGCAGCTTATTCTTCGGCCACGAATGGCAACAGCCCGATGAAGCGGGCTCGAAGCACAGCTGTACGGACCGCTCGCTGATAAAGAGCAGACGTTCCAGTTCGACGGCGCGGCAGAATTCGTCCTTCGCGGTCAATCAAAGTTCGCAGAGTTTTCAGATCTTTGTAATCCACATAAACCGGGCGCGGAATTGAACCGTGACCAGAAAACTGGCAGGTCATTTTTTTCTTTTTGAGGCGAGCGCGGCGTTTACGGAGCTTCTTCAGGTCAGCACGGGAAATTGTGGCCATGGACGACGAATTACCTTATTGGAAATACTTCAACTGCGGGCAATGGACCCCGTGGAACTCGTACAAGGCTGCATAGCCAACGAGCTGCCCGACGGACCGGAATTGAAATCCCGGCGGGGAAACGAAGAGTCGCAGTGTAATTCGGGAAACGTCTACCGACAACACAAACCCTCGTCCCATTTTGCTTTCGGAGAAACTGGGTTGGGAATTTTCGTTTAACGGCGAGCCGCAGGCGCAGGCGAAACCCGACGACGACGACTCCGGCTTGCCGTTATACGATTAAAACGACAGTCCCCGAGCCAAAATGGGCTTAAATCGCTTCGACGCCGGTCTCACCCGTTCGAATTCGGACGATCTGCTCCAAGCTGGAGATGAAAATCTTGCCGTCACCAATTTGTCCCGTCCGGGCCGCCTCACATATGGCGTTGATTGCGCCTTCGACCTCGTTGTCGTTGACGACCACTTCCAGTTTGACCTTTGGCATGAAATCAACCGTGTATTCGGCACCGCGATACGTCTCTTTGTGACCACGCTGACGGCCAAATCCACGCACTTCAGTAACCGTCATTCCCTGGACTCCGATGCTGGTCAGTTTCGTCTTGACGTCTTCCAGCTTGTAATGACGGATAATTGCCTCAAGCTTTTTCATGATCTCTGCCTCGCCCCTTCACATCACCTGGCTGAACACATAAATTGCTTTCGCCTGCCGATACAAGGCGAAAAAACACAAGGAATCTTGTACTACACATCGCTCAGAAAGACCAGCCAATCCGTGACCCAGACCTCAAAAACCAACCCGCGCGGTTTTCAAAGCGTACGTCGTATTCCCTGCACAAAGCCTGAGCAATGCAACTCCTATGCCGCACGATAACTGCGATTGATATTACGATGAACCTGCAGGATGTGCCTGATTTATAGGCAATGTGCCTGCATGGCGATCACTCGTGTGCCCGCCCAGTGGGCGACGTTTCTGATTGATTCCGCGAATGTGTCCATTTTGGCTGCATTTTTTGCCGCGCAATTTCATAGGATAGCTGTTCGAAATTCGCTTGCTTTAGCCGGAGAATTGGCTGACTGTTGATGGCGAGGCTGGCTGGAGATTCGCCTCGGCGGGACTACGAACAAAATGGAACAGTTGAAGTAGTGCTTTGAACTTATGTTTTTCATGATTTTGATCGTTCTCGCAGGATTGATCGCCGGGCGAATTGCAGCCGTCTGGGCCGCATCATCAATTGATCCTTCGATCCGCACCGGACTGCGAGCCTGCATGGCCTGTCGTCAACGGTTTCCACTCGCGCGACAACTTATGACGCTGGCCTTCCCAATCAAGTGTCGCAGTTGCCAGCGGACTGATCGGTGGTGGCCGATCACGACATCTCTTGTGACCGCTGCGGCGTTCGGATTGCTTGCCTGGCTAATGCAACACGGCTGTCAAGCCGTTCACGAAGTGCGTCCGTCGATGGCGCTGTGGCAGAACCGCCTGCCGTATCAGCTGGCTTTTGTCTTCCTGCTGACGACTGCCACAATCAGCGATTTGCTGGACTACGTCATTCCGGACACCATCATCGTCCCCGGCGTTCTTATCGCACTTGGATTCGCAACACTCTCTGGAGAGCTGCAGATCATGCATGTCTGGGTCGATTGGAATCTGGTTGATCTTTACGGTCCGTACCTTCCGGAATGGATGAAGAGGCATCACCATCTGCATGGTTTTGCGTGGAGTCTCTGCGGACTGCTCACCGGTGCGGGACTGATGTGGGCGGCGCGCATCGCGGCGCATCTGATTCTGGGAATGCCTGCGATCGGTTTCGGAGACGTCACGCTGATGGCGATGATCGGTGCTTTCATGGGCTGGCAGCCGACACTGTGCGTGCTTGCCATCGCGCCGCTGGTCGGACTCGTCCTGGGTCTGGGCAGCCGCATCGTCACCGGTGGCAGCTTCGTCGCCTTTGGCCCTTATCTGTGCATCGCCGCGTACATCGTGCTCTGCACCTGGCACATGCTGTGGGAAGGCATTCAGCTCAGGATGATCTTCAGCCACTGGCCCACTGTCTCCGGAATGCTTGCCGGCTCCTTCATCGCCTTCTGTGTGCTGTTGGTTGGCCTGAGGATCCTGCGTGCCGTGCCCGCCGAACGGCTTCGCTGAAGTCCGCTGATAAGAACCCCTGACAAAACCGCTCTTCGTCGCTGTTGTGTCAGGAGTACTTATTCTGTTGTCTTCAGAATCGGTCGCAGCAGGTTTCGAAAGTTCTCGCCGAGGATCAGTTTCTTGTCTCGTTCGGAAATGTCAGCTCCGATCACTTTTCCCAGTTCGGTGCCAAGGGAGCGTGATGGCAAGTGACTACCGAACATGATGCGTTCGGCACCAAGTTCGCGGACAGCCATTTCGATGAACCCCGCAGTGGCGTCAAAGCCGGAAGTTTCGACGAGAATGTTGGGCGAATTCCGCACTGCGCGAATTCCACGTTCCCATTCACCGCCACCATGCGCGCAGACAAATTTCTGTTGCGGATATCGGGCGGATAGTTCTGCCAGTTCAGCCGGAGTCGATTCGCCAGGTCCTTGCTTTCCGCCGGTCTTGAACCATGTATGCTGCATGATGACTCCGTTCAGTTCCGCAAGGCGCACCACCAATGGGTTGAAGTTGGGATGTGTGCAAGTCATTGCACCTGGACCGCCGCCGGGGAAATAAACCCCCAGCATCGGCCCGTCGCGCAGCCAGCGGTTTATCGCATCGAGCGACGCAGGAACATTATGGGGATTGAGCTGAATCATTCCCAGCAGCAAATCTGGCCAGCGCTTCAGCGGTTTCAGAATCATTTCCGGGCTTGAGCGGGCCAGTGCTTCGTATTCAGCGTCGTTTGTTGTGCCTGTGCCGACATGCGGGAAGTAACACAGTTTCTCAAACTGCCCCTTTCTGATGGCGGGCAGCGAGCGTTCAATGTCGGTGAACAGCTCACTGCTTCCGTCTGGACCTGGATGCGAATACGCCGGAGTGAAGTAGGAATCCCAGATGCGGTATCCCTGCAATTGCTCAGGTAAGGGGAGTCCAAGTTGGATGTCGGCGGGAATCATACGGCGGTGTTTCCAAACAATTGCCCGGCGTTTTCCGAAAGCACGGTCCACAGCGATGCTTCCTCAAGGATCCCTGATTCGTGGACTCGAATCAGAGCGGCTTCAGGAATCAGAAACGGAGCGTGGCTCCCAAACATCACTCGGCCTGGCGGAACGCTTTGGACAAGCTGCGGGACTCCGTCCGTTCCGTCCACGCGCGCTGTGTCGAAGAACACGCCAGGCGTTTCGCCAAGTTGCAGCAACAGTGGAGGCCGCAGGTTATGATTGAGGATCTGCACACGGGCTCCGGACATGACTTTCATTAACTTCACCAGAGGAGCAAAGTTGACGTCCGGAACCTGCACCAGCGCATGCTGTGTGCGCGTGTCCTCCATCGCGGCTGCGATCTGGATGAATCGTCCAGCTGATGTCGCAAGCTCTACGAGGCGATTGAACCCTGGATCTTCCAGAGTGTATCCGTGGTAATTCGGGTGCAGCCGAATCCCGGGCATGTTGTGTTCTTCAGTGCAGCGGCGGAGGTCATTTTCCCAGTCCGGCAGTTCCGGATTGATCGAACCGACAGCAATCAGCTCCGCGCGATTTCGACATGCGTCCGCAAGCCGCTGATTCACTCCTGCGATATCGCGCTGCAGAATCCCTTCGAAACTTCCCGCCCAGGCCTGAGCGATTCCCAGCGATCGCAGCTGCTTCACAAGGGCATCCGGATCGTCGAGAGGCAGTCGCCGAAACGGCCAGCGGAAGAGGCTGATGTTGGTATCGATGATTCGGAAACGCGGCTGTGCGTCGTCTGCTGACCTCGCGGTTGTCGGCAGCAATGCAAAAGCGATTCCGGTCGAAATTCCGAGTGACAGAACCTGACGACGATGCATCATAAGGGTCTACAGCATGAAGCTACGAGAAGTTCGCGCCGTGTCCGAAATCATGGCCGTCACACGATTGTCATCTCGGTAATGCGGCACGCCGCAGACGGCTATCGGCCTTCGCGGAGTCGGTCGCCGAGGAAGTTGTCAAGTTCCGGAACGCCGTAGATCTTACTGACGGTTTCATCAATGTCATACGCGACACGATGAAATTCCACAAGGTCGCCATCGACGGTGACATACGATGACCGCGGATCATTATTACGAGGCTGGCCAACCGATCCAACGTTGATCATCACCTTTTGCTTTGTCAACCTGTACTTGAAGTCGATCTCTTCCGGAGGGAAAAACTCCAGCGTGTCGGTGAAGACTCCGGGAATGTGTGTGTGTCCCTGGAAGCAATATTGATCAATAAGTGCGAAGATCTTTTCCATCTTGACCTGATTGTAGATATCGTCGGGGAAAACATACTCATTGAGCGGATTCCGCGCGGACCCGTGGACGTACATCGTGCGGGTTGCTTCGTCACGGAATCGTCGATCCAGTTCACCCAGGAAATCCCAGCGTTTTTCCGCTCGTGGCCCTACGCCTTGTTCGAGAACCGATCGCGTCCAGAAAATCGCGCGTTCGGCACCAGCGTTGAAGCCTTCGGGATCGAACAACGCTGCCTGATCGTGGTTGCCCAGCAGGCACATATCCAGGTCCATGACCAAGTCAATACACTCGGCGGGATTGGGGCCGTAGCCCACAATATCACCCAGGCAGTAGATCTCAGTCACACCTTTCCTGCGGATGTCGGCAAGAACTGCCGTCAGAGCTTCAAGGTTGCCGTGAATGTCGCTAATCAGGGCTCTCAACGATTTCATCCCGATTCAAGGACTATTGATGGAAGTGCAGTTGCTAAACTTATTCACGCATGTCATGCCAGTGGGATTCTGACAAAACCACGGCTAAACGCAATCCTGTGAGCAGCATCTTGCTGAGTCAATTTATTTCCACATGTGGCATACCGCACGTACGGGATTCTAGGGCTTCGCGGATGACTGAGCAAGTTGTGCCCGGCCTTGCAGCGACAACAAGAAGGATTTCTGCCGGGGGAAGGCTTTGTTACAGGTTGATCTTGAATTCATTTTCCCCATCTTCCTTTACAGTCAGCGTCAGGGCTTCGGACTGCTCAACCGGGCGGCCATTCTCGTCCATCAAACCAATGCGGTACTGACCGGCAGGAGCACCGTAAAAGGAAGGGTCGTACATTACGCGGAAGTTCCCCTCTTCGTCGCTGACTGCCTTGACAAGGGGGCGCTTATCGTCGATTCCGCCCCCAACTGGCTCAAAAAAGACCTGAATCTTCGGTGCAGGCTGTCCACCTTTCAGTGTCTGTCCGGTGACTTCGTAAAGTGGAAGACCAGTGTACTCGACCCTGTTCATCCACCAGAACCAGGAGTAGGACAAGACGAAAAAAATCAGAATCCCGGGGGCGGCCCTCTTCTTGATGAAATCCATCATCAATAATTGCTGCTCAGCCGCCTTCGCGTCTTTGACACTCAAAGTCGGAGTCGAGGCGGAATCACGTTTTTGCTGATATGCCCGCGTCAATGCACTCGCTGCCGAACCCGCTGTCTGATCGGCGGACCCTGTGGTTGCAGCTGGCGTACTGATTTCGCTGGCGGAATCTTTCTTTCGATCCTTTTTCTTACCTGCTTCGAAGTCGCGCATGAGCTCTGCAACGGACGGTTTCTTTTCCGGCACAGCAGGTGAAGTCCGCGCCGCAACTGTCCGTGCAGATGCGACCGGACCACTCAGGACATCCAGAGGATCAAAATCGGCACTGTCTTCAACTTCGGGGGTCAATTCAATCGGCATATCCACGTCATCGACAATGGTGTCGGTTGAAGCGGAAACATTTGATGCAGCGCGGACGTCGATTTCGATACCATCACCGTCTGTGGGGAAAGGCACGACAAATTCTGTTTTGCACTTTGGGCATCTTCCATTGGTGCCGGCCTTTTCGTCCTTGATTTTCAGGACCGATTCGCAGCCAGTGCAAGTGTATCGAATGGTCATATTCGGAACTCAATCAAACAGCGCAAGAAAAACGCCAGGCTGACGAGGACTCGTCAACCCGGCGACGTTGAACGCGATCATGAAACCATTGTCATGTCAAAGATTATACTTAGAAATTGCTAGCCGTAATGCCACCTGACATGTTGCCGAGTGCCTGCCATACAGATAACCCGATCGATTTTCCGATCTTGTGCGCTGATCCGTCGGCAAGTCCCACAATAATTGTATCACCGTGGGAGGAACCTGCCCATTCCCAGTCCAGCATCTGATTTGGCCCGGCCATTGTGGAAAAAAGAGTGGCTGCTCCTCCCCATGCCCAGCCATCGCTGGCAATCTGATTCGGTTGCCGAACAACTGCCTGCCGGAGCGGAGAAAAACGCTCCGCTTCGCCTACCATGATCGTCTGCGAAGTTCCGTCCTTGATGTCAGCCATGCGCACAGAACTGTTTACGGAGAAAATCCCGAGGTTCGTGCCCAGTTGATTGAAGTTATTAGCGAAGTTATTTGGTTGATTCGTATGGTACTGGATTTGTGCCGGAGTCAAGTCGTATGCTGCTCGTAGCCCTGTCGGCGGCGCCGAATGATCAAACACGCGTCCAGAACCTGCACAGCCGACGTAATCAGTGCCGCCCGTCGTTATGGGCCCCGATGTCAACTGGACCTGAGAAAACGTATCGAGGTAGATATTGTGTGAATAGGCTGCAGTTCGATCCATTCTTTGGCGGCGTGACGGGCAATAGAATGAACCAATTTCAGCCGTCGCAGGAGCGTAACCCAGCGTATTACGCCAAACAAGTTCGTTATTGCGTTCCGAGTTGTTCCAGACGTTGTAGTAGGGTTTCCATTGCTGGTAGAGGTTGTCCTGTTCAATGTAAGGCAGGATGTGGTACATCCAACTCATGCCATGCAACCCGAGTCCGAATCGACTATCGGTTGCTTCGGTCGGATCGATCAAACGAAAACCATTTGGCGAGAGGTCGGGGTTTGTCGCTGGTCGCGTCACAATCAAACCTGGCGGAAAAGCGTTGTGTGTATCGTGGTAATTGTGCATCGCCAACACCAGCTGTTTGATGTTGTTTTCACACTTGGCGCGAAACGCAGCTTCGCGAGCCTTTTGCACGGCTGGGAGCAGGATGGCCACAAGAATGGCGATAATGGCGATCACGACGAGGAGCTCAATCAAAGTGAACCCCCGCGTCGTTCGACGAAGAGAACGCATAAAAATCTCCCTTGCTGCCAGCGGTTGATGATGACTAAGCGATTGACAAAAATGCCCGAAACACACATTGATTCGGACAGCAACATGATCCCTGAACCATGCCGTATTGTTTAGTTTTTTTCAGTTCTCGCACATATCATTCCCGGAAATTTGTACTTCCTTGGGAAAAAATCGCGGATTTTTCAACATTCCAGCACAAAACGGCTCATCCAGGCGGATTTCGAGCCAGGCGGCACAAAATCGCAGCCCCTTCCCGAATCAAATCGTCTTCAGCAGCGAATGAGATGCGAAAATGTGTGTCCGACGGACTGAACACGTTGCCAGGAATGATCAGCAGATTGTTGCGAATTGCTTCAGCCACGAATTCCGAACCAGTCCCCCACGGTGCTTTCAGAAAAAGGTAAAATGCTCCTTGACCGCCGTGGATTTCAAAATCGTCCTTGAGCAGACTCACAATCAGCTCTCGCTTGCGATGATAGTCCTGAACATAATCCTGCACATCGATTTCCCACGCCGTCACACCCGCCCACTGCACCGGGTGCGGCGCGCAGACAAAGGTGAACTGCTGAAGTTTCAGCATCTGCTGAATGACATACCGGGGGCCATGCATGTAACCCAGCCGCAGCCCGGTCATCGAGTGCGACTTACTGAATCCGTCGATCACAATCGTGCGATCATTCCATTCCGCCGGACTGTGGAATGGTTCGTCGTAGCAGAAGACGCGGTAGATTTCGTCGCTGATCAGTGCGATATTCTGCTCCGCAGCCAGCTCAGCCAGTGCCTGAACTTCCTCCGCAGATGCCACCGCTCCTGTCGGATTGGCGGGGCTGTTGAACAGAATCACTTTCGTTCTGGGAGTAATTGCCTTGCGGACATCTTCGATCCGAATCCGGAAGTCTGGATACGTCGAAACCTCCACCACGTTCCCGCCAGCCAATGTCGTTAAATGCCGGTACATCACAAACCACGGGTCGAAGACAATCACTTCGTCGCCGGGATTCACGAGCGTACACAATGCCAGCATCAGAGCACCACTGGTGCCGGAAGTTACAAAGACTCCTCGATCTGCATGGTGATAGCGTTCGTCGATATCTTTCTGCAGCAGATTCAGCAGAGGCGCGATTCCCTGTGTCTGGCTGTAGGCATTTTTTCCGTCCTGCACGGCCTTGCACAGAGCGTCTTTGATCGGTTGTGGCGTATCGAAATGCGGCTGCCCGATGCTGAGGTTGATCGGCCTGGTCATCGTCGCAGCGAGGTCAAATACTTTCCGAATTCCCGATGCATCGATCCTGTGCATCCGGTCCGCAATCCACGATTCGCTCACAAGCTGCTTTCTTTATCTTCGAATGAAGTCACAATCATTGTCCGATTTTCACATCAGGCAATTCTGACGACTCTGATTCAGCCCTACAAGTGGCGACCGAGAATTCATATCGGTGAATTCCATTGTCGCTTGAGGTCACGATATCGCTGCGTGGTTCCTGTATCCACGTAATCCACCGGACATCGCAAAAGTCCGCGTTCGGCTGGGGGCGGTGGCACTGGGTATGCATACGGGCAACCCATTTGAGCCAAAAAGTTCCGCTCCTTCGGCGGAAGTGAGTCTACCCGAGCTCGACAAGATTCTCGCGCTCCACTTCGGTGCGAATTCATTATCGGAATCCGGATTCTGCGATCAGGTTGCAGCGCGTGAGGACCTGCTGGGGCGCAGTGGATTACTCACTCAGGGCAGCAGTCAACGTGCGAGTTTCTTTCACCTTTCGTTTCAGGAGTTTCTCGCTGCCGAACAGTTGACACGATTAGCTGACGGGCTTGACAAACTTCTGCAGGTCATCTTTCAACGCGCAAACATGGCAAACTGGAGGCCCACATTGCGATTCCTGCTTGCTCGTCGAGCGACCGAAAAGACCCCTGAAGCTGTTCTCGAACTTCTGGAGCAAATGCTGACACGTATCGACGTTGACGATGTTCGGAAATTCACAGGACTGACCCTTTCGGTCGTTGATGGGCTGGAAATTTTGCTTGACCGTAATCTGCATTTGCAGGGTGATGCGCGGGATCAGTTTGTCAATGTCTTCCTGAAGTCGATCGAACAAAATGTGGAAGTCAAGGCTCGTGCGGAACTGGCTCTCATGCTGGGCCGCCTGGGCGATCCACGAGTGTCGGAGAGTCTCGTCGATTCAAACGCCTGGGTGACTGTTTCACCGGGGACCTATATCTACGGCGGAAAGGACGAAAAGTTTGAAATTGAGCGTCCATTCGGCATCTCGAAATTCCCAGTCACGAACGCCCAGTTTGCTGCATTCGTCACCGACGGCTACCAGACTGAGAGCCAGTGGCATCCCGCAGGCTGGGCATGGCGGTCATCGAACAACATCACGCAGCCTGAATATTGGGACGATTCGAAGTGGAACGGAGCGACATGTCCGGTCGTCGGCGTTTCGTGGTGGGAGGCCGATGCGTTTTGCCGGTGGGCGAAGGTTCGACTTCCTGCCGAATGCGAATGGGAAGCTGTCGCACGCGGTCCTGCGGGATTGAAGTACCCGTGGGGAAACGAGGATCGCATCGGTCTCTGCAACTCAAACGAGTTGGGACTGAGCAGAACAAGTGCTGTTGGGATCTTTCCGCCGTCGGTCTCACATTGCGGCGCGCACGACATGGCCGGCAATGTCTGGGAATGGTGCAGTGACCACTACGATCCGGCAGAGCAAAAGGATGACAACGCTGGCCGCGTTTTGCGTGGCGGCTCGTGGAGCAATCAAGCAGACGACGGCCGTTCCGCGATTCGCTACCTTAGGCGACCCGACTTCCGTAGCCACAACTTCGGTTTCCGTGTGGCGAGAACTTTATAGCTTGTCAGCTTGTGCCTTTACGGCTTGCTGCGTTACTGCTTTTCTCCTTTACCTGCGTGGCGAGGAACGAGCCGCGCCGAAATTTTATTGGAGTCGTAGGATGGACATTCATGTCCGTCGCATGGCCATGAAACACGGTCGAAGCGAAGGTTATTGTGCGTTGACAGTCGTTCGACAATGCGACGATTCACGGCCAATATCTCGGACAGGAATGTCCAAGGTACAGGAATCGCAGCATTTTGCCCAGGGAATCTCAGTCGGCGGAGCGACTGAGCTACGTAGCCGATGTCGCTCCGCGACTCGCATGCCTGGCAACGAACTCCTGAGGCTCGCTTAACCGCGTGCCCAGCGGGCCGTGATTGTTCTATTTGAAATTTCGTATTTGAAATTTGAAATACGAAATACGAAATACGAAGCGCGGGGCGTTGCCCTCGCGGTTAAACGAATGTGCCATGCTCAACCGCGCGCCGTATAAATTCCCGAACGGTCCTCTCTCGTTTCAAGCCGCTCGGGCGCGACGTGGTTTGGCGGTGAGTCGGTATGTGATTGCGTTGCCTTGTTTGCCGCAGACGCTGAAGAACTCCATGCGTCTGAAACACCATGCGGCTTTCTGAGCGAGCCAGCGAGGCATGCCGGATGCCGTGACAAGATCGGCAGTCGTGAATTCACCGGACAGCTGAATGTCAAGTGCCTTCCAGAGATCCGCAGCGGTCTTCAGCTGGACTTGCTGCTGAACTTCCACCAGCGTCCGTTCGGCGACAGAATACTTCTTCTTCCATGAACTGCGTGCCGTCGGCGGGACTCGAATTTCTTCCTGCTCCGTCAGCAGCACATCCAGCCGCAGGCGCGGATGAGGAAACGCTCCGAAGTGGACAAGCTCCACAAACACATGCGCGAGTTTTTGTCGCGTCGGACTGTATCGGGAGCTGACAATATCTCCGCCAGGACGATGCAGCGTCGTGATCTTCTTGCGGGCTGCCAGTGGTTTGACGACGATCACCTGGTGCGTTTCCAGCAGTCGCGAAATCTTGTTTCGGATTGCAGCCAGCGACGCGCATTGAATTTCGATCAGCCGCCCACGTTTGTCAATGGCATCAATCCGATACTGATCGACGACGACTTCATGCCGGTCTGCAGCGGTGACATAGTGAGACTTGAGTTGCGTATGCAGAGATGTGGCCACTGACAGACTTCCTTGTCCTGTGAAGTGATCTCAATTCGCGATGTTTGTCGATCGTTGTCCTGAAGTATCGAAAGAGACTCCTGGCCGCTGATCAGCGGATACCCTTGAGGCAGTCAATCCCCATGTAAATGACCAGTCCGGCCGCAAGGATCAGCATGATGTCCCAGACCATCTGGCCACCGAATGGCATGCCAACGACAATGTCCAGGATGGCAGCGACTGCCATCAGCGCGGCGACTCCCAGCGATCCGAAGACGATGTTACGAGCCCGACCGGCCATTGTGATGTCTCCACCTGAAACATTGATGCCTGAAGAATTGAGGACTGTTCAATCTGTCTGAGTATAATTCAATCTCAGGGAGTCATTCCAGTCTGTTTGCCCCGCGATCACCGCGTTCGATGATTGTTTTCGGAATGATCGCCACAATCGATACTGGTCGGATGCGCGCCGGGCTTTCCCAATGGCGTGGACTTAAGGCGAGCGAGGGATGTCAATCCCCTGATGTTGTTGCAACTGACGGGAAATCAGGGCACTTATGTGCCCCGCTCGCCAGTGCAGGGTTCCCCGCAGGATCAGGCTGCGTTTGCCTGCGGCTGGCGTTTTGGAAGCCGGATCTGAAACGTACTGCCACACCCTGGGCCATTGCTGACGGGCGTAATTGTGCCGGAATGGTTTTCAATAATTCGGTGTGTGATACTCAGACCAAGCCCGGTGCCCTGCCCTGCGTCTTTTGTTGTAAAGAATGGATCGAAGATGTGGTGCAGCGTGTCTTCGTCCATGCCGCAGCCATCATCTTCGATGGCAATCACAATGGAATCGACCAGTTCCTGAAGTCGCACGCTGACGCAGCCCCCGGATGCCGTTGCCTGAAGTCCATTTGCGATCAGATTCAGAATGACCTGTTTCAATTGGGCGGCGTTGACTTCCGCGACGATGGAGCGGTCGCATTCGAAAGTGACTGTGCGATCGGCGTAACGACCCAGATGCTGCACCATGAGCAGTACCTCTCGGATCAGTTCGGCAATGTCTGTCGGGATGCGGCCAGCTTTATCTCCGTGAGAAAAATCCAGAAGCCGTCGCGTGATGTCACCGCAGCGGCGAGATTCACGGCGAATCATGGCGAGACGTTCCATGGCCTCCCGCGCGTCATCCGACTTCACACCGTCAAGTCCATGCAAACGCATTTCCAGCGATTCCGCCGCGACCGTAATCGCACTAAGTGGATTGTTGATTTCATGCGCGACGCCGGCCGCCAGAAAACCGACGCTCGCCAGTTTCTGCGATCGGATCAGTTGTTCGCTGCGTTCACGCACCTTGTACTGCAATTCTTCTTCCGCCTGCTGGAAACGATCCGCCATGCAGTTAACGCCCGCCACCAGGTCGGCGAATTCATCCTGCCACCGCGACGCAACGACAAGTCGATACCGCGTGTCACCGTTGGCGATCCGTGTACAGCCCTTCGCAATGGAACGGACAGGAATAGAAATCCAGCGAAAGCCGCATGTCAGGATGACGAGGGAAACTGCTACGACGATGCCGGTACCAGACAGCAACCAGCGCAGAAATCGTGCGGACTGGAGATGCTGTCTCTGCAGTGATTTTTCGCCCCAATCCGCCGTCATGTAGTAAGCCGGCAGATTGTCGAGGGTTCGCTGGATGCGAGTCACGGCTCGTGAAGCTTCACAACGAATTTCCAGTTGCCGGGTTCCCTCTTCTGCCGACTTGATCGGATGCAATCCCTCTGCCAAAGTTGCGAGGTAGTCAAACTCACCATAGATATCGTCAATTCGCGGCAATACTTGATCGCGCTGCTGGCGATTGAGTTCCGGTGGTGTCGGCAACGCTTCTATGCGCCGACGAAATTCCCGCAGTGACGTCCGTGCGTCTTCGACATGTGCGAGATAGGTCATGCGCTGTTGCTGAACTGCCGCGAGTTGTCTTGGATCCAGCGAAGAATACAGACTCTCAGAGATCTTTGAAACGGATCGGCTCAATTGATTGCGATCAGGGCTGCGATGAAGCAGGAAATCAAGGTCATCAACGGCTTCCTGATGCCACATCAGTCCCAAGGCACCAATCCCGGCCATCGTAATGACCAGTAACATCGCGCCCGTGAATAACGACACCAGTCGTCTGCGTATGGTGCGAAACAAAAACACGCCGACCTCCCTGTCGTTTGAACGTCCCGACCACCCTGCGGTCTGACGAATTCTGCCACAGATCATCTGGTCCGTCGGAAACCTGAATCTGCAGCGCGTTCGTAGCTTATCGGCGAAACTCAAAAATGGCCAGAGCGATTTGCTGTGCCTGCCTTTAGCAACTTGTGAGCTGCAACTCGCTTGCCGCCGTTTTCTCAGGTATTTCTACAATATAAACCGGCGGCCCGCGCCTTGCCGCTCACGATCCTCGTGTCTCAGACACTCTTACCATGATCGCGATCGCGGATACGCTCACGCATCAGCATGTCGATGGCTTTGGCACGAGATTTGATCGTCTGACTGATTTTTCCTGACTGCCGAGCAGCACTGGCCTGTTTACTTAAGGTGCTGACTTCCTGAAAATCGACGGCCCATGCACGGTCTTGTGCGTCCTGAACAAGATCACTCTGGACTTTTGCCAGAAACGACAAAAATGCCTCGGAAATGGCGGCACTGAAGGACCGGTAGGGAGATTTAGGATTGAATGCGGTCTGCGGGACAGATGGCCTTGGCGAAGAGTGCTCTGCGAAAGAATCGGTCAACACGCCAGACTCAACGGGTGCCGTCGCGTCCGTCGAAAAATCTTCGCTGGATGCCGCCGTTTTCCTGCTCCCCATCCGCCGACGGATGAGCCACGAAAGCACAGACGCTGCGACCAGAATCACCGCCGGAGCAAACTTCTCGATCACTCCCAGCGTGATCGCCGCTAACAGGCACAAGACCGCAGTTCCCGCCAGCACAATTTGAGGCACATCTGACGGCTTGCCAGGGATGTCGATCGTCCTGTCAAGCTTCGGTGCTTCTGGCAGTTCAGCTGACTGCTCTTCAACCGTGCCGGGATAGCTGTCGATTCCGATGACCACCACTGTGGAGTTGTCAGAGCCACCACGACAGTTTGCCAGATTGATCAGCAGCCGGGAAGATTCTGCAGGCGGCAATGAAGCGACCGTCTGGCCAATTTCTGCATCGGTGACATGATTTGTCAGTCCATCTGAGCACAGAACAAAATGATCACCTGCTTCGACGGAAAACGGACCTTCAATGTCAACCTGCACAAGAGGATCTGGTCCAAGGCAGCGTGTGATCACATTTCTCGGGTGAAACAATTCCACGTTGTCCACGGTCGCACGGCCCAGCCGGATCATCTCCCACTGCAGACTGTGGTCAAACGTCAGTTGCTCGATGCGACCTCGACGCACCCGGTAAACACGACTGTCACCGACATGCCCGATGGTCGCACCATCTTCTGCCAGGCTCAGAACACTGCAGGTCGTTCCCATGCCTTCGAATTCGCGATTCTCCCGACCGCGATCATTAATGGCCTTGTTCGCTGCATAGATGGCCTGCCGCATGCGGCTTTGGACCGATGGGGCATCCCGCTTGAAATACGCATGAGGCAACGTTTCGACCGCAATGCGACTGGCAAGGTCGCCGACGGCATGGCCACCCATTCCGTCAGCAACCATAAATAAATGTCCGCAGCGATGCCATTCGTCGTAGTCAGCACACAGTCGCACTGCGAGTGAATCCTGATTAGCCGAACGGCGCATCCCCACATCGGTACGCGAAGCATACTGTACGACGGGGGGGGACGGCATGGCAAATCTACTCGATGGCGGTTGCTGAGCACTTCACAGAATCATGGGATCGCAACATTCTCACACTCTCTCCTACAGTGTACTACTGTTGGTCTTCGAGACCAGCGACCGGGGCGAAAACGATAAAATCCCGTGAAAAAGAATGCACTCACAGAGCAAACCGTCAGTTGTCGTTGGACGGTTTCGCACCTTGATGATGATCTTCGACGTCTCCCTGACCGCTTTGCTCATTTTCGGCGGCAGCTTTGTCCACAGCGATTGACGAGTATGTCCACCAGCCAGCAATGCCCATTGCAAAAACTGTGTAGAGAAACAATGCCGACAGCATTTTCCCAATCGCGCCGCCAGCGGTGACATCGTCCACGCCGAACTGTTTGATTTCTCCTGGCGAAAAAAGTTCTGCCGCGTGCTCAGGGGTGGCGGCTGCGTGAGAAGCAGTGTCTGACATGGGAACGGATCTCGCGGTCGAAGTTCAGAAGCAAAGAGGCTTGTCCAGAATTCAGATATCAGCATATCGCACAACAGGCTTCTTGCGAATCCATTGATAAAGTGCCGCCGAAGTTTTCCGGAATTGGGGGCGGACGGACATGAATGTCCATCCTACTGAATCCCAAGCAATTCACCGAGAATATTTCTCATCGGATGCGGATGGCCTTTGTACTGACGAAATCCCTCGCCGTATTGCGTCCCGATTTCATTGCCGCGCAGGTGACTCCAGCGTTCGCAGGCATCCATATATTCGTCCATTCCGTGCTGACGCCGAAGCCATTCACGCTGGCTGGCGTGACAGGCCAGAGCTTCCAGCTTCGCGGGCATTTCCTTAGAAATATCAATCACGAAATCCGGCGAGATTCGATTTCCAAAATGATCCGTCCCCTCAACAGGATCAACATAGTAGAGCCACGGAATTTTCAGAGTCGGCGGAGCTGGATCCCACTGGCAAGTGCGATAATTTGGCACGGACGCATTGAAACACGCATCCCGCACCAGCGCGCTCGTGATCTCATGGTCGTGCATGTAGTCTATCGGCGGGGCCGTCAGGATGATGTCGGCGGCCGTGCGGCGCAGGAACTCCGTCATCCGGCGTCGGCTGTCATTGTCGAACACGATGGACAAGTCACGGAATTCAAGACAGGTGCATTCTGCTTCCAGGATCACAGCGGCACGACGAGCCTCCTCACGTCGGATGGTCGAGATTTCCTCGGAGTTGTATTCCGCACTGCCACAGTCTCCCGGAGTCATCGTCGCGACGGAAATCCGGCAACCCAGTTTCCGAAGTCGCCGCAACGTGCCCGCACACTGGAACTCAATATCGTCCGGATGAGCGTGAATCGCCAGGACATGCAGTTTGCTCGGATCTATTTCCATGTTGGGTCTTTCCGGGATGCTGTCACGAGTCGAAATTCTGGCTGAGGACCGGCGCAGAAATAACTGTCGTCTTCCGGACGTGGGGCACGTTTTCAACGTGCCCGGCACGATGGAATCGTGCCCCACTTATTTCTGTCTCAGTCCTAAGGACGTAGAACTACTGAAACGCAGGCAGTTTTGCCACAACGTGGCGTCCGAAACTCGGACAAATTGTCCCCTTTGAAGACTCGTATTTTCCTGAACGGCAGTTTTCTCTACAAAACCCGGTGCGATGTGAGTTCAAAACCAGCTTCGAAGGATCGACGTTGATGCAAATGTCAAAATTTTCACGGCTGTACGGAGTCATGCTGGTGATTGTTATCGCTGCGGGATGTGGCGCAGGATCTTCAGAACCGAGTCCGGCAGCAAGCGGCACAGTCGCCGCCGACGCCGACAATGCTGTCAAGACGGCTGATCTGGGCGCAGCTGGAACGAACACCCGCAAGCCGGGCGTCGTTGCCAGCATCGGCATGATCGACAAATCTGCTCAACTGGACGGATCGAAATCAGATTCAGAACGCGGCCAGAAGTCTCCGTTCCCCGACGACGAGGCCACTCAAACACTTCGTGAAATTCAACAACTTCGCATTTCACCTGTACCTGCCGAACTTGCCGAAGCCAGAAAAACCCGCCGCGAACGCAACGAACGGATCGTGGACATGGCGACAAAAGTCCTGCGGCTTACCATGGACGACGAAGCCCGCAAGCCTCAGTTTCACCTCGCCGTCGGACAACTTCTGGAGGCGCGCTTCCAGATGGCGCTGGCCGGAACGCAGGAAGACGTCGATTTGTTTTATGCCGATGTGCATGCATTGAACGAACGCGACGGAAAATCCATCGCGGCCGCAGAAGGTGTGTACTACATCGCCCGTTTCGCCCATACGAAAGCCGGACTCCTGGGAAAATCTCAGCCGGTGTGGTTTGAAACATTGTCGCACTGGGCTCGTGAATTCGCCGATCGGTTTCCTGAGCAGGCACCGCGCGCGGCCAGTCTGCTGTTTGGCGCGGCTCGCAGTTGTGAACTTCAGTCGCTGGCGAGCACGGATAAAGAAATGTCTACCAGGCTGCTGACAGAATCACGGTTGTGCTACATCGCACTGGCTGAAAAATTTGCCACAACAGATCAGGGGCAGGAAGCGTCTGCATCGCTGCGTCGAATGGCTCTGGCGGGACAAACACTGTCGCAGTTCTCCGGCCCGACCCTGGACGGCGGTTTCATATCGTCCGATGATTTCAATGGAAAACCCACGGTCGTCTTTTTCTGGGATTCGGAAAGCGAAGAGTTCACGAAGGATTTATTGCCTGTCCTGACAAAGATCAGTACCGCTCTGCCCTCATCGAAGCTGCGAATCGTCGGCGTCGCGCTGGATGAAGACGAAGCGACGCTGAATGCGTATCTTGAAAATCACAATGTCCCCGGCCAGCAGATCTTTTTCACTCAGGGAGAACAACAATCCTGGAACAGCCCGCTCGTCCGCTTCTGGGGAATCGCCCAAAGCCCGACTGTCTGGCTCGTGGATTCTCAGGGGAAAGTGATTTCGACCTCGCTGGAAGCGGTTGAATTGGTGCCAGCGATTCAAAAGTTACTGAAGTAGTCCGATTTCGCCGAATTCGGAGTTTTACGGCACGCGGTTGAGGATGGCACATTCGTTTAACCACGTGGGCAACTCCCCGCGCTTCGTATCTCAAATTTCAAATCTCAAATACGAAATTTCAAATAGAACAATCGCGGCCCGCTGGGCACGCGGTTAAACGAGCCAATGCCAACTGCGTGCAATTTCGATTGCCGGACAAGGCACGCCGATTTCGGCGAAATTGGCTTACGGTTGCGGCAGGACGCCTTGAAGATCTTTGAACATGCGTCGTGCGCCGTTGCCGAGAAACAGCACATCCACACCGGCCACGACAAGCGAATAGCCTTTGTCCATCCATGGTTTTACGGCGTCGAATGAAATGCCGAAATATCCCAGCGGCATTTGAACCGCCTGACAGGCCTGCGTGATGCGATCAATGCCGTTCAGCACTTCGGCATCGGAAATCTGTCCCATCTTGCCATAGCTGGCCGACAGATCGTACGGTCCCAGCAGGACCGCATCGACGCCCGGAACCTTGACAATGGCATCGATGTTTTCCACTGCTGACCGGTGCTCCGCCTGCACGATCACAGAAATATCCGCGTTGGCACTGGCAACGTATTCGGCAAAACGAAACCCGTAACCGTGGGCGCGCGCCAGACCCACGCCGCGACTTCCTTCCGGTGCGTAGCGCGCATATCGGACAACGTCTGAGGCTTGTTCGACCGTATTGACCTGCGGCACGATGATTCCTGACGCGCCAAGATCCAGGACCTTCTTGATCGCGACTTCATCGCAGGCCGGGACACGGACGATACACGCAATTCGATGACCCACAGCTTGCAGGATGCCAAGGACATCAGATGTATCGAGTGGTCCGTGCTCGCCATCAATGAACAGCCAGTCAAAGCCCGCGTCGGCAAGGATTTCCGCCGTGGACGCCGTCGGCAGCGTCACCATCGTGCCCAGCAGGCGTTCGCCGCTGCGGAGTCGCGCTCGAAAATTGTCAGGCATAATTCAACACTCCGCTAGTGCAATGTCAACTGTACTCTGATGTGTGCCACTGGCTCTGCCAGTGTTCTCCATCGGCATTGAACACTGGCAGAGCCAGTGGCACACAACCCATCAATGACAAAGCACTAAGCCTTTTCGCCAATGCGCATCCCGTAGAATGATCGATGCACGAAGAACGAAGCGATCACGAACAGAGCCAGGGCGATCACCAGGTTGAGCGACATTCCGGTGCTTGCATGGAAGTCAAGAGCTGTCTGTTCTTTCGAAATACTGACCGCGAGTTCCACGGCGAGGAGGCCGAACAAAGTAGTGAACTTGATGACCGGATTCAGGGCCACGGACGACGTGTCTTTGAACGGGTCGCCGACGGTATCACCGACCACGGTTGCGGCGTGTAACGGAGTGCCTTTCTCTTTCATATCGACTTCAACGATCTTCTTCGCGTTGTCCCAGGCACCGCCCGCGTTCGCCATGAAGATGGCTTGGTAAAGTCCGGCAATCGCAATGGACACAAGGTAGCCGATAAAGAAAAACGGATCTGCGAAGGCAAACGCCAGCGTGATAAAGAAGACGCACAGAAAGATATTGAACATCCCTCTCTGCGCGTAAATCGTACAGATTTCGACGACCTTTTTACTGTCTTCCACGGATGCCTTCGTCACACCATCCAGTTTGATATTGGCCTTAATGAATTCAACCGCGCGGTAAGCACCGGTCGTCACAGCCTGAATGGAAGCACCGGTAAACCAATAAACAATTGCCCCGCCCGTCGCCAGTCCCAGCATGAATGGAGCGTGAAGCAACGATAGTTTGTCAAGATCAGCGGTCAGCTGTTCGGTCAGGTTCATGATGATCGAAAAGATCATCGTGGTCGCACCGACGACTGCTGTTCCGATCAGAACGGGTTTGGCTGTGGCCTTGAACGTGTTGCCCGCTCCGTCGTTTTCTTCCAACAGATGTTTGGCACGCTCAAACACCGGCGTGAATCCAAATTCTCGCTTAATCTCCTGCGAGATATCGGGAACCTGTTCAATCAGTGACAATTCAAAAACTGACTGCGCATTATCAGTAACCGGCCCGTAGGAATCGACAGCGATCGTCACTGGTCCCATGCCCAGAAATCCAAACGCAACCAGCCCGAATGCAAATACGCTTGGTGCCTGCATAAAGGTTTCCAGACCGTGCAGCGAAAACGCATATGCCACGGTCATCAAACCAACAATGCTCAAGCCCAGCCAGTAGCAGGAAAAATTCCCCGCGACCAGTCCGGAGAGGATATTCAGCGACGGTCCACCCGCTTCCGATGACCTGACAACTTCTTTCACATGGGCAGATTTCGTTGACGTAAAGATCTTCACAAATTCCGGAATCACCGCGCCCGCCAGCGTGCCGCAGGAAATAATGGATGACAGGATCCACCACAGGGAAGCATCACCAGCCAATGGTCCTGTCGCGGCGGTCGGTCCGATTGTGACCCAGGAGATAGCGTACGTCATCACGATAGACACGATGGATGTCATCCACACCAGCCGTGTCAGAGGCGCTTCAAATTCCATCTTGTCCGCATTCAGGCTCTGCGATCGCGTCAGCGCTTCATTGGCGAAGTACGACACCGCCGAAGCCACCACCATCATCACACGCATCACGAAAATCCACACCAGCAACTGCACCTGCAGTCCTTCGTGAAAATCAACAGCACCGCCCGAGATCAGTTTGACACTTTGAGGATTGATGGCCAGCAAGATGAAAGTGATCAACGCCACACCGGTGACGCCGTAAGTTTCAAAGCCGTCCGCGCTGGGGCCGACCGAGTCTCCGGCATTGTCGCCCGTGCAGTCGGCGATCACACCAGGATTTCGAGCATCGTCTTCTTTTATCCCATACACGATCTTCATCAGATCTGACCCGATGTCGGCAATCTTCGTGAAAATTCCACCGGCAATTCGTAATGCGGCAGCTCCGAGACTTTCACCGATCGCAAATCCGATGAAACATGGTCCGGCGTAGTTGCCGGGGATGAACAACAAAATGCAGAGCATGATGAGCAGTTCGACGCTGATCAGCATCATTCCGATACTCATCCCGGCCTGCAGTGGAATCGCAAAACAGGGATACGGCTTACCGGCGAGGCTCGCGAAGGCCGTGCGGGAATTCGCAAACGTGTTGACTCGAATTCCGAACCATGCGACCAGATAACTGCCGGCGATGCCGACCAGGGAGAAGAGCAGAATGATGCCGACCAGGCTGAGTGGAAATCCGTGCGATTCCGCCAGTGTAACGGGATCACGATACAGAGCCAGTTTGCCGAAATAGACCGCGACGACCGTTGCAATAAACACCCACAACAGCAAAATGAATTTGCCCTGAGTCTTCAGGTACGTCTTGCAGGTTTCGTAGATCAGGTCCGAAACTTCAAGCATCGACCTGTGAACGGGCAGGTTTCTGAGGTGGGCAAAAATCCTCATCCCGAACGCCAATCCCATGACACTGATCGCGATGCCTGCAAAAAGCAACATCTCCCCAGTGAGTCCGAGCGCTATCGGTCGATTCAGCGAAGGGATGATGAGGTCAGCTTCACCGGCCATAGCCGATTGCGGCAGCGCAGTAGCTAAGAAAAGACCAGCCAGGAAGACAAATCCGGATCTCGACGGTGTCAGGGTGTTTGACTTCATAAGAAACCTGAAGATGGTGAGCACTGGGTGGGTGGGTGTATCGGGAAAGGCCGCAGAGTGTGAAGAATGTCAGTAAGTTTGCAAGGCTCCAGCATAACTCGCAAGTTTCTTTTTTCTCAGATCGGACTTCGCACAGAGATATTCTGATCGTGGAGTTTAGGCGTTTTTGCAGTCTGCCGTGCCTTGACAGTCCGAAACGAGCATGTTTTCCGCCTGCCGGAATATGGTCTTTTGTCGTGCCATGGCTTCAGAGCCCACGCCGGTTGATATCGTCATCGGAAGCGTCCACACCGATTCTTTGCAGCGATTCGCGTGTATTCGCGTCCATTCGCGGTTGAAACACCTGCCTTCCTTAGCGCACTTCATTTGTCGTTGAACCCTTTTTCTTCCTGCTTGCGGATTGTGGTGGACTGTTCGCTGAGCAGCGCGTCCTTCTGTTCAATCAGGTTGGCCTGCTGCTGCACAACGGCGATCTTTTGCTGCAGTTCAGCGCGATCGCGCTGCTGCGCGGTCTGCACCGTTGCCAGTTCCGGTTCAAGAAGTTCGAGTATCGACATAGCGGGCCGGGAGAGCGCATGTGGCTATATGCACCAGGTCAATTGACATCTCTTTTCAAAAAAAGAAAAAGGATTTTGCCGACGAAAGCCGTCCGCAACAACCTGTTGTCTTTTTCAGTGTTCAGTTGGAAGTGTTCAGTGATCAAAAATCGCCTTAGGACCGCTCGATAAATAACTGTCTCTTTTTATACCCCTCACCCTGCCCTCTCCCCGTCCAGGGGAGAGGAGGATGTGGTCAATTATTTCCCGAACGGTCCTTAACCGATCTCGCCACAACGCCTACAACTCAGCACTCTTCATGCAAGCCATTCGTCAGGTCTCCTGTCTGGATACAGAAACTGGAAACCCGCCACGATAAGGACTGATGGAGAAATAAGTGGGGCACGAATCCATTCGCGTCCCAGACCTTGAGCAGCACGGTTCGGAGGGACGGTGTTCCCTTATCTGAGACCGTGGCGAGGCTCATGGCATTGGGTTCGTGCAACCCGGCGTCCGTGGCCGATTGAAACCAGTCTCCAAACTGACGAAACGGGCTCTGGTCGAGATCCTGTTCACGCAATTCCATTGATGACTTTCCCGGAGATATAAATGTAGGTCACAATAAAACACAATCTTGTATGATCATTAAAATCCAATCCTCGATCAGCATTTTGCCTGCGAGCGCGTCATCTACGGTGTCTGGCTCTGGCGGCCCTGCCGTGGCTCTGGCGGCCCTGCGACCAGCGAATAGATCACGACTTCCGGACTTGGTGCATGGTTTCTGGCATTGTCCCTCAGGAAAACGACCAGCGATTCCTGCCTCAGATTGTGGCCGTTCAGTGTTGAACCTGTCAAACGCCACGGTAGAGCATCCTGGGAGATCTTCACGAACTTCTGAACGCTGCCGTCCGTAAATCGCACTGCCCGCGCCGCCTGCGACTGCGGCTGCGTCATTGTCGCATCGTCGCCATCGAAATGACTGGCATCATCGAAATGCCTGGCACGCATCATAAGCCAGGTACTTCCCTTTTTGCACCGGCCAGCTGACGCATGTCGCTCGCCAATTCTCTCAATCTTGACCGCGCGAAGTAGAATCAACGTTGAATGCGGTATAGTTTTCATCGCAGGATGTCGTACAGTTCATGTTGGCCTGGAAATCCCGAGGGTCCATGCGGTGTCAAAATCTTCTTACCGAGCAATATCCTTCAGGGAACCAGCTGAATCCATTTCTTCACTCCTGGCGGCGATGAAGTCGGGAACGCTGACATCGACGGCCCTGGTTGAACGTTGCCTTGCCCGCATCGAAGCCGCGGATCGAGACTTGCGGGCCTGGGTGTCGGTCGATGCCAGCGGTGCGCGAACGGAGGCTGCGCGCGCGGACGACGAGTTGGCTCGAGGCGTTGATCTCGGAGTGCTGCACGGCATTCCGATCGGCATCAAAGACATTTTCGATGTCGCTGGTACCGTGACCGGAGCAGGTTCGCCTCTCCGGATGAAGTCGGAGTCACCCGCCGAGCGTGATGCGGTGCTCGTCACCGCACTGCGGAGAGCCGGCGCGATCCTCATCGGCAAGACAGTGACGACTCAGTTCGCCTGCTTTGACCCGCCGCCGACACGGAATCCCTGGGCCGCCGAGCGAACGCCCGGAGGATCGTCCAGTGGTTCTGCGGCGGCCGTCGCGGTCGGCATGGTTCCCGCAGCGATCGGTTCACAAACGGGTGGCTCAATCACGCGACCTGCGGCGTACTGCGGTGTCTGCGGAATGAAGCCGACGTTCCAGACCGTGTCGCTTGAGGGAGTAGTTCCGGTGGCATCTTCACTCGATCATCCGGGCCCCATCGCCCAAACCGTTGGCGATCTGCGCATCATGCTGCAGGCTCTGACCGGGACGCCGTGTGTGGCATCCGAGCTCCCCACAATGTCACGACTCAAACTCGGACGTCTGCGGCGCTTCTTCGAGGATCGTGTTGACCCGCAACTGCGCAATGCACTGGACACAACGATCAGCCGATTCGTGTCTGCCGGAGCGACGATCATCGACATTGATGTCCCCGTTGAGTTCTCAGATGTGCTGGTCCACCATCGTCGGATCATGGCCACCGAAGCGGCGGCATGGCATCGCGCGCGGTTCCACGCACATCGCGACGACTACGGTCCCTGCATTGCGGCGCTGATCGAAGAGGGCCTGCGAACCAGCTTCGAGGACTACACCGCGTCGAAGACCCACCAGCAGGCGCTGACTACGGCGATGGCCGCTCAGTTTCAGCATTCGATCGATGCGATGCTGACTCCCGCCGCCACCGGACCGGCACCGGATGCCGCGACAACAGGCGACCCCTGCATGAACGTCCCGTGGAGTTATACCGGTCTGCCGACGGTTTCCTTTCCGATTGGTCTGAGCTCTGATCGACTCCCGCTGGCGATTCAACTTGCAGGTCCGTATCAATACGACTGGCGACTGCTCGACGTTGCGGAAGTCTGCGAACGTCTGCTCCGGCCCGTTGCATAATCCAATGGCGTCTTCAATCTCTGGACGGGTTACGCTTTCAGTCACCCGCACTGACACACTACGACTGCCTACACGTGCAATCTCACAGATCTGACTGAGAATCTTGCTGCCATTGATTGATCTGAAAGCTCGCGGAAGGCGGAGTTAATCCCGGGCGAAAGCAATTTGACGACCCGGTTTAACCTGAACTTGAACCGCCATTCAAGTAAAGATCCGCAGCGGAACCCAGTGTTTTTCAATGAAAAGTCGTCAAACATCCTTGAAAAGAAAATGCGATCTCTGGCTACGTATGGGTTGAAAGCAGGTCGAGCACACGGCGTTGCAGAGTTGTGGATTCGGTCAGCTGATTGAACTCAGACGCGCTTGATTCGAAGCGGATCCTGTTGCGAGTCAGGGTCCCCATGTCCTTCAGCAGATCCTGGAAACTCTGCACAGGAAGGTCCACCGGCGTACGTCGTGTCGCGTCCTTTTGCTTCGCAGACTCCGAGCGTCTGGCTTTCGCCACGACAGACTTCCGCGTCGCCTGAGCGGCTTCGATATCATCGTCATCGAAGATCAATTCACGCAGCGCATCCCGCATGTGCCACTCGACATAATACGCCAGCATACATAGGAACACATGCGCTCGAATACGATCATCGTTCCAGTGGCGAATCGGGCGAATGTGCAGATCGATCGACTTCAGACTTCGAAACGCACGCTCGACTTTCGCAAGGCTCTTGTACGTCAACACGACACGGCCTTGCTGCGATGAACTGAT
>CAMAVB010000082.1 GCA_945861465.1 Candidatus Kuenenia stuttgartensis
TGGCTGCACGGATGATGACCGCAGGCGGCGATTCGGCAGCGCAGCAACTCACGTTCGGCTTCCAGCTCGGCACCGCCAGGATCCCCGCCGAACACGAACTGCAGGTACTCACACGAGTCCACGCGGATCAGCTCGCGCACTACCAGGCCAATCCTGCTGAAGCAGAGAAACTGCTCGTCATCGGCGCGTCGCCGCGTGTCGCTGGCCTCGAGCCGGCCAGCTATGCTGCCATGACCATGATGGCTAACCTGATTCTGAATCTGGATGAGACGATTACGAAGGAGTGATGTCGGCGACATCGGCTAAGGAGGTTTTGTCAGGCGTTCTAATGAGATTTTCGACCGGCCAATTTTCCCCACTCATCCGTACCATCCGTACCATCCGTACCATCCGTACTACAAACACTTGAATTCTTGTAGTCCCGCAAAGATTTTCAGGCGGCGGTTTGAAGAGGATTTTCTCGTGCATCAACTTCGTCCTCATCAGGGTTCGGCCTCGGTGACGGGCACATCGCAAAGTAGCCGTCACGCTCCGCCGTGACGAGCCTTGAACTGGGCCACATGAATGGAGCTCCCGCGCTGATTGTCCTGCAGGCCGTGCAGGGGCTGCTTGTGGAACTCTGTCTCGGTTGATGAATGTCGATTGACAAATGCTCATCACGGCGGAGCGTGATGGCTACTTTGGGTTGCGGGCGAAGCGCGCGCCAAGTTCTCTTCCGCCGTCCGTTGGTAAATCGACCCAATGGATATCGCCGATCTTCATTGATCTTCACTTTCCCACTTGTCAATCATTGCCCACGCTTCGTCTCCAGCTCTATCCCATCCGTCGAGTTCCGCTTTCAACTCGGGTGTCATTCCAGTTGGCTGCAGCACTATTTCAACATGTGTCCCCTCGGGCAGTTGGTTTTCTGTTTGTGGAATGACAACGCCATTCCTGACGATTCCCGGAATGAACTTGGTATCGATCGACATGCGGTTCTCCTGCTTCACTTCGCCGTTGCGACGCCCGAGCATTCATGTCTTGATACAGGGTCCGTCGTCTCTCCTTCGGTTGTAGACTGTTTGCGCAGCCATTGGTAGAATCATTTGTCAGAGTCAATCGCCTGGTTGACCCTCTGGACACTGCCTAACGGGTACTGTGGATAAGTCAATGGCCTCAGAGAATCTACCCCCAAGTCCTGAAAAAACGATGTCTCCTCTACAGCGAATGGACCGATCGGTTGTCAAACGTACAACACTTGACCAGCAAGGCAAGGATGTCGGTGTGCCTCACGCAACTCCTGCAGATCGCATCCTGATGGTCTGGCCGTTGACATTGGTGGCATGGGAATTTAAGGAACCAAACGTTGTTCAACCCAGACTTCAAAGACATGTTGTCCGCATTGTCCGCAGCAGGGATTGACTTCCTGCTCGTCGGGGCCTACGCCCTGGCTGCGCATGGCTATCCAAGGGCGACAGGTGATCTGGATCTTTGGGTTCGCGCCAATTCGGAAACTGCGGCGAAGGTCTTTCGAGTTCTAGCCGAATTCGGCGCGCCGATGCACGACCTGACAGTGGATGATCTTTCTGCCCCTGGGATCGTGTTTCAGATTGGCGTTGAGCCGTCGCGAATTGATATTCTTACCTCTGTGTCCGGCGTTGAATTCGATGTGGCATGGCGCAATCGGCTGGTTGTTAAAATTGATGAAATGGACATCCCGGTCATCGGACGCATTGATCTGGTTATCAACAAACGGGCGAGCGGACGACCAAAGGATATTGTAGACGCAGAAACGCTTGATCCGACAGATTCATAAGTGGCGGTCATGGGAGTCGGTCCGCATCACGTTCGCTGATCGCAGACAATGCGACTGCACCTACCAATGCTCCACCGGGCCGTTGGGTGTCTTGACGAGAGCCGTCGGAACAGAACACATCCGTTCACCGTGGCGTAAACGGATCTGGCGAACGATTTCGTCGAATTCGGCAAACGATTCGAAACGTCGCAGGCGGTCTTCAAGATCTTCCGGGATTCCCAATCGGGATCCGTACCATGCCGCAAACTTGCGGAACATCAGACACGCGAAGTCGTCATACTGCCGGGCCATGAGCGAAAAATGATCGGACAGAAAGGCGATCTGTTCGTCTGCCGTGGGCTCATACACATCCGTCTCGCCATTGGCCCGTCCCTGAATTCGGCGAAAGATCCACGGGTCCAGCATCGCCCCGCGTCCGATCGCGACTGCCGCGCAGCCAGTTTCACGCATCATGGAAAATGCGTCGTCCGTCGTTCTCACGTCGCCGTTGGCGATGATCGGCATCGAACGCACGGCAGCGACTGTTTGCCGAATTCCTTCCCGATCCACAGTTCCATGGAATCCCTGCGACCGAGTTCGACCGTGAACGGTCACCGCCGCCACGCCGATGTCTTCCAGTGCGACCGCAAGTTCCGGTGCCGTGATCATACTGGCGTCCCAGCCGAGCCGCATCTTGACAGTCACGGGAAGTTTGACGGCATCGATCACGCGGGAGACCATGCTGACCGCACCCTCTACGTTGCACATCAATCGAGCTCCGCCGCCGGAACTGTTCACCTTCGCCATCGGGCAACCCATGTTGATGTCGATGCTTTCGTAGCCATGCTCCTGGAGCCAGATGGCCGCTTTGACCAGATGGCCTGTTTCTCCGCTGAAAATCTGAACTGACAATGGTCGATCGTCCGGGCATGTTTCCACGAGGTCCAGTGACTTGCGACGTTCGGACCATAACATGGATGCCAGAACCAGGTCCGTGGTCGCGAGTCCCAGTCCGCCGATTCCCCGCAACACCAGTCGAAACGCCAGGTGTGTGTACCCTGCCAGCGGAGCGAGAAAGAATCGCGTCGGCAATGTCCGTCCACCGATCACGATCGGACTGGCGACCAACGGCCCGGCGAGCGGAGCGGTGCCAGTCTTCCGGTACAACTCCGCCCCCTGTGTTGCGGTACCCGCCATGTGGCTCGTCCTGGAAGAACTGGTGTTCATCTCCTGCGGCACGACCTAATCCTTCGCTTCGTGAACCGGCATTTGCCAGCCCAGGGCCTGCAATGCGTCGATCACTTCCATGAGCGGCAGGCCGATGATATTCGTCAGGCTTCCGGAAAACTGAGAAACAAACGCCGCCGCATTGGCCTGGATAGCATAACCCCCTGCCTTCCCAACGGACTCATTGGTTGAAAGATACCATTCAATCATTGCGTCCGACACGCTGCAAAACGTCACGCTCGATTTCACAATGAATTCGCGCACGTCTGTCTGCCGCGTCACGACAGCTCCCGTCCAGACTTCGTGCGTTCTTCCAGCCAGCCAGTGACGCATCCAGTGACGAACCTCCGACTTCCATTTGTCCGGTTCCGGCTGCCCGAGAACTTGTCTGTGCTGCAGATCATTTTGTGCGATGACAATCGTATCGGCGACGACGATGAATGGAGCATTCGGAATCCCCTGACCCGAAAACCGTTCCGACGTCGCTACCTGACGACTGACATCCTGATACTTGTCTCGGACGATTTCGAGCAGGCGACGCTCGAAGCCGACATCGTCGCGCACATCGTGAAAATTCGCTTCCGCCGACGAAAGTGGTGGAACGATGTGCAGCGAGCCCGAACCGACGATCGATTCCAACAATTCACGCCGTTGAGGTGATCGAGAACCGAGTACAACAGAATCTGAAGCAGCCATTATTACGTCATATCTCTTTGAAATCATGGTTTGACCGGCAACGATCTGCCGCGTCCACTTTCATCTCCGATCAAAGAATCGTATTCTGCGAGGACGAAAAATCAAAATCATGTGATTCAATGGCGGCATTTTCGTTTAACGGCGAGCCGCAGGCGTAGGCGGAAGCACGCTGGATTCGCCTACGCCGACGGCTCGCCGTTAAACGATTTGTGCCAACTTACTTATGCACCAGTGCTTAGTAGGCCGCACCTCGCACAGTCATCTCCAACAGTGAATTCAAAAGTGAGTCAGCATTGTCCCGAACTCTTTCCTGTCATACCTGCGGATTGATTCATCAGATCCCGGATCTTCAAGCTGGCTATCGCGCTGAATGTACGCGTTGTGGGTCGGCATTTTCGCCGCCAGGATGTCGTCGCACCACGGCCAGTCGGACGGCAGCAGCGGCTGTTGCGGCGTTTGTATTGTTCTGGCCAGCAGTGTTGTGTCCGATTCTGGAGATTGAAAAATTCGGGATCCGACAGCAGTCGAGCATTCTCGGCGGGACCATTGAACTCCTGACACACGGCAATTGGCTTGTCGGCGGAGTCGTGCTGCTGTTTTCGGTCGTCTTTCCTCTGACAAAGATCGTGTTGCTGCTGGAACTCAGCCTGCTCGAATTTCTGCACAAACGGCATAAGGCGACGACGCTGCACATCATGGAGCACGTCGGGAAGTGGAGCATGATGGATGTGATGCTGCTGGCGTTTCTGGTGATGCTGGTCAAACTTGGAAACCTTGTTCATTTTGAATTCGGGCCTGCCGTATTTGCGTTCATCCTGTGCGTCACCATGAGCATGGTCGCCTCGATTTCCTTTCATCCTCATGCAATTTGGGAGGACTCCGAATGAGCCTTTCGAAGGACGACGAAGCAATGCCAACCGAAAGCCCCGTGACAGATTCTTCAGCACCAGTGCCAGCAGTGACGCCATTTCCGGTGGCAGAGATTCGTGCAGCGCGAACAACCTACGCACTGTTACTGTCGTCAAAAATGTGGTGGGCCACGGTCGCCTGTCTGCTGATCGCCTGCTGGCTGACGTGGCAGGCCATTCCAGCAAACGGGCCCACGATTGTCATCAAATTCCCGGACGGCCACGGACTCAAATCGGGCGACGGTGTCCGGCATCGAGGCATCAACGTGGGCACCGTTTCTGAGGTGGTTCTCAGTGACGACCTGTCGCAGATTTCGGCGTCAGTGACGTTGACACCGGAAGCTGCAAAGCTGGCACGTGAAGGCACACGCTTCTGGATTGTGCGACCACAGCTCAGCCTGACCGGAGTGAGTGGCCTGGAAACGGCCGTGGGTGCCAAATACATCGCCGTCAGCCCAGGAGACCCGAACGGCCCGGCACGAAAATCGTTCGACGGCCTCGCGACCGTGCCGCCTGATGAAAACAGCGACAACGGGATCGATATCGTGCTCCGCAGCGACGCGCGGCATGGCGTGACTGTTGGTTCTCCCCTCGCCTGGCGCGGCGTCGATGTCGGTCAAACCTTGTCGATTCATCTTTCTCCCGACGCGCGTTTTGTGGATATCCACGCAAGAATCCAGCCGGAGTATTCCCGATTGCTGCAGAAAACCTCGCAGTTCTGGGTGACCAGCGGACTTGGCGTGGAAGTCGGGTTAAGTGGTTTCAAACTGAATTCCGACTCGCTGAGCTCCATCGTGCGCGGCGGCGTTTCGTTCGCCACGCCGACAGTGAGTGATGACAGGTCGCCCGTTCAATCCGGCCAAATGTTCATGCTCCATGAAAAGCCCGATCCTGCCTGGTTGAACTCCGCTGCATCGCTGCCACTCATCGATTTCAATCTGCCGCCGACAGTCATGATCTATGGCGCGCGAAAAACGAGTCTACTCGGCATTCCAAGGACTCAGAAGTTTTCGATGAATGGACTGGTCGTGCAGCGTGATGCGACGACGCTCGAATTGCTCACCGCATCGGACGTCCTGCCACTCGATGCCGTGGTCGCTGACGTGGAAAGTGGTTCAGAGGCCGAATTTCGTCTTGAATCGCTCGCCTCCGATTTCGCCATGACGATGTCGCTGCAACCGAAGCTGGGATCAACGGACACCGCAGAAGCACCGGCTGCGATCGACAGTTACCGTTGGCTTGTCAGCCCCGATCTCAAAGGCAACTTTGCGGCTGTTGCTTCCGCCGACCTCCGTGTCCCAACTCAGCCCGAAGACTGCTGCATCTGCCGCAGCGTGCGGAACGAAGGCATCGCGACATCGGTGATCCAAAGCATCAGCCGAGATCAGATCACCGCGAATGGAATATCCTGGTCAGTGGCCATCGACACGTCCGACCTCGCCTCGTGGCATGGAGCACCAGTTGTTGCGATGGCTGACGGCAAAACTATCGGCGTTTTTCTGGCGGCGAAATCAGGTGCCGTGATTGCGATACTGCAGTAGTGCCTCGTCAAGCCAACGAATTGGGGTTGGAACTGAATGTTCAACGGTCCGGCGACAGCCAGCGAGCGAGCGATGACACCATGAAGAATGTCAAGGTCAGGCTGCCCGCAAGGACTGTCATCAGAATCGCGATCAGCAGAGCCAGGAAAAACCAGTCCCCGATCTTCCGGCGTCGGCGGGCTTCCGGACTGGATTCGTGCTGAATTAACAGTGCGACATTTTTCTGATTGGACTTCCAAACGACGTCAAACGCATCCCCCAGCAGGGGAATGGAACCGACGAGAAGATCGACAAGAGTATTGAAACTCATCCGGGTCAGTGTCACGCGGGAGACGCCGCGGCGCTGGGCTTCCTGCAGAATGTACAAAGACACGAACGAGCTCGCGAGATCGCCGATCCCCGGCAGCAGGCCCAAAATCGCGTCCAGGCCGAAACGCAGTCTTAATCCCGGTATCTCGAATGCACTGTCCATTAATCTTGCGAGTAATTTCAACTGCTCGAGATCCAGAGTTCCGGCGGGCACAGCGGAGCGCTTATCGATCAGTTCCGGTTCGAGAGGACGTGTCGGTGTCACAGCGGAATTCGATCTACAAGCGGTCAGAGGATACAGGGTGATTCAAGCTGCTCAGGGTTAAACGATTAAATCAACAGGCCGCTAGCGCTTGGCCGCTCAATCTCGAATCGCACCGACGGCAACACGCTGGAAGTCTGCCCGGATATCAGATGCGTCGCCACCAGGAAAATTCTGCCGAGCGATCAGAAGTACGAAAATCATCTCGTGCTTCGGATCAATCCAGCCCTGTGTTCCAAAGGCACCACCATGGCCGAAGGAACCAGGAGCCAGCATTTCGGTCGCTCCCTGTGGTGTGCGAATCAGGCAGAAGCCGAGTCCCCAACCGTTCCCCGGTGTGAAGCCGGTCGCAAGTTCCCCGGACTGCAGCGACGTCATTTGCTTCACGGCATCGGCTGAAAGGACTCTCTTGCCATTCAGATCGCCGCCATTCAAAACCATCTGATAAAATCGCACCAGATCACTGGCTGTGGAATACAGGCCACCGGAAGGATTTGGAGATGTGTCCGCATTCACTTCGTACAGCCAGTGATTGCCGCGTTCGATGTCTTTCTTGTCGGTCGTTGGCTGATATAGCAGAGCCAGTCGCTGGAGCTGCTCCTCGGTCGGATGGAACGACGTCTGATTCATCTCCAGCGGAGCAAAAATACCTTCCGCCAGAAACTGATCGAACGGTTTGCCGGAAACAATTTCGACGACGCGACCGGCGACACTCAGCCCCGGCCCGTACTGCCATTTGGAACCTGGCTCGAATGCCAGTTCGGATTTTGCCAACAGCTCAACGGTGTTCGCCAGCGTTCCCACGTTGCGTTGATCGCTCACGAGTCCGTTCGTATGCATCAGGCAGTCACGAATTGTGATTTCACGACTTGGTGCCTTGCCGCCGGTAACCTTTGTGTCCTTGAATCCCGGGATGTACTTTGAAATTGGATCGTCCAGCTTCAGCTTACCTTCATCCTGAAGAATCATCACGCTGGCAGCAGTGATCGGCTTGCTCATTGATGCGATCGCAAACACGGTATCGACCGCCATCTCGCGTCCACCAGCGACGTCGGCCTTGCCAACTGCTCCCAGATGGACCACTCGCCCGCGCCGCGCCACCAGCGTGACCGCGCCAGAAATCTGTTTGGCCGCAACGAACTCCTGCATGCGGGCATCGATCTGCTTGAGCGAAGTTTCATCGAGACCGGATTCCGCCGGTTTGCCAGCGACGATCAATCCGGCGTCGTAGCTTTCGGCCGTGACCAACTGATCTGCAGGATTCTCAGTCAGGACTAAACCACGCCACTGAACTTCCTGAGCGACCTTATTGGAATGCAGTTGCAGGCCGATCGGACCGGATTCGCAGAGTTCCGGCTGAGGATCCGCCCAGTCGGCGACGAGTCGTCCATTAACAACGTGGCGAATGCGGTGACCGATTGCAAGGATCTCCATACGATTCCAGTCATGCTGTTTTCCAACGCTTTGAGCAATTCCCAGTGTGTCCTGACGCACATTGTTGCGGCGAAACAGGTCGTGGTATCCGTAAGCGGACGGATACATCACCAGATGTCCCTGATACGTAAACGGTCCTTCGTCTTTCTCGATGGCCTTACCCCACAGCGAAATTCCGGAGTGCATTTCACTGGTGACAAGTCGGCTTTCGAAGATCAATCGAAAGTTGCGGAACGACTTCTGTGTCATCATATAAGTGCTCGACTTCGGAGCGTTCTCGGCCGAATTGCGACCGACGATCATGCCGTCTTCAACCGAGTAATATTTCCCGATGTGACCGACCCAGCCATCAAGGTTCTTGCCATTGAACAGTTGCAGCGGCGTTTCCCCGGTCGGCAGTTTCGGAATCTGCTCCTGGCTCCAGTCTCCGGCAACAGCACTCGATGGGCAGCAAAGAACGAGCATCATCAGCATTGGCAAAAGGCGAACAATCACGAGTTCTCTCCAGGTGGGGTTTTGGAAGTCCGAGCGATTCGAAGTCCAACATCGTACCGAGCCGCTGTCAATGATGCGAGCCGACCGCCATGCCGATCGTATCAAACCGCATTCAAGCTAAATTCCCCGAACGGGATTTTGTGCTAAACCTGGTTGCGAAGCACTTTCGCCGTCATGCGAACCCGTAGGTCCATTCTGCCGGAATGGACTTTCGCCGTAAGGCGAACCGCCCAGGGACGCACATCCGCTCCACGTCGCCCCGTTGCCGTCCATTCCATCTCATCTGGTCGCTGGTCGCGGCACGCCGCGAAGTCCTCCTCGGCAAGGAGGACCTACCGAAATCCGCGACTGCACCCGTGAGAAGGGGCCGGCTGAGTTTGGTCCCAGGGTCACCAGCAATCTGTATGTCAAGGTTTCGTAGGGTGGGACCAGCGAGCAACGCGAGCGCCGGCCCACCATGTTTGCGGGTGAATGGTGGGCCGGCGCGGCTTAGCAGCTGGTTGTCCCACCCTACGTCCAAAGTCACAGTTCTCAATCGATCATCAATCAATGTCTCACTCCGCACCTGCCCATCGTTCGAGCTTCGTAAATCAGCTGGAACAAAATCTGAAACGCCTCACCGTGGCAGGGCAGAGTTTGCTGTTGGCGGTTTCCGGTGGTCGTGACAGCATGGCGTTGCTGCGCGGGATGACGAGGCTTCGCGGCGTTTTGGAAATTCCACAAATTGTCGTCGCTCACCTGGATCATGGACTTCGTGGCGATGCGGGTCGGCAGGATGCGGAACTTGTCCGATCGGTATGTCAGTCGCTCGATGTGGCGGCATTCATTTCTGAATGTCCGGGGGGAAGAAACGGGGACAGGTCCAGTTTCGCGACCCCGGCTAAGGCATTCCCAATGAGCTCAATAAACTGGACCTGTCCCCGTTCTGAGCCCTCGGCACGCTTTGCCCTGTCGATCTGAGCTTCAATGGGGCCGCCGCTGATCAGCGGCGGAAACCACCACACGTTTGTGATGCTGATCGGCGCAAGCAATGCTTCAATGGGGCCGCCGCTGATCAGCGGCGGAAACTCAGATTTCAGATCTCAAAGAGGAACCACACCGTTGAGCTTCAATGGGGCCGCCGCTGATCAGCGGCGGAAACGATATTTAATTTTGACAAGAAAATCTACGGACGAGCGCTTCAATGGGGCCGCCGCTGATCAGCGGCGGAAACCAGCCGCCAACGTGATCTCTACGCCTCGTGCCGCTGAGCTTCAATGGGGCCGCCGCTGATCAGCGGCGGAAACAACTCAATAATGTATTCGTCCTTGTTGCCATCAAGGGCTTCAATGGGGCCGCCGCTGATCAGCGGCGGAAACCCAGCGGGCTAACAAATCAAGGGGACATCAATACAGGCTTCAATGGGGCCGCCGCTGATCAGCGGCGGAAACACGTCAAGACGGTTACGCTCGCCCACTACAAGGACGGCTTCAATGGGGCCGCCGCTGATCAGCGGCGGAAACACGCTATAAGATCACTCGCCGCACTTGCCGCTGGGATGCTTCAATGGGGCCGCCGCTGATCAGCGGCGGAAACAAGAATTTCTGGACTGACTTTAACGTATATCGGAGCGCTTCAATGGGGCCGCCGCTGATCAGCGGCGGAAACGTCACTGTGATTGCAGCCCCGTGAGTCTCAACGAACGCTTCAATGGGGCCGCCGCTGATCAGCGGCGGAAACGACCTGCAAGGCGGTCAGGACATGCAGCAAATAATCAGCTTCAATGGGGCCGCCGCTGATCAGCGGCGGAAACGTGGCAAAGGACGATCCGTTTTCGCCTGGGATATGGCCGCTTCAATGGGGCCGCCGCTGATCAGCGGCGGAAACTTGCCGTTGGCGGTTTGACCGCCGAGTCGGATAACGGGCTTCAATGGGGCCGCCGCTGATCAGCGGCGGAAACGATCGCATCGACGAGGCGTGGCTCATTGGCGGCGGCGCTTCAATGGGGCCGCCGCTGATCAGCGGCGGAAACCTGACCAGGTGGCGGAGCTGGTAACGGCCCCGACGTCGCTTCAATGGGGCCGCCGCTGATCAGCGGCGGAAACCAGCGACAACTGCCCCGTGATCTCGACGAAGTCGTCGCTTCAATGGGGCCGCCGCTGATCAGCGGCGGAAACGGTGGAAGCGCAGGCACGCGACCCGCTTCTGGTCTCGCTTCAATGGGGCCGCCGCTGATCAGCGGCGGAAACCTCAGCGTGACTGCCCCGGCGATGAATCGCAGCAGAGCTTCAATGGGGCCGCCGCTGATCAGCGGCGGAAACAGCGCAGCCTATTCGCCGCCCGCATTCAGTTTGACTGCGCTTCAATGGGGCCGCCGCTGATCAGCGGCGGAAACGTTCAAGGCCGGCGTTGCGGCCAGCGACATCACAAAGCTTCAATGGGGCCGCCGCTGATCAGCGGCGGAAACCATTGATTTCCGTAATGGCACTCGTCGATTCAATTTGCTTCAATGGGGCCGCCGCTGATCAGCGGCGGAAACTTGCCAGGTCCGCAGTCGTTGCACTTGATGTCTCTCCAGCTTCAATGGGGCCGCCGCTGATCAGCGGCGGAAACGAATCGAACAATTCGAGCTCAGCGAGGGGGGACCCGCTTCAATGGGGCCGCCGCTGATCAGCGGCGGAAACTAATCCGTGCGCGGTGTGGCATTGTTATGCAGAGGTTGCTTCAATGGGGCCGCCGCTGATCAGCGGCGGAAACTACTTCGCTGGGTGCGGTGTCGTTTGGTCCTTTCAAGCTTCAATGGGGCCGCCGCTGATCAGCGGCGGAAACTTGAACGACACCGGGAACCACGAAACCCCAGTGAGCAGCTTCAATGGGGCCGCCGCTGATCAGCGGCGGAAACGTGAAACCTACGATGATTGGCGGAAACGAATGGCTGCTTCAATGGGGCCGCCGCTGATCAGCGGCGGAAACTTGGAGATTGATTGATGAGCGGATCACTTGTGATTGCTTCAATGGGGCCGCCGCTGATCAGCGGCGGAAACGATTGACGCAGCAAAGGATGAGTTGTACTTCGATCCGCTTCAATGGGGCCGCCGCTGATCAGCGGCGGAAACAGTCGTCCTCCCAAACCCATTGCTGGGCTTGATTTGCGAACGGGATTGCGAGAGGTCTACGTTCGGGAACAAGAATGCCGCTGTGATGCATCATCTGTCAATTCTAATCAGTTGTCAATGAACGACTTACGACTGCGAGGGGTCACGGCAGTTTTTGCGTCACATCACCGCTCGAAACGAGAATACGGCGAAAAAAACTACAGTACGATCGGTCTTGTCGAATCTGGAATCTCTCTTGGCGTTCCCCAATATTGCAGACAATCGATCCCACGAGACTCACTCAGCCCAAGATTGGCGACCAGAAGCCTGTCTTCGGCAAGATTCAGAATCTCCCAAAGAAGTTCAATCAACTTCTGACGCTCTTCTCGCGACAACTCACAACGGAACACCGAGTATTGTAGCGATTCCCCCGCACCTTGAAGAGTCTTGTAGACTTTTCTGAGACGCTTCGGCTCGGCAACATCGTAACAGATCAAGTAGATGTGTTTCATGGGGAGTTTTCAGTTTGAAGTGTTCAGTGTTCAGAAAGAATGCCAGGAATTTAGTTGTGATCTGTCAGAAGTCGGTGCTTGCTGAAAACTGAACACCAAAAACTGAACACTCCGCGCAGCGGCTATCTCGTACAGAATGGGACGTATTCAGGCAATTCACCAGTGACAGCACGCGCTAACAGGCGAGCCTGAACTTCCAGAATTCGACGATAGCTCACTCGATATCCAAACGTCGGATGCGTCACTTCCTGTTCGAGTCGTCGTTCGAAGGCAGCAATGACTGATTTTCGCCCGGCCTCAGTCAGAGTGACAGCTCCTGCTCGCTCAAGAAAACTGCTGTGATCGACTTCGCCATTGTTGAATGCCATCAACGCAACGGAATCACCAATCAATGGCCGATACTCTTCCGCCACATCCAGAGCCAGGCTCGGCCGTCCGTACCTCGGACGATGAAAGAATCCCAGCATAGGATCAAAGCCCACTCCCTGAAGTACGATAGTCAGTTCCTTCACAAGCAGCGAATAGACGAATGACAGAACGGCATTTACAGGATCTTTTGGCGGTCGCCGATTGCGATCGTTGACATCGAAATCGTGCCGACCATTTAACAACGCGAACAACCCGGCGAAGTAAATCTTTGCCGCCATTCCTTCCAGCCCCAGCAGTGTTTCCGCAGATGTCGCGCGTTCAGCTTTGTGGCGAAACTCAGCCAGCGACGGCAAGATTCCGGTTTCGTCGGCTGTGAGATGCCGACGCAGCAGAGTTCGCGAATTGCGAATTTTGCCGCTGATGAAACATCGCGCGATTTTCAACGCGCGTTCCGGATTAGCAGCAATCTCGAACTGTCGAATCCGAAGTTCAACGTTCTTATGCACAAGCCCTGACGTTAACCCATGAAACCATCCGCCATAGGTCATGTGACAGACCGGGATGCCGCGCGTCGTGAGTTCTCGCAACGCCTGAGCACTGATCATGACATTCCCGAATAGACTGACCTGCGACACATCCATCAGCCGTCGCTCGGCCAGCACTTCGTCCTTGTACTTGATCGTCAGTCGATCGCCCGATTTTCCGAGCATGGCTCCTTGTGTTTGGACGTATAATGGCAATGCGTCGTCGTTGGAGGGGATGAGTTTGCGAACTCTGGGTTCCGCCGAATCATCGATCATCGTCCCCTCCCCATTACACTCTGCCCCGAACCGAGGGAGAGGGAACGGAGACGGCACAACCGCTGCAACTTCAAGATGACGGGCTTCTAGTTGCAGTAGATTAGTTTCATCCGGCAAACAAATGCCGACGAGCGAACAGCGGGGACACTTTGGACTGTCGATGAGCGGCGGTGGCAGGATTCCGGCCACTGCTGTCCGGCGAAATTCATCGCGCAGTTGTCGAGTCCGTGCAATCAGTTCCTCGGTAAATTCAATCGTAACCCGCTTTTTCGAAGCGATGAAGTACAGAACTCCACGATCGCACTGGAACCCGTTCTCCCGCAGAATCAAACCCTGAGCACACAATTGAACTCGCTCAGGTTCATACGCGCCCTCAGGAATTTGCGGAGCTTTTCCACGCTTGTAGTCCACTGGCGTCGCGACCATACCCTCCAGTTCCAGCAGGTCCAGTTTCGCCAGCAATCCTTCCTTCGGAGCCGACAGCATCAGTGATCGGGCGTGGACGCTCTGTTCTTTGAGTTCCCCCGATTGGCCATTGCCTCCATCGGCTTTCGACTCTCCGCTTTCGGCTTTCCGTTGGGCTCTCTTCGGAGCCTGATCCACCCGACGATGTCCGAACGTGCCTTCCATGGTTTCAAGGTTGCCAGCCCATTCACCTTCGACCCATTCCAGATATCCAAGTCTCGGGCAGTAAGTAAACTCATTTAACATGCGGACAGGAATCATGTCCGGCAGGTCGGTGTCGCTTTCGGCGACAGTTTTTAGTTGGCAGTCTTCAGCATTCAGTGACGGATAATTTTCTACAGTGTCAATCATCTCTGGCCTCTTTCGTCATTATTGAACGAACGGGCCTCCGTGCGGAAAAAGAGTGGTCTCACCAAACTTGCCGCACGAGCATAGTCGCGAGGGGTGACAGATCATGACCAGGGTCGAAAAAAATCTTTTGAATGCCCCCTCATCCGGCCTGTCGGCCACCTTCTTCCCCCATTTCGGGGATAAGGGACAAAACATTGCAACTTCGAAACCGTCTGCTCGGTTCGGCCTGCAAACTGGTGCTCTGTCAAGGCTCAATTTTCGGGTACGACGGACTTCCAGTCCGTCGACAAAGGTTAGCGCCGACGGACTGGAAGTCCGTCGTACAAATACAATTCAACCCCAACTTTAAGGGTTGACAGAGCACTAGTGCACAAATCCGGCGGCAACAGAAATGCACTACTTGAGGAATTCATGCTTCTTCAGCTTCGTGATCAGTCCTCGCGGGGCAGGAGTCTGATTTCGAATCTGCTGCGCAACAGCCTGCGTAAACGGTGGTCCGTCGTCCGGGCCGAGGACATCGCGAAGCTCGCACAACAATGCGACCGCCACCGCATACTTCTGCGTCGAACGCTGAGCAATCAGCTTTGTGATCGTCTCAACTGTGGCGGCGGGATTCTCTTTCATCCGTTTGAGTCGCAGCAGCCGTTCCTTCTCCTGGGCAGCGGCGTCCTTCTCCTGTTGAATCGCGGCCTGTCGCTCTGCAAATTCTCGCAGATCATCGATCGTTCTTTTGGTTCTGGTCGCGGGCCACGCCGGGACATTCAGCGACTTCCGGATTTCCGCCAGCGTGTCGGCTCGAACGATTCCAGTATCGTCGAGCAATAGTTGCTCGATGAGTCTGAGATGTTCACTGGCTGATTGACCCTCAAGCCATGATTGAATCGGGAGATCCGGAACGTGGCGTTCGTCCATTTTGACAGATTCTTCTGCCGCAGCCTGTAAAAGATCGAAGTCCATTTCGTAGAAACTGCAGAATCTCGTGAGTGCCGCCGGAAGTTTCTTAAGTCCCGCAGGAACAGGCGGCTCTTTACCTTCATAGGGATTGCAGGCGAGCCATGCCAGATACAGCGGCCGCAGATCGCCAGCCATCAGCATCTCGCGGACGGGGGTGAGTTCGGTGAGCAGGTCTTCGAGACCATCAACGTAGCCGTCCCATTGTTCGCCATCCGACTCAGGTTGAACCGTAAGTACACCGCCCGGCCCTTTGTCGTCAGGAGTCCATTCGAGGTTGTACTTCAAGGCATACGGTTTGAACCCAGCCTTGCCGCAAGGCAGTCCGGCCGGCAGACGAAACATCAGTTTTCGAATACCGTAGTTGGCAAAGTGCAGATGCAGATCGAAACCGCGTCGCATCATTTCAAGCGAATCACCATGGAATTCACCGAAGTGGTACTCATTGGTAAACTCGCGACGCGAAATCGCGGCTCTCGTCGATTGCCGCTGCATGAATTCCATCTGCTCGTCGCTCAGTGGTCGATCGATGGCGATGAAATGGACAAACTGATATTCGCTCATTGGCTGGTCGTCTCGGCAGGAAAAATGAAATAATCAACGGTCGTAAGCTCAGGCGGATTGCCGCGACCACTCGCTTTGCGTTTTCCGTCGAACGCCCCACCCAGATATCGATGTCGCTTGTGGCACGTGGATAGCGATGGAAGCCGACAGCAAAGCCACCTATCAGAAGATACTCAACGCGGTGGGAATTCAGCAATTTCTGGCGCGTTCCCCGAAAAAGATTGTATCCGGATTCCGCCAGCTTCCGCTATCTGGACCCCGAATACCTGCAAGTCACGATGGAAATGATCGTGAGTTCAACCGACAAACACCGGCACTTGCGATTTGATGGAAATCAGGGATTCAAAATGGACTTGCCTTGAGATGACGGCGGGCCGACAATTCAAGCATGAAAACATCCGGCATTGTAAAAAATGGAGTGATCGTGCTCGACGGTAGCGTTTTGCTGCCCGAAGGCACTCGCGTCGTTGTCACAACTCAGTCTCCGCTGATCAACTGGAAGGCCACTTCGAAACGCATCGAGTTCCCGCTTGTGCATCCATCAAGCCAAACATGTGCTCGGAACTCTCCAGCACGGTGCAAAAGAAATAATACCGGGACTTCAACCGCTGGTTACGTAGGCCGCCAGAACTTCGGCTCCCTGCGGCAGCGGTGGCAGCAACTCGACCGATCTCGCTTCAATTCGATGCTTCTGACGGTTCAGTTCGACGATCAGATCCAGGCCCCGGCCCACCTTCGGTTGTTCCGAGCCAACCACCACTGGAATCACACCAGAACCTGATCCGTTAACGTCGTGGAACGAGATTTTACAGAGAGTCCTTTAAGTTCTGCTACTGAAACAAGGAGTCTCGCGTTCGACCGCGCTTGATCAGGACGGTGAAAGGAAAGTAGCCGTCACTCTCTGAGTGACGTTTTGCGATTCTTACTGGAACTGACCCCAGAACAAATAACGTCGTCCGATAAGCGACGCCTCGCCGCGGAAATCGCAGTTCATCACTCGGAGAGTGATGGCTACTTTATCCCTACCTTGTTCCCGTGCCGTCAGAATACAAGACATACTCACCCGGCTTGAGCCGTGCTTTTCGGGGATTGTCAGAGATGTAGCGGCGAAAATGTTCGAATTGGGTTTCGGATCGAACAAGGTGATCGAACCCATCCTGCTGCCAGAATCGTCCGGAGTCAGCCATTCGTTGATTGATTTTTCTCCCAGTGAATCGTTTCCATGCCTCACACTGCAGCAGCATCGAATCATCATCGGGAAACACAACCAGCAGATGCGCATGATTCGGCATCACCACGAAATCAGTCAGCCAGTATCGATCGCCATCAAACTTCAGCAAACTGTCAGCGACGATTTTGGAATTCTCTGGATTCCTCAGCACACACGATCCGTGACACGAATCAAGTTCATCGTGCCACCGCGTTGAAAACGTGGAATAGAATTCCAATTGATGCTGATGATCGAGTGCCTGCAGATCATCACGCCACGTCGGTTTATTGGGATTGATTCCGTTCTGTCTGAGCCACAATCCTCGTTCCAGGTGCCAGCGATCGATAACTTCGCGGGGCATCGAGTCATGCAACCGGAACGTAATGAAACAGACGACACCCGCCTGCGACCAGTGCGGCAGTTTTCGGTATAGAATCGCTGCTGTCGTATTCGGGTCAAAGAAATGCAATTCCATGGCGGTATTCAAAGTAGCCGTCACTCTCCGAGTGACGAAATGCGATTTGTTCTTTCAGTGAATTATTAAGTTTCGAGTGGATAAGTCAACAACGCTGCGTGGCAGGAATCGCAGTTCATCACTCGGAGAGTGATGGCTACCTTACACAAACCGCCGCCACTTCAAATACGCCGCCAGTGTCAGATGCCCGTCCGGAAACGGCTCAACGAGTTCCACAGACCTCGCATCCATCCGATGCTGTTTGCCGTTGCGTTCCACGATCAGATCCAATCCGAATTCATCGTTTTTCGGCCACTCCATGCCAGACACCTGAAGTGTTTCGCCCATAATCTTCACGTTGAACGGAAACGCAAGTTCCTCCTCCAGAGCCGTCATAAACCCGGTATGCTGTTCGTAGTCACCATACGCATCCATCGTCGCTACGTCCCGCGCCGCTTCCACTTCTTCTGCGTCCAGCCGCTCGATCCAGTCCGTCGCCAGTTTTGCTTTCGCGGCTCGTTTTGCCATGATTTCCCTTCCCAAAGTAGCCATCACTCTCCGAGTGAGGAAATGCGATTCAAGATGGCAACCAACATCGAAGTTGTAACACAAAGGCAATCCCAATGCCCATAGCTGCCCGTGTCTCCGACGCGGGATTTTGCCCTGAATCTCGCCTCAGAGAGTCCAACAACACTGCCTCAGTTCAAACACAGTCAGAACTCTCACTAGTGCTCTGTCAAGGCTCAATTTTCGGGTACGACGGACTTCCAGTCCGTCGACAAAGGTTACCGCCGACGGACTGGAAGTCCGTCGTACAAATACAATTCAACCCCAACTTTAAAGGTTGACAGAGCACTAGTCGCAGTCTTGGAAGGGTCTCGCCATCCGAGCGCATATGGACGATCACCTGCCGGATCGCAGCGAAATTCGGGTGGCGCGTCAGCGTAATCCCATTGTTGGAACAAAGTTCGTCGTAGGCACGCTGCGTCTGTGGTCTCACGAATCTTCGTCGCATAGGCCAAAAGGCCATTTCCCCCGCTGTCGCCCGAACGAACCATCCGAAACGCCGTATCACGGAACGTACCGCTCTTGTCGTCCCGGCAAACTTCCGAGCCGAGTGCGCATCCAAAGGCCGCATAACGATCAGATCCAGTCCCCGGCCCACCTTCGGTTGTTCCGAGCCAACAACCATCACATCAATTCCCATGACTTTGGCAGGAAACGGGAACTGCAGTTCGTTCTCGACGGCATTCGCAAAGCCTGCCAATCGTTCTTCGTCGTCGCAGGCATCGGCAACCGCCTCTTCCCAAGCCGTGTCAATCGCATCCTCGTCGAGGAGTTTGACCCAGTCCGTCGGCGATGATCTTGCCCGAGAGCGTTTTGCCATGAGTTGTTGTTCCAATTCCCAAAGAAGCCGTCACTCTCTGAGTGACGAAATGCGACTGCGTTCGGCCAGCGTTTGTTTGGATTTGGCTATGAAGAGATTGACTTGGAATTGACTTGTTGGGCTTCCTACTCAGGATGAATTGCCATCAGTCCGAAGCCACGAAAACGCCCATTGCCGACCGCGATCGGTCCAGCGACAGAAAACGGAAAACGAACTTTCACGTGATATCTTGGTGACTTATTCAAGTTCTCCGGTGGAAGATAACGGGACGCCATTTCGGCACCGGCGCGGAACCCGATGTCGCGCCAGTCCACTTCAAGTTGAGTGACGAGTTCACTGGAGAACCCCGCTTGAAGAAATGCTTTCCGGATGAGACCGTCAATGCGGGAATCAAGTTTCTCCAGGTATCGCTTCTGGGTTTCTGCATCGACTCCATTTTTGAGTTTACGTCGCAGGTGGTCAGGATCGTCGAAGCCAGGAAGGATCACTGGTGTGACGGTGGACCATGTTGTTGAATCGCCGATGTATTGTTGCAGTACCCAGTCCGATCTCTCCAGAATAGTCAACAACCCATCAATGTTTTGATCTTCGTTGATCAATTCTGCTCCGGCCAGCGCACGCCTGGCCCAAACTGCTTGCTGACCACAATGTGGCGGAGCAACAATAAGGACTCTGCGGGTCAATTCGACTCGTTTTGGATTGATCGTGGGAAGCGGCAGATACTGAAATCGATCAGGACTTCTTGCTCCACTTGATGGATTTGATCCGTCCAACGTTTTGCCGTGAACAAAGACGTTGATTTGCTCTTTGCTCCATCCCTGATTTTCAGCGGCTTGCGCGACGGCATTTCGCACCATTCCTGCCACCACACGAGTCTGACGCAAAGGATTAAACGACATTACTCCGTTGGCATCGGGCTTGAGAATCTTGAATGCTGCGAACTGCCGCGGTGCGGGCTCCGTAGCACGACGATAGCCAACCACGCGAAACGTGGTCAGCGGCGGCACTGGTTTGAAGCCGCCATCCGTGAGACGACCGAGAAACTTTTGATGCTTCTCCAACAGTGCTTTGAGCGTCCCTTCCGTTGCTACGCGCAGAGTCGTTCCGGATTGATCTGTCGTCGCCCGCCAGACTTCACCGGGAAGGGCTGCTGCCTGCTCGTTGGTGAGCAGCTCCGCATTCCCGGCGACCATATCGATGCCCCAGCCAAGATGGGTGACAGACCGGGCCGCAGCTTGAAGAACTTCAAAGTGCGGACATGCTCCGTCAGGAACCCGGTAGAGGAAGCGAATCACGTTTTCGCACTCATTTGCACCGCGCAGGTGAACAGGGAGGACTGACTTCATCGTCTTCAATTCACTTGGCCCCTTCTTTGGCTCAGCCCCCTTTGACCAAGCCGATGCCACAACGTCGAGATCGTTGTTCGGAACAGCAATCCGAAACGTTGTTCCAACGGCATGGCTGGGCGCAATGATCGCCGGAGCACCTTGTGCCTGAAGCCACTCCAAAGCAAGCTTCGGGTATGCTTCGAACTGAGTATCGCGCCAACGGTGAGTCGCAGAACTAACAAGAGCTTGGAACAATCGCAGAGGTGAAGGTGGCCACTCAGGCTCACCGCCGTCTCGGATACCGTGGTAGACAGGCGAAGGATTCAAAAAACGGATTGAGATGCAGAGTAAAGATGTCATAGAAACCTCCGGTTACTTCTTTACGACTACGCTAATGGCTACGCCCCCAAGAACGCTGACATCAACTTTTGCGCCGACGGTTACGACGGTTTCAAAGTTTGAGTCATCCTTCCCTTTCTTGAATTGCGTCGTCGAGTTCGTCACGATCTCCGATTCTCCGCCCTTCGCCAACTTCAGTTTGAAACCGTTAGCGGCGACATCAAAAGAAGTAACTTCACCTTTGAGCTTCTCAGGTTTTCCTTCGGCTGCCTTCTCGGCCAACGATGGATCGAACCGCTCCGCACGGTTATTGCCCACGCCAAACGCCTTCGCAGTTATGCTTGCGAAATTCTTTGCTTCCTCGTGTGAGACAGACGCTTCGGGGCGGCTACCATCTGTATTCACAACATTGAATTGGCGCGGCTTTTCAATATCCGGTACGAGATTACAGCCTTGCCGCAAGTAGGTCTCTTGCGGAGCGGTCAGGGCGATAAGTGAGAGGCCGAGAATGTAACGACGCAGGGCCATCGTACGATCTATGGAGAGCGTGCCGTCGGCCTCTATGACCGCCAATCGTCGCAGCGCCGCCAGCCCAAGCGTAGCATCTCGTCTGATGCTCCCATTCGGCATGAGTTGAACGCCACCGGGTGCCCTAGACGCAAGCGCGTTCGCGAAACCATCCTTTGAATCCGCGCCAGGCAAGATGTCGAGTTTTGCCAAGTCGATTGTCATTTGGATCAGGAAGTTCGCAGAGCGTCTGTGTTCCTTGATGTTGAACGCTCGGATGGTCGATGACAGCAGCCGGGGTAACTTCGCAGACGTGTCACGCGAATCCCATACACCGAAGACCAGCGACGTGGGAGCAATCTTCGCAAGTGGTTCCGAGTTGCCTCGTAATATTTCCTGAAAAGCATGCTTCAGGGGCTGCTCGAACGGCGAACAACGGATGATGGCGTCGGCGGCACGGTGGTTGGCATTCAGTAGGCTGATCTTTAGCCCCTTCTCAGGGAACGTCACCTCAATCTGGGGTACGAGGTTACTATATGCGGGAAATGCAAAGAGCGGCTCAATGCGATTTGCCTGTGAACCAACGCTGTCGATGAGGCAGACATTCGAGCCGTCCGGAAACACGTCGATGTTGTACCCGCCTTGAAACTTGTCTTTGTCCCTATCCGCTCCCTGCTGTGCCGCGTAAGTAGCTGGAAAAAATACACCATCTTCGCCTTCCACTGGCACAAGGTGTTCGCGGATCAGCAGCGCTGCGGGGCCACCATCTTGGATCCACGCATCAAACTTTGTCAGATCACTCATGAGAGTTTCCTTTGGAAACGGGGTGAGAAAAACCGAGCGCAGCGTACTGACCGCGACTCACAAGACAACCACGAAATCGGACCAATGACGAATCTCCCAGCCCGCCGCACATGGCGACTGCAGCAACCGAAGGCGATAACGGAATTCTCCAGGTCAAGTACTCAAAAGACTCTCGATCGTTCCCCATCACCGGTCGAAACCGCTGCAATCCGACCGCAGCCAACAACTCCACCGCAGGAGACGATTCCACTTCGAACCCTTGCTCGTTTGGTGAGAAACCGACGTCTAGGGCATTCCAAGCAGGGCCGGGATCAAAGCCAAATCGCCCTTTTTGAAAAAGTCGCATTAAGAACAAGTTTTCGAAATCATCAGCGTTGAGCCGAACGAGTTGACCTGCAAGTTTTTCACGCAGTCCGAGCCAGATGCTCAGCGACGTTTGCTGGCCAGACCAGAAATTCCACGGCGGATTCGCGATCGCGGAGGGCACTCCCTTCACACATTGAATCTTCATCCAAGCATCAAGAGTAATTGCAGTAGTCGCACCGCCATCAAAAGAGAACGCCAACGGGGCGACGATCGGCTTCACTTCCAAGCTGTTGCATTCCAATCGAGTAATCTCCGTTGGCGGGTCCATGATCATGATTGAAAGCAATTCCAATAATGTTCCCCTACTTGCCATGCAGAATTGCCGCTCTTCAAACCAGCCTTCTGCACCCGGCCAAAGTCGATCAGCGAGTTCCAGCAGGCCGCAACAGGCGAAGAACTGGCCGGGGTTGGAGGGATCGACATTGATGCGGATGTTTGGACTTGTTGTGTTCATAGGGCGCAACCGTAGAATTCGATCAGATGTTGATTTTGTTGCGTAATCTGACTACTATTAAGACATGAAAATCTCAGGACATGTTCAAAATGGTGTTGTCGTGCTTGACAGCCCGATGACGCTGCCCGAAGGGGCTGCGGTGACGGTCGTCGTGCGATCGTCTCCGGTCGTTCATTTCGCCAAGTATCCAAAACGTGTTCAGTTTCCTTTGGTCCCTTCAGATGCACCGGGAAGTATCGATCTGACGAACGAGCGGATCGCTGAGATTCTGGAAGAAGAGGACATCGACGCATTGAAACGGGATTAGCATGTTCCTGCCCGATGTGAATTTCTGGCTGGCACTGGCATTCCGATCGCACAAGTGTCACGCTTCGGCAAGAAACTGGATGCAATCGGCCGCACCTCGCAGCGTCGTTTTTTGTCGCGTCACGCAATTGGGATTCCTGCGACTGGCGACGAATCTCAAGGCCTTTCCGACGGAAGCCGTACCAATGAACCAGGCGTGGCGAATCTACGACGAATTGTTGGCGGACGACCGAATTGGCTTTGCCGAAGAACCGGATCTGATTGAGGAACAACTGCGAAAGTTCTCTCAGCTTCAGACATTTTCCACCAATGTATGGACCGACGCCTATTTGGCAGCCTTTGCTGTGGCAGCCGATTTCGAGATGGTGACTTTTGACAAAGGGTTTGCGCAGTTCAAAAACTTGCGTCGAACAATTCTGTCGTGACTCTGATGATCGTGATCTCATACGATTTCCTCCACGAACCCTTCGTCCGTTGGATTCGCACTGGCCGCCCAGTCAGCTGCGCGAAGAATCGATTCCAGATACGCCAGTCCCCAGCGCCCGTACTTGCGTTGTAGGCGAGCAAACCGCTGCGGAACTTCGGTTGCGAGGTGTTCGACATTGACGCCTTTAGGTTCCGGATCGAAAACGTAGTCTGATGGAAAGTGCGGGCGACCGAATCCGTGATGGACGGCGATTAAGTGCAACACGAGTTGCTGCATGTCGTCCCTCAACGCCTTGAACTCGGCGAAGTGTGGTTGCTTCAGGTCTAGGACATCGACGAGCGAACCGAACTCGTGACGGTAGGTATCGCCCAGTTCACGCGGCTTCATGCTCCCGCCGGACTTGGCCAGCCAGTTCGTCGGCGTCGGATTGCCGATGCTGCGTTGCCATAGCACTCGCTGCTTTCCGAGGTCATGGAACCTGGCAGCAAACTCGACCGCCTGCTTCAATTCTTCCGAGAGAGGCAGTGAGTCAACGATCCGTTTAGCATTCCTTCTGACGTCGTCGGTATGATCCTGCCAGGCAATCGGCGACTTGCTCGCTTTGGAACCGTCACCATCGCCACTACTTGGCAACTCGTACCAGTACCAGAGCCGTGCTTCAGGAGAATTGTCCTCCGTTTCGTCTGTGTCGGGCTTCGTATCGATCGGCGGCCGAATGGGCCGCATCGTCTTTTGCACATAGTCAAGCCGGGGATCATTCCCCCACAGTCGGACACGGCGTTGCCGCTTTTTTTCGTCGTACAACTCATCCGCGACATCGTTCGCCGAAGTCGAGGTTGCCGTCAGTAGTCCGTTATCGAGTCCGCCTGCGGACGGTGGAAGCAAGACCGTCATGAAGCTCAATTCTTCCTTGCCCGCGTCGATCAATTCCTTCAATGTGGTGACTTCGACGGACTCGTCGTCCGACACCAGCCAGACGGGTGTGTCCGGACTCGCCTTAAGCTTCTTCAATTGGTCGAACACGCGGCTGGAATTATCTCGCAGCAACTCGTGCGGTTTGAGCGGGTAGTCTTCAAGCAATTCTTTCAAGTCTTCTGCCTTGTACTGCCCGAGCAACTCGCCCGTGATTACGCCAATTTCCTCGCGCCAAGCAACGTGAGTCTCAGGCGGTTCCCAAACGCTGATGCCGTGCAGATACGGTTCGACCGACGGTCGTCCAGGCAACTTGCCGCGAATCGTTGTCAGCGCCCACGCATCAAACAGGATGTCTGTTGTCGGCAGGATTGTCGGCAACGGTGCAAACGCGGCTTTTCTTTCTTCCTTTAAATGTTGTTTCTTTTCGTTGTCTTCCGAATGCAACAAGTTTCGCAGCGCGAGCGGCGATCCATCACGGCGATCGTCGATCCAGTCGCATTCCGGCAGTCGGCGAAGCATCTCCAGGGTCTTCCAGCGTGCCATCTCGAAGGAGTTCTCTTTCTGTTTCGGGTCGGGATCGCTTTCGTAGAACACGTCAATTTCTGCTGCACCACCGCCACGTCGATTCACTCGACCAAGCCGTTGAGCCATGCTGTCGAGCGTCGTGAGATCACACACCATGTGATCGGCGGAAATGTCGATACCGACCTCACCGGCTGACGTGCAGACTAGGAAGACTGTTCGTCCGTCAGACGGAGCCGTCACGAGAAAACGTTTGAAAATTGTCTTCTCAACCATCGCGTCGCGTTCGCGTCCGCGCATGGTTCCCGTTAGCACTTGAACTTGATCAACGGGAACTCCTTCTTTCTTGTCCGTCAACATCTGGTGGACAGTGTTCACGTCGTCGATGGTTCGAACGAAGACCAGAATGGCATTGCCCGACGATTTCCAACGGCGGGCCGAATCGCCAATTCTCCTGGCGATTTGGCCTCGCGTGCCGGGTTCAAATTTGATGCCTTTTTTTGCTTTCATCCGATGCCAAACAATGTGGAGCGGCTCCATTGGCGGATTCGGTATCACAGTCGGCGGGTTCTTTTCGTCATTAGTCAACTCAAACGGCATCCGTTGTCCCCGCGATGTGGCGGACAGCTCCATGACGCGAAGTTTTGGCCACAGAACCCGCGCTTCGTGGTCACTTTGCTCCTTTTCAATCGATTCGATCAACCTCTGAAATGCAGGTTCCAGGTGCGCTTCATCGTGAACGAGCAAGACGTCCTGACCGAGGAATCCCGCATGAAGCGGCTTGCCCTTGAAGCCGACGCCGTAGCCGCTGAAAAGCAAACGACTGCCGATCATGTCCACCGTGCCCACGATGACCGCCGGGCGAGCCGGATCGGCGGACCATTCTCGATTGTCTGCGAATTCACCACGAAGTGTGCTGAGTGCCAGCGGTGAGGAAGACTCGTCGTCGCTGAGAGGCAAGGCACACAACTGGGCAAGTGCTTCGCAGATGCCTTTCAGAGCAGGCTCCGATGCGAGGGCCTTGCGATAATTCTGAACCTCGGTCGTCGTTTGATCGACCACGGTCCTGCGATTGACCACGTAAACAAGGCGTCGCGGAATTCGGTCTGGATGATTCGCCAGTGCGATCAGCCACACGGCCACGACCGATGTCTTCCCAAGTCCTGTGGGCAGATTGCACGATGCTGGGATCCCGCCGGGCTTCTCGCCGATGAATCGTTGATACAGAGTTTCTTGCCACGGGAACGGCGGATACCCAGTCAGTTTTTCAAAATCGGAGGCAAACGTCATTGTGAATCGCTCAGCAAAGATTGAATACTGGCTGTGGATGGGGCTCTTGTAGTGTTACGAGATTTAGGGGAATAACAACTGAACTCGGGCGGTTGACCAGACGGCCCACGTTGCTGGCAGGTTGTATCCCCGTACCGACGTAAGCCGTTCGAGTCAAATCGACTTTGCGTGCACGCCTTGCACGATAGGTGCGCGCTATGACAAATCATGTCAGAGTGCAGGAAAAAAGATTTGCTGCGATGCACCTTTGGGTAAACGCCCACTTTGAAGCGGAGGTGCAGATGGAATCACTTCATCACGGCCGGTAGCGATTTGTTTTTCCGCAGACTGACGATGCCCCAGAGTAAAGTTTCTTCGTCGTCGATTCCGGCCGCCTACCTCGCGGACTGCAGAAATGCGTTGCGATATTCCGGCTTGCAGAGCATTCGATCAACCGAGCACCGGTGTTCGCGTTGAAACATGAGCCATGTGTCGCGTAGAGTTATAGTGTTCATTCGCCGTTACCCCGCTATTAAAGTGATGTCGTTCAAACTTCGATTAGTGATCGCAACTCTGGCGAATGGCTTAGTGACTGAAGGATTCGTTGCAGGCGGCGCGAAATGGTTCCGGGTGATATTCCAAGCTGCTGACAGAAATCAGCCTGCGAGTGCTGCTCAAAGAACACGTGCCGCACCAATCGTGCATCGCTTTCCGACAGGCTTTGAATCGCCGAGCTGATCGTTGACTCCAGATCGAAGTCGTTATCGATCGAGTTTGTGGCCGAAAGATCCAGAGGCAGATGATTGATGGCGCGGCGACGCTGGCGGAAACTGTCTTTCAATTGATTCTGGAATGCGACCCAAACAAGACCGCCGGTCAGGAGGTCTGTCGTCTCAATCGTCTCGCCCGACGAAACTCTGCCTCGCAAGTGTCTCACGAGTCGAACTCTCAAATCGGAAAGCAGTTCGTCTTGATCGAGAGTACCCTGGATCCCTTTCTTTCGCATAAAACTTCGCATTTGCTGTTCATGCGGTTCGGTAACTTCCATCACAGACTGCCAAACATCATCAGGTCGCATCGGATGCCTTTCTTCAAAATGCCGCTCACGCAAGGATAACGTACACGGCGGGAGAAAGTTGCGCGCATTCCAAAACAAACTGGTCTTCTCGCACTCTTTCCTTCAATCACTATAAACTGTTGACATTGACGCGAAGACGAGTACCGTACGCTTGGCTGCGACAAGTATGCCCAGGCAATTCCACCTTCGAACCAGACAATCAAAATCCAGCAAAAACTGTTTGCTGGCCCCATTGAAGCATAGTGATTGTCGGGAATAGTCGCCTCAACGTCGCAGTATTCCGGGCGGCAATGCCCGGCCCCATTTTCGTGCTGCTATTCTCGCTCGATTTGAACAAACGCAGAGTCTACGCTTGCGCCGAGCGGCAATCGGACTTTGGAGACGTGGTCATTCCCATCCACAGAAACGACTAGCTCTGCCGGTCCAACTTCTAAATCTACCGGATTACGCATTACGGCCCTTGTGGGACTGACTTTATGCAATGGAAACACGGTTCGACCAATTCGCAATGACAGCTCAACATCGGCGGAATACGAACCATTTTGTGTTCTTGACATGCAATTTCCTTCGATTAACGCCCATGAATTCTATGGGGGCCGTGCGGCTGTGGTTTACGAATAGGATATCAAAATAGATGCTTGAATGGCAACAACAAGCGGCAGACCGGGTCGAGAAGTATTCGTTGTTGAAGCAGCGGAGCTTGAACCCGGCGCTACGATTTGGCTGGGGATATGACGGAATCGTGCTTGGCACAACGATCGGATCTGCAATAAAGGGATTTGGATTCGGCAACTGTATCAGCGCGAACGCGATGTCTACCTTCGGCTCGGAGAATTCAACGTCGAAGAGATATTTGGATTCACTATTCCTCGGTTGCTGGCGTACGACGACGCTCTCTTGTGCATCGAGATGGAAATCGTCGCACCTCCGTTTGTATTGGACTTTGCCGGTGCCTACCTCGACCGGCGCACCGATTATCCGGATGACGTGATGGAAGAATGGCAGGCGGAAAAGCTGGAACAGTTCGGTGAGGAACGATGGAAGATCGTTCAGAACATCATGGCTCATTTCGCCAGGATGGGGATTTATCTGGCGGACGTGAAGCCGGGAAATATTACGTTTGCCGAAGAGAAATGAAGAGTACACGGAGGGCTGACGCACGGCCGCTCGCCAAGGCCAGCGCACACTAAATAGCATTGATACCAAGGACTTGCATCAGGAAGTCATCATTCCAACCGCAGAGTTGGCGTTTCATGGCGAGGCTTTCTTTGCCGGGGTGTTGCTTCAGGAGTGATAAAGTGAAGCGCCGAATCCATCCC
>CAMAVB010000083.1 GCA_945861465.1 Candidatus Kuenenia stuttgartensis
CGGCAGCCAGATTCGCTTCCACCTGGGCAAGCCAGAGTGGAAAGCGGCGTGATGGGAATCGCGCCCCGATCTGGTTTCCAAATTTGGCTTCCACCTGGACGAGCCAGGGTGGAAAGCCACAATATGCAAAGCCGATGCATTATAGAATCCCCGCTGGTAACACGGGCCGCTCAAATCCTGCATCTTGAAAACCGGGCAACAACCCCAGATTTTTAACAGCCCAGCACAATCGCTTAACCGCGTGGGCAACGCCCCGCGATTTGTATTTCAAATTTCAAATTTCAAATTGAACAATCGCGGCCCGCTGGCGGTCTGTTGATTTGTAACGTTCACGACATTTTGAGAATGGCGGTTTAAACCACAGATGGACGCGGATGAACACAGATTTACGGCTAATGGTCATACCAACCCGAAGTTGATGGTTTGACAGAGCACAAGCCGCGGATTGTCCAGTCACCGGTCGAGTCCGATCACACGATCGACCTCCGAAGACGTAGTCACACCCTGTGCAATCAGGCGATATCCATCGGCTCGCAGAGTGACAAATCCCGGCCCTTTGACGGCGGCTTTCAATGCCAGCAGCGTGGGCTTTTTCAGCATGACATCTTTCAGGCGATCATTCGTCTCCAACAGTTCAAACAACGCCCTGCGCCCGAAATAACCGGTCCCGAGACAGCGTGCGCAGCCGGTGGCCTCGTAGATGAAATCGCGTGCCAGCGCCCCCATGCGCCGCTTCTCGTCGGCATCGGGCGGTCGGCGTTTGCGGCAGTGTGTACAGAGCACCCGCACCAGACGCTGTGCCAGAACCATGTTTAATGAGGACGCGACGAGGTTCGCGTCGGCACCCAGATCGAGCAGTCGAAACACGGTGTTGATCGTGTCCTGTGCGTGAACCGTGGAGAGGACAAGATGTCCGGTCATTGTGGCCTGCATGGAGATCCTGGCGGATTCCGCATCACGGATTTCGCCGAGCAGCAGTACATCGGGATCCTGTCGCAGCAGAGCGCGGAGGAGGTCAGAGAAATTCTTTCCTCTGCCAGCGTCAACCGAACTCTGCGTCACTCCCTCAATACGATACTCGACGGGATCTTCAATCGTCATCACATTCCGCGACTTGCAGTCGATGCTGCGAATCAATGAATACAGCGTGGTGGATTTTCCGGAGCCGGTCGGCCCGCAGACAAGAATCATTCCGGCATTCTGGCCCATCACATGCTGCAGGCGAGTAATCAGCGATTTCGGTGCCCCGAGAGACTCCAGTGATTGCGGCGAGTTCGCGACATCAAGGATGCGGATGGCCAGTTTCTGTCCATGAACGGATGGCGTAAAACTGATGCGGAAATCGCTGCGCCTTCCGGGAGCCGTCGCTGAGAAACTGCCTTCCTGAATTCCAAGCTGCCCGGCAAAGTCGATCGCACACAGCACCTTGATCACTCCGGCAACCCGGCTACCCACGTCGCGCGGAATCTGCACGATGGGAATCAGCATGCCATCGACGCGCATGCGGGCTTCGTAGCTGTCCTCTTTCGGCTCGAAGTGAATGTCCGTTGACCGCGTTTGATAAGCGATCATCACGAGCAACCCCAGCGTTTGAATTCCGTCACCCGAATCGGCATGACCAACGACCGGCAATTCCTGACCCCGTGAACCGATCAGCATGATCTTGTCGAGCCCGAAACTTTGTTTAGGGAGTCGATCCGAACGTTCGTTCAGTTCTCGCAGATATCCAGGCAATTCGTCCTCAGCGGACGATTTCCCTCGAAAGAACCCGAAGAAACCGCCACCTTTTTTTGCCGCGGCTGGCTCTTCGGATTCCGGTTCTTCGTCAGATTTGTCTGAGTTTTTTTTTTGCGGCGGCGGCGATTTGGCTGGTTTCTGCTGTTGCTTCAGCCGTTGCCTTGAGGCACGCGGTGTTTCCTCCAGGGGTTCCCAGAGCGGAATATCGATGTCTTCGACAGGCAGTGTTGGCCTTTGCTCCGGGGACGAAGATCGACGGCGCGGTGAGGCGTTCTGTGGCGGTGCCATTTCATCCGCATCGAAGTCGTCCTCCGGATCATCAGCCAACGGGATGGACTGACGCGGAGCAGCCGCAGAGGGACGTCCCCTCCCGGGTCGGCGTCTGCTGGTTCGATCCGGATCTGCGGAGTATAAATCATCGAAGTCAACGGCTGGGGGCGGTATCAGGTCATCATCGTCGTTGTTCGTCGACCGCGACGCAGGCCGGCGCCGTTTTTCCGGTTGCGGCGGTGGATTATTGGCCGCTTCCCCCATGTCGGATTCGCCGTCCCAGCCATCATCACCAACTGCATCATCTTCATCCGAAGCCCGCGCGAATAACTCAGGGAATTCTGACGCCTGCCGCCAGGATTTCCCGTCGGTTGACACTTCGTAGTGACGAGCGAATCGCCCGCGACGGGCCAGTGAATGCAATTGTTCCGCAGTCAGCGGGCCATGCTTCCGTCCACGCACACGAATGAAATATCGTCCGTTCATGCTGAATGTCCCTGTCGTTCAAAATTGAATTGCCTGGGCCAGACTCCCGACTCTCGAGGGCTGTCGTTTTCATCGTTTAACGGCAAGCCGCAGGCGTCGCTACAAGGTTTCGCCTGCGCCTGCGGCTCGCCGTTAAACGAAAATGCCGCATCGTCATGAAGGGGTTTGACCCCACTAAATTCCCCTAATTCATAAGCTTCCAAACCACAAACACAATTGCTGTGATCACAGTCACGGCGGCGACGGACGAAGCAATGATGATCAACCGCATCTTCCGTCTTCGCTCGTGATTTGATTCGGCAGATTTGTAGGCATCCTGGACGTCTTCGGGGAGTTCAAAACCGACAAATCCGGCGGCGATGGCGAATCGACGTTTGAGTTCCAGGAGATCATGTCCGCTGTCGATCGATCGTTGCAGGCGTTCCACAGCATTCTCGAATTTGGACTCGTCGTCCGATCGTTTCTTCTGTTCCGACAGCCAGTTGAGAACGGGCCGGACCTGCTTCTGCAACTCACGGACGTCGTCGGATGCTCCGCAGAGTTTTATCAACTTGTCCCATTCATCCTGGAGTTCTGCGGCCGACGTGTGGTCTTTGTCATGATGGGCATCCAGCAGATCATCGACTAATTGTGCCAGTCGTTTTCGCGCCGCCTTCAGCTGGAGCGATTTGACCTCCTGATCGACCCGCTGGATGAATTTCTTCTGTGGCGGTGAAAGCCATTTCCCATGCAGTTCCTTCGCAATTTCACGCAGTTCTCCGAAGTTCTGATTTCTGCTGGCGATCTGAAACTGATCCATGATCTGTCGATGTCGCACTTCTTCGTATGTTCTCAGATCAGATTCCCAAATCGGGTTTCCCGAGTCCACTTCGGCGATTTTTCGCAGTTGGGCGATCCGCGTTTTCAACGGCGCACGCGACAGCGAGGAAATTCGGAATTTCTTCAAGTGAACCTTGAGCGGACCATCATCGGAATAGGCTCGATTGAGATCGGCGGCGATTTCGATCTGAAGTTCCGGAGCTACGGACAGGCCAAGTTCTGCAACGAAATCGTTCCATTCAGGCAACTCGGGGAAATCCAGAATTGCCACCACGTCCAGCAAGGGAGGTTCCTGTTCGGCGAGCTGAATGGCTTCCGTGCGCAGCCCTTTCGCCATCAGAGAGTCACACTCCCTGAGCCGCTTGTTTGTGCGTCGGATCTGGTCCGTCAATTCGCCATGCAGTTCGCGCAGTTGTTCTTTCGCCGGATTGCTGGAACTGGCCAGCGTGACCTGCATGCGTTCGATCAATTCGTATAGGTCGGCCATGGTTTTCTGGTCAAGTCGATTCTGAATTCAATTCCTGAACAGGCTGATCACTTGTAAGCGATCAACCAGACAACAAAAATGGTCAGCAACAGCACACCCAGCACTCCGGCAGAAATCCACCACACGCGGAACCTGTTGCCAGTGGGCTGGGCAGACTGCGGCTGCGGATCTACCTCACGTTCAAACTGTCGTTCGGGACGCACTCTCGGAGCCAGACGCGCCTGCCGCGCTCGAGCGCCAGCTTCGCGCCGACGGAGTTGGCTCTGCGTCACCGGGCGACGATCGAACGAACCTTCCTTTTCGGACTGCTCGGTCGGTGCAGGTTTTCGAGCAACTCGGGACTTTCCTGAGCGAGCGGCGATGACATAGCTGTCCTCGTCCTGTGGATCAATCCGAGAGTTCGAATCAATCACGACACCGACCGGAGAGTTTCGAACCTTTGTTGCTTCTTCCATTCCGTCCCGAAGAAAGCGCCAATGACAGTCCGCTCCGGATGAACGGGTAAAATATGTGCTGAAACTGACTTTCCAGTGCATCTTCGAGGGAAGCTGCTGCAATGATTCGTTGACCAGTCCAAGCGCGTTGCAGCCTTCCGGCACAATCGCAAATACGGATTCAAAATCGTTCTCCACTGATCGCGCCACAATCCCGGCCCAGCCAGCGTCTCCGAACGTTTTCTTCCAGTTGTTGCAGGGAATTCCGCCAGAAAGAACGGGTGTCGGCATGCGATCGACAGGCAGCCATTCCGGTTCGCGAGTCCATTTGGTGTACCAGAAATTCTCGTCTGCCAGGAGTGCGGTCGGGGGGCAGTTGGTCGAACGCACTTCGCTTAACGACAATGCGAGATGGTGGGCAATCTTATTGCTGCGACCGGAAAAATCCGTCCCGGCGTCGGCCACGCGCGAAAGCACAATCCAGGTTTCCTGCTGCACCCGCACAGCCTGACAGCAGAAATTCACGGCATTCTTTTTCGACCCAGGTGTATGCTGGTGCTGGTATCCGCTGAGAGATTCCAGTTTTTCCTGTAACAGGCGCGGAATGCCAGTCGTCGCTGCCACTGTGCAGAATCCCCTGGCTCCTGCATTCAGTCCCCGCTGACTTGATGTGTAGACGATTTCAAAGCTCACGTACGTCTCACTCCCGATGGACTGGTTGCCTGCTGCTTCTCTGTTGGTCGGGGAATCAAACCACCACTTGTCAGCGACAAAAGATACAACAAGGGAAGTTCTGCCCACTGCGGTGCGATGCTCCCTGGGCGAACTCCGAATCTCCCGGTCTCGGGTTCCCGTGTGGGCGAATGCCCCAAAGCGGAAACAGGTATATACGTAACGTCTTCAGCAAAGCCTTCGGCAGCGTTCACAAACTCCGGCGCGTACCGTAACATCATCTCACGCAAATCGAGAGAAATTTGCATGATGCGACGATGGTTGAGAACGGTTTCTGTGGATTCGCCGCCCCTGCCTGGTCGCTGCAACAGAACATCTCCAAATGCCGCCGCTCGCCGCTCGAAACTTTCGTCCAGCAAACTGCGCCAGGCATCAAGTTTGGTGATGGCCACGACCACCGGGCGTTTATACTTTTCGTTCTGACTCAGGCTCGCTTGAGTGCGAATCCGGTTGGCAGCTTCCAGCATGACCTGATCCTGTCGGAAACTCAATCCGGCGGTACTCATCTGCGGATCTGTGGTTTTTCCTGTGCACGCTTCGCGGAATCGTACATGTTGCGTCGGGTCAAACAGAAATATCAACCCGCTTGAAACGGTCAGGTGCTGCGTTGCAGGGCTGATCGACGAACGCCCCCCCGGCAGAAAATGTTCACCGGCATTATCGTACAGACAAATGGCTCGGGACATTTCGGCTACGTTTTTCGCCCGCGGATGACTCGGTAATGGCTGCACCGAGAACACGAACGGCCTGGGATACCAGAATGTCTGGTCGCCGAATCGTACAGGATTGTACAGCTCTCCTTCTTTCTCCGTCTTTGGCAGAGTCGTCAGTTCGTTCGGGAATTCATTGAAGAACAGGCGTGCTTCCGACTGGTTCAGCGCACGATTTGACTCCGGGTCGGCATCCGAAAAACTCAGTTGAAAATCTCTTCCCAGCGTCTGTCGCAGAGTCCAGGTGGTCGTGGCAATCAGATGCGATTTTCCGGAACCAGGTGATCCCAGAATCGAATAGAACAAACTGCGCATCTCAAACATTGCCCGGGGAACGACGAGATGACATTTCGGACAGGCCAGATCACTGCACATGGAACCGTGGCTGTCCAGCGCATTTCCGGCGGCGTCGAACCGCGTAGGCAGAAACCGGCGCTGGCATTCGGGACCCAACCTCGCATCGCCGTTCAAAGCGGGATGTGCCGATACCCACAGCGTTTCCTCCAGTGGGAAAACGTGCCAACAGTGCGGACACGTTGCTCGTGGAAGGATGTACGGCGCAGATCTACTCACTCAGCAGCACCTTAAGAAACGGCTTGAATTTGCCTATCAGTGAACAGGTGTCTCTTCGAGGACTTCCTCCGGATTCAGTGCCGTTTTCAGCGCAGCCGGTTGCCGATCACGGTTCGAGTTTATTCCAAACCGAATCGGCCTTGAAGCCAAAAACCCGTGAATCCCTGCAATTCGCCAAGTATTTTACTTTGGCGTCTGCATCCTCGTTGCGAGGGATCGCACCGACTCAGACGCATGCGTGCGAAGGGCTTTCACCTTGTCATGTTGCTGGAGTTTTGCGGGCAGGCGGTCTTCTGCGAGGGCGGTGAGCAGCGCGAGACAACGGTCGTCAGAACGCAGCAATGCGTCGAGAGCCAATTGTTGATTTGCGTCAGAGAAGTTTGAGAATTCTTTGATCAGGATCGAAGAGACCGCAGCCTCGTGAACGTCCGACAGGCCGCTGATCGCTCCCATCTGCAGTTCGTCATTGACGCCTTTCTGCAGGTAACGTTCCAACTGCTTCCTGTTCGTGTTCCAGCCGAGCATTGCGACAACGCGAAGAGCGTCGTAGCGCGTTCCTGCTGGAACGGTTTCGTCGTCGGCCATTTTCGTTGATAAATGGAGCGACCGATGCCAGGCGGTTTGCAGTGCTGCATCATCTTTCATTAACGCAGAGAGTTCTTCCTGAGGCCATTTTCCAGACAGACTGATGCCATTAATCAATCCGCCGCCGATGACAACGGCCTGCCAGTGTTCCAGCAGCTGGTCTGCCTGCGGCAATGAAACAGCGAGGACGCTGTGGATCTGCCTCGCATCTCCGTGTTTTCCAACGGCAACGGCCAACCGCCAGATCCAGGGAATTCGGCGATATTCTTCCGTGCTGCCATGGTCTTCGGGCAAGCCCTGAACCATGAGCGGAATGATCGTTGCCGCCTGGTCCAGATTGGCATTGATAATCGCTTCCCGTTCGGCAGGCGGTTGAAGCTCATCAATCAAAAACGCGGCGATGTCGGCTACAGTCTTCAAAGAAGTCGAAACCGAATTTGATTCCTCCACCATTCCCGCCGCCAGCGGGACTCCATCCAGTTGAACCAGATGCAGCGCTCGCAAATCGGCCAGCGCCGAACGAAGATTGCCCTCTGGCCGAACTACGATGTCGGATTCCCCTTCGCGAATCGTCACTGTTCCCAGATGCTGAAGCTGATAGCGACTCCAGGCGCCGGTCGAACCAACGTGGCCTTTCAATACAGGTTCAGCGCCTTCGATCACATACGAATTGCCGGCTGCGTTCGCGTCGCAGGCCCATTCGGCCCAGACATCCATTTTTCGAACGATCGGAGATCTGACCTGCCAGCGAACCATGTCGTCTTTCCCGTGCCAATATCCGACATTCTGAAACGCCAACTCAAAGGTCACATCGCCTCCATAGATTTCGGCCTGTGACGCCAGCAGCGCGACGTTGCCCTGTGCCGGGACTTCCACGATCGCAGGTTGATTGCCTTCCAGAGTCTTGGGCGGCACACGCAGCGTGCGGAAATAGGCCCAGAGATGATTCATGTCTTCCGTCGTCGCGTTTTGCTCGAAGCCTTCGGGCATCAGCGACTTTCCGGTACTGCGAATTTCGTCGATTTCAGAACGCAGCACGCTCTCACGCTTGCCTTCGGCGGCCAGCAAAGTGAGTCCGGAAGCCGTCTCTTCCGCAATCAGCCCCGTGACACTGCGGCCATCCCTCAGCACCGCGACATAGGACTGATAGCGAGGATCCACTGCTTGATTCGGATCCAGCATGGCGATCAGAAGTGACTGCACCGGCTTGCTGCCATAGGTCGCGATATCCGGACCGACCACATGTCCTGAATCCTGCAATCGATGACAATTTGAGCAATGTTTCTGGAACACCTGCCGCCCCTTGCCGGGATCGCCACCCTCGTGCAAAGCCGCCGTGAAGCGATCAATCGCCTCCTGCCGTCCGGCGGACGTTCGTGGTTTGAAGCTCTTCGCTGCGGCGATCCGGATCGCCTCGTCGGTGTTTTCCAGCAATGCCTGTTGCTGCGGCAGGTCAAGTTCTCCCGCAGCGACAGTTCCTGCTTCAATCGCCGCCAGAAGTCGCTCACTCCAGGCAGGCCGCGACAGCAGCAAGGCAATGCCTGTTTTTCGCAGCCGAGGTTCACGCGACGCCCAATCCGTGAGCACCACGTCAGCGACCTCGGGTCTGTTGTCTCTCTGCAATGCCTGAATTGCGGCGGACTGCAGTTCCGGCTGCGTGCGCGGCGTCAGCAGCGCGGCCAGCGATTCGGAATGAGGATCACCCAGGAACGGTGCCAGAGCCAACAGCCTGACAGCCGCCATCCGAATCGTGATTTGCGATTCATCGTTTTCGACGACGTGCACTGCAGCATCAATCGCTGGCTTCCACGCGGCGTGAAGATCATTGTCACCGGGGGCCACATCCGGCGGCGAGCGGCGACTCCATGCATCGACGAATTCAGCCAGATGGTTGAAATCTCCGTCTGCCGCTGACTCTGAAACTCGGTTTGACAGCTCGTTGAGAATCGTCTCAAACGAACCAGCATCTGCCAGCGTCGCCGCGCTGACGAGCAGCCGGTCTGCCGCATCGTCGCTGTCGGGCTGAGCCCTGAGTTCATTCAGAACCCGCACCACGTTGGCCGATGTCAGTGAACTTTCCACGGCGGATTTCAGATGCGTATTACGACCATCCTTTGCCATGATCTTAGCAAGAACCACTGCGGAGTCTGCCGGTTTCAGAAATCCGGCGGAGTAGGCCACCTGCATTCGCAGAAAGGCGTCGCCATCGTCGGCGAGTTTCACGACAGCAGCAGTCAGTTCCACGGAAGCGTTTAACTGCGACTCGGCGACTCGGACTGCATGACTGCGAACATGCGGATCAGCGTCCGTCAGCATTCTCAACATGACATCAGCGGCCGGCGGTTCCAGATTCGCCCAGGTCGATAATGCCTGGACTCGCACTTCAGGACGCACCGAGTCCACACACAACTGTCTCAACGCTGGAATCGTGTCTTTGTCGTTCTGCCACCACTGAATCAGTTGCTGGACAAGGTCGCGCTGAGTTCCATTGGGCGAATCCATCGCCGCGACCAATTCACGACCGCGCAACTGATCGAGACGCGGCACTCTGCGAACCGCATCGTCGTTCGGCACGACTCGATAGATTCGGCCCATCGTGGCTCCGGCACGAGGATCCAGCGTGGCCAGCGTGTCGGGCGGAATCCAGATCGGATGCTCAATGACGTAGCGGTACATATCGACGACCCACAGCGCACCGTCCGGCCCCGTGCGCGCCTGCACTGGACGAAACCACGGATCTGTCGAAGCCAGGAACTCGCGGTCCAGTTCATCGTGATCGCGGCGACTCGTGAACGTCACTCCGCCGGGTGTCAGAATTTGCCGATGCACAAGATTGTTGACCGGTTCGCAGGTAAAAGCATTGCCCGCATACTCGGCACCCAGCAAATTGTCTCGATAGATTCCAAGGCCACAGGCTGCCGTCGGTCGGTTCGGAGGCCCTGACAACATGAACAACACCTGACTGGAAATCGAAAACAATCTCCCCGGATCCGGCCCCGCTGCAATTCCCATGACCGTCTGCGACGGGGCCAGATAGGGATTGCGACGCAGGTATTGATCTGCGAGAGGATAGTGCATCAGCATCGTTCCGTTGTTGCAGCCGAACCAATCGCCCCAGTCATTGCGAACCCGCCCCTGCTGAGTCGCTCCCGTAGCAGGCTCGAGTACTCCTGTATCCGGATTGAAGCGAAAATCCCGCTGGCTCAGAGCGATCACTTCACCAGTCTGCACGCTTGTGATTTCACCACCAAACAAACCACACGAACCATAGACCCAGTCGTCAAGGCCATATTCCAGACTGTTGACTCGGGCCTGGTAATTATGAGTTGCAAAGCCCGTGAACAGCTTCCGCACGTCATCGGCCTTGCCATCACCGTTCGTGTCTTCCGCATAGAGAATGTCGGGTGCCGCACAAACAAGCACACCGTTTCGCCAAACCGTGACTCCTGTCGGGAACGGAATGCCCGTCAGAAAAACTTCCGACCGATCATAGTCACCATCACTGTTGTCATCGTACACACACCGTATCTGCCCACCATCTTCCGCTTTCGGCTTTCCGCTTTCCGCTTTTCCCTGAGGATAGTCACTCATTTCTGCCACCCACAGCCGTCCATCGGTCCCGAAAGCAATCGCGACGGGACTTTCAATCAGCGGCTCAGACGCCACAAGTTCTGCTCGAAACCCCGGCTTCGTTCGCAGCGACAGAACGGCATCGGAGGGTACGAGTGGTGCCACTCCGTTGGTCTTCGCCGTGTCCACAGCAGCCGGGATTCTCGCCTTGAGCTGCTTTTCCACGCTGTCAACAATCGTTTGCTCAACACCCGTTGCGTACGGCCCGGGAATGTCGTAATAGACCATCGCCGCGCCGCCTTCGTAGCCGCCTTCACCAAGGATGCGTTCCGACGGAACATAGCCGGGACACGCATTGGAGTAGGCATTCAACCACAACCGACCACCGTCCAGTTCGCGCTTCAAGCCCAAGGCGTAATCGACAACGACTTCTCCCGGAAGGAAGACCCATGCCAGTTCGTCACCAAACGAAATGCTCTGAATCGGATAACTGATCTCCGTCATGAGGGCTTCGCTGCGATCCAGTCGAGCCAGTTGCGTTCGCGCATGATGCCCGATCGCGTTTTGCTGTTTCGCTCGCTCTTCCCATTCTTCCCGAGTCGGCAACGGTGCGAGCTTCAGGGTCACTCGTTCAATCAGGGACTCCGGAGCCTTTGTCAAGGGTCGAAGTTTTGTCGAAAGCAGACGCTGCACCTCTTCCGCAAGTTCCTGGCCGAGACTGTCAGCCGCGTCCGCACGCGAACCAAGAACTCCGCCGCGAGGATTCGAATCCGCTCCGCATCCGATGGAGATCAAAGCCTCGCATCCGGGATTGCGGCGCTGAATATGATCCATGGCGTATCCGGCCCAGTCGCCGCTGATCATGTCGTCACTGAGCGTCACACAATGGCAGGCATAGTTCGTGAAGACCGCTCGCAGTCGGCCATCGGGATCATGCACAGCCAGCAGCGGCAGATCGTGATCCACCGGGCCGCCGTGCGTGCGGCGATTCATCGCGAATGTGACTTTGCCGATTCCCCACGACAATCGAGCTGGCTTCCTGGCCGCCAGAGCCGCGACCGCGACCTCTTCCAGCTTCGCGTCGAGTTCGTCAGTGTACTTCAAAATCGTCTGCCACTGGTCATCGGCAATCGGCTGGCCAAACAGCGTATTCGCGCAGTTTCGAATCATGGGTCCGCTGTGAGTATGGGACGCGCAGATCGCCACGCGACTGCGATCGATGCCCTTTGACTTCAGCTTTTCCGCCAGCCGTTCCGTCATGTCGTCCGGGATGCCCAGCGTATCGACCGTGATGACAATGACCGTATCACGTGTACTCGTTTCGATCGCGAGAGCCTTGGCCCGGATCTGTTGACGAACTCCTGCCGATTCCTGCGTCCGACCACCAAAACCATTCAGACGGATGGAATAGGTCGGCGTGATGTCCACTGCAGCCACACCCACGGAGTATGGCAGAGGTTCCGGCGGTGCTGCCAGAATCGTCGCAGAAATCACCGATGCGAACAGCAGGAAAAAGGTTCTCATTTTCTGCCGAGGACTGAGCACCAAAAGTCCGTAAACACGCAGAATTCCACCCGCGATGCGCGAGTCACTGAGAATCGCACCATGCATGTCATCATGAGAGATGATGAACAGCCGCACCAGCACAAGACTGGCCAATAAACTGCTTGCGATACACACCGCCAGTGGCAATTCCAGACAGGCAATCGTGAGCAGCGTTGCCGCCAACCCCAGTGTCGATACGAGATGCCACCAACTCTTCAAACGCTGTTCACCAGCATATTGGTTGCTGGCAATCAATAACTCTTTACAGCTTCGCATCGTCGCCCTTTTATCGGATTCACGTCCGATTGCTTGATTCTAGCTGTGTCAATTCCATCTTCTCAGCACTTGCCTCGAAGAGACTTGCCACAGCCGGTGGCACGCTGGATTTCCCGGCTGTTACTGCTCAGCAAAAGTTGAAGTAGTAGACATGTTATGCGAAATCGATGCACTGGAAGTCGGGGCAACGTCACACTTCTGTCAAAACTGTGTCACACCACGGATCGCCCAGGCGGGGAACGATTGCGAGCCGACGGAGCGGCTCGCCTACGTTGGTCCGCCGCTCCGTCGGCGGACGCTGTCGCTGTGCGAGCAACTTCTCACGAAAACAAAACTCTAAACGATTGCGGAGCAGGGCCAATCCTGGCCAGTTGAAAATCTTCAGTTGACACGGTTATTTGAGGTTCGTGTATGACGCCGTTTTTCTGTCATGTGACGCAATAGGAATGTTGGCTCGATGGTTGTTGATGAGTCGCGAGCAACTCAAGGCGAAGTATCGAGCAGCCAAGGTCGAGTTGAATCGAGTGAAGGTGCGGGTTGCGGATGTCTCCGAGAGTCGAGACAAGTGGAAAGCCAGGGCCGAGGTTTCGCGGCAGGAACTCGTCGCGATGCAGGCCGAGGTCGAGCGTTTAACCGCTTTGATCAATCAGGCTCCGTCGCCCCAAGAAAAGTGAACCACAGCCCAGCTTGACGATCACGGTTCCGCCAGGCTCGTCCATCAATGAGCCACCGTCGAGCTTACAACCGGCAACGCAGCCAGCATTGATCATTCCGCCGGGACCGCCGATCGATTCGCTTGAACGTGTATCACGTCATTCGTTCAGCTTATCGATGCTGCCTGCCGTTGGTGAGTGCCTGACGTTAAAAGATATGCGCGTGATTGCCTTGCTTCCGGTCGAGAAATCTTCGCAGGAGATCGTCCATCAACAGCTTGAAACGCTGAGGAACAAGACGGGAATCACGCCGGCAGGGATGCTCAGCGACGGCGGCAGCGACTTGACGGGCGGCATCGCGAAATTCTGTGCCGCGCATCCTGAAACGCTGGGCTTTGGAGACCTCCCGCACCAGGCGGCACTGCTTTTGAAGAAGCGACTCAAAGATTACGAGCGATGGTGTGTCAGTTCCGAGAGGAAATACTCCTCGATGGTCGGTATCCTGTAGTCATGAATGACAACCGAGTCGCCCGATGACACTTGCGTGGGCGTCATGTCCCTGAATTTGGAGCTGCGATGCGAACCGTTCGCCATGCGTTCACTCTGATCGAGCTGCTGGTCGCAATTGCGATCATTGCGATCCTAATCGCGTTGCTGCTGCCTGCCGTTCAGGCGGCACGAGAGGCTGCGCGAGCGACTCAGTGCCGAAACAATACAAAGCAGATTGTTCTGGCGCTGCACAATTATCATGATCGGATGAACGTGTTTCCGTCCGGATGGACAGCTGAACAACCGAGGAACCATCATGGATGGGGCTGGGGAGCGATGATACTGCCGGAACTGGAGCAGTCGGCACTTTTCAATGCACTTTCCATGGCCGAACCAATCACATCGAATAACAACAAGCCTGTCCTGATGACTCAGGTTTCGACGTATCTGTGCCCATCAGATCCATTTTCGCAGACTGCGACGGTGCGTGTTCAGGAGCCGGAGTTTTTTCCAGGCTTGGGCGATTCTGCTTTCTTTTTTCATCCCCCACCGCCAAAGCTGTTTGAAGTTGCAAAGTCCAACTATGCGGCAGTCTTTGGCAGCAACAGCATTGTGGCGGATCCTGCAGGTGGTAATGGTATCTTCTGTCGCAACAGTGCTGTGCGACTGCGTGATATCACGGACGGCACGAGTACGACGGCGATAATTGGAGAACGACGTCCGACACAGCGGCAGGGAAAAGGCTTCGACGGGAGCCTGGTTGTCGATATCGATATCGTCGATCTTACACTTTGGATTGGGGCCATCCCATGGTCCACTGATGCTGATCTGCGTACAACGGGAACTGGGTTCGTGCCGCCGAACTCAACCGACAGAAGTTTCCCGGGTTTTAATAGTGCTCATCCCGGACGACTATTTTTTGCGCTGGCGGATGGCTCGGTGCGATCCATTTCGCCAACTGTTGACATGACCGTTTATGAAGCATTGATGACTCGCTCTGGTGGCGAATCCATTGGCGAATTCTAAGAACCCCTAACAAAACCTGCGTGAGCCGCGACGCTTGTGTTTGCGTTTCAGGCAAGAAGTGAGGAAGAGACGGGCCACCCCGTCGATGACGAACGACGCAGCCTGAGACGCAAACACAAGCGTCCCGGAGGGTTGCGTCGATAGCGGCCGATCTGCGGCGTCATCACTCCTCGACGACATTTGTCGTCTCGTCGCTCTTCCTGGCATCTCGACCACTCTCGACACAACGCGGCCGCGGAGGTTTTTTTAGGGGAATCGAAAACGGGGACATTCTACTTTTATCGATAAGTACAATGTCCCCTTTTGAGATCTGCCCTTTTGAGATCTGACATCTGACAACGTCAAATTCTACTTCCGTTCGTCGCGGATGTAATCGTGGCAAGCGATGCAGGTGGCCGTCAGGCTCTGTGCGAAATAGGCGGCTCCTGCGAGTTGTTCTTTTTTTGCTTCTTCCTCCAGACGTGAAGCCTGACGCGCAAACTCTGTTCGGAAGTGGTCGTAGACCTCACCGTCCTCAGTCTTCTTCAGATTCTTAGAATGTCGCAACCCGATGAGTTTCATCGATTCGGCTGATTTGGCAATCAACTCAAAGTCGTGTGTCACCAATCCTGTGAGGATTTTTTCGGAGTAGAGCAGCTTGGAATCCATGACATCCTCAAGTCGAACTTCCTCATCGACTTTTGGACCGGATTCGACCTCAACCGGAATACGCTCGACCTGTCCGCCAGAAACCTCATCGCTTGAAACCCGACTCGAGGTTAATCCAAGAATTCCCGCTGCTGCAACAACCAATCCGCAAATACCACGTCTTATTCCTGATGGCATTGAAACAACTCCTTTTGAACAGTGTGGCGGAACGTGAGCAAACGATTTCGAGGGGATTGTGCAGAGTTCATTCAACATTCCGCAATCCCGAAATCTTCGAATAACTTTACGATCAGGGTAGATCAATCACGATCATTCACGAAGTCCGTGGCTTTTAAGAAGCAATCGTCAGCTTCTGCACTTCGATGACCGTCACTGAGATCATCCTCTATGCCTGACGATCGGTCTCGACGACCTTGATAGCGGCTTCCAGCACTCGCTGACGGCGGACCTTCCGCACGAGGAATCGGACGGCATCATGGACAATGACTTCACCGCCGTCCGGAGTATGCCCGATCTTTTCAATCATCCATCCACTCAGATTATGCGAGTGCGTCTCAGCAGTGAGATCGATGCCGGTCAGTTCCTGCAGACGCAGAAGTGTTATTCCACCACCAATCACCCAACCCTTGCCGGAGCGAACAACATGCGACGGCAGCAGATCATACTCGTCCTGAATATCGCCAATCATCTCCTCGACAATGTCTTCGAGTGTGATCATGCCTGTGACGGCTCCCGCCTCATCACGCACAAGGGAAATGTGAGTGTGCTCCCGCAGCAGTTTCTCCAGGGCTTCAGAGATCGGCAGATTATCCCGCAGACTGAGAATCTGACGCAGGATCCCGCGCAGCGATGGCAGATCCGGGCTGAGCTTCAGGATTGCCACAATGTCTTTGAACGTGACGTACCCCACGATGGATTGAGGATCGCCTGGCCGCTCGGCGACCGGGAATCGTGTGTGCATGTCCATGTGCGCGGCAACCATGCTGTCGGCAAGAGTCCCATCGGCGGGCAGCATCCGAATATGCTCTGCCGGGAGCACAATCTCCTTCAGTTGACGACTGGCAAGCCGCGCGGCGCCGAGAATGATATTCTCCTCGCGAGCACCGATCAGTCGCGAAGCGCGTGCGAGACTGGCGATGGCCCGGAGTTCCTGCAGCTCAGCGACTTCCGTTCTGGCATCAGCATGTGGCTGTGGTTTCCAGAGCTTCTCGCTCAGGTCCATGAGACCGGAGGCTGAAGCTTCGAGAACCCATACAATTGGCCAGACGCTCAGTGAAAACCACCGCATGGGTGGAGACAGTTTCAGGCAGACCCACTCCTTGTTCCGCAGTGCGAACAGCTTTGGAACCAGTTCGCCTCCAACAATCGTGACGGCAGTCAACGGAAGAACGACAAGAACAATTGCGAGGAGATTCGCCGCCCCGCCGCTTAGTCCCATTTTCTGCAGGTAAGGAGCAATGTCGTCTGTCGCACTGGCCCCACCCGCTGCTCCGGCAACGAGTCCAACCAGTGTGATTCCCAGCTGAACGACGGCAAGACTCTTTTCAATCTCTTCCTTCATGAACAGAGCTGACGCGGCACCAGTACGGTGCAAACCTGTCAGAAACTGGAGTCTTGCGACAGACACCGATGCGAGTGCGATTTCGTAGGCAGCAAAGATGGCATTCACAAAGACCATGAATGCGACCACAAATAACTCTGAACTTTCCACTCTTAACCTTCTGTCAACTCACGAATTCCCGGTGTCATTTCAAACCGGATCTCACGTTACGAGAAACCTGGCTGAGCCTGAATTTGGAAATAAAAATGGCATCCGGGACGCATTCTGGCGCATTCGAGACGCCATGATAACAATGTGCCGCCGGCGTTCACGCTACTTATGTTCGTGAGCTTCTTCCTTGAAATCACCTGTATAGGGTGTACCTTCAATTTCGGCAGTTATCGTTCCTGCATATTCCTGCACGATGCCCAGCTTTTCATGCGTGCCGACAAATCGTGATGAGAGTCCATCGGACTCGCCTTCCAGTGGCACCGGCAACAATTCGGCCATCAGTTCGGGATCGCCGATTGTCAATGAAATCTTATCGGTTTTGATGGGTGCCGGTGACTTTTCATCACTGCCGAGGACGTAAACCGTCGCTTCCTGCTTGTCGTGATCGACGGTGAACTCAACGTGGTACTTGCCACCACCCCAGTCTGCGAGTGTTCCATCGTGTGGTCCGGCTCCATGCTCATGCCCATGCTCGGCAGCGGCGGTTGCGGCTGGCGTTTGTGCAGCCGTTTCTGTTGCGTGCTGTTCCTGACAGCCTGCAGCAAGACTGATAGTGGCAAGGCCAGCGACTGTTGACATGAAATTGCGATACTTCTTCATTCGACGATCTCCAGACAAAAGAAATGCTCCTGCCACAGATGGCGTGAGCGACATTGACAAAGTTCAAAACTAACAATGGGCGACGAACAACACGTTCGTCACCACTACTCAACTCAGGTAAATCTCAATCGTGCGCATCTGCAAGTTCATCTGCTGAACTCCCCATCTTTGCGAGTTTCATTGCATCCTGACCGCTGAACTTCCAGAACAGCCCTGGATGAATCAGAAACTCGCAGAATGTCGATGTCACAAGACCACCCAGAATGACAGTGGCAACCGGATACAGAATCTCGCGTCCCGGTTCCTGACCACCGAGAACCAGTGGCACAAGTCCGATCCCGGCCGTCAGAGCGGTCATAAGCACCGGGGCCAACCGTTCAAGACTGCCGCGGACAACCATGTGTTCGGTGAAGTCTTCGCCTTCTTCCTGCATCAGGTGGAAGTAGTGCGTGACGAGCAGAATTCCGTTGCGAACCGCGATACCACCCAGCGAAATGAAACCCACCAGACTCGCGACCGTCAGCGTCTGCTGAGTGATCACTAATGCCAGCACTCCACCAATAAAGGCGGTTGGCAGTGCATTCAGGATCTGCAGTACGACTCGCACGGAGGGAAACAGAATCATCAGCACGGCGAACATTCCGACGACTGAGATGCCGGCGAGGACGCCAATCGTGCGTGTCGCACTTTGCTGACTTTCAAACTGTCCGCCGTACTCGACAAAGTAACCTTCAGGCAGCACCACGTTGCGCTGCACGCGCTGCTGAATTTCTGCCACGGCACTGGCGAGGTCCCGATCCTGAGTATTGCAGCGGATGACAATCCGCCGACGAGCATTCTCGCGATTCACCGCATTCGCACCAGTACCTTCCCCGATGTCTGCCAGTTCCCGCAGTTCGATTTGTCCTCGATTGTCCGGCACATCAATTCGCAACCTTCCAATGTTGGCGTAATCCGTGCGATAGCTTTCTTCGAGTCGTACCAGAAGGTCAAATCTTCTTTGACCTTCCAACACCTGCGAGACCACTTCGCCCTGCAACGCGGTCTGCACAATCTGAGCCACATAGGCTCTTGTCACTCCGTAAAATGCCAAATCATCCGATCGCAGGCGGATGTGCAGTTCTTCTGTTTGTCGGATGGGTTCCACAATCGGCGGCGTGAGGCCGGGGACTGACTGCAGAGTCTGCTTCACCTGCTCTGAAAGCTGCTGCAGCGTGTCGAGGTCGTCGCCGTGGATCTTGATGGCAATCTGAGCATAAACACCGGAGACCATGTGGCTGATCAGGTGAGCCAGGGGCTGCTCGACTTCAACATCCACACCGGGAGCTTCTTCGCTCAACTCGTCGAGAAATTTCTTAAGGATCTCTTCCCGAGGGGTCTGAATGTCGGGATTCATACTGAGGATGTATTCACCCGTATTGACAGGCGATGCGTGCTCATCCATTTCCGCTCGCCCCGTGCGTCGCACGAAATGCAAAATTGCTCCTTCGGGATTCTTGTCGGACTTCTGCATCTGCTGCAGTTTGCGGTCAATGACACCGGAGACCTGATTGGAGGCATCCAATGACGAACCAGGCGGCAACGTCAGATTGATCTGCACACTGCCTTCATCGAACTGTGGAAGAAAGTTGCGTCCAAGTTGCGACAGTTCCCATCCGGCGTAAGCCACCATCAGCCAGGTCAGCACCATCAACGACAGGGGGTGGGAGATGCTCAGGCGAATCAGATAACCGGCCCCCCATTTGAATAATCGCAGCAACACACCGTCGTGATCGGAATGTGTGGCCTTCGACTGCGGAAGCAGGTACCACGACAGCACCGGAGTGACGGTCAGTGAAACAATCAGCGATGCCAGAATCGAAACAATATAGGCGACGCCCAGAGGAGCAAACAGGCGACCTTCGACACCCGACAATGCGAACAGCGGCAGAAACACAAGAATGACTACGGCTGTTCCGAAGACGATGGCGCTGCGAATTTCCTTGCTGGCCTCGTAAACCACGACCAGATTCGATTTTCGATTGATGATTTTCGATTGGTGATTTGGATCGTCGTCGCTCAATCGGCATTCACCAATCGGCAATCGCAGATTATTCTCTTTCAATCGACGGAAAATATTTTCGACGTCCACAATGGCGTCATCGACAAGTTCCCCCATCGCCACGGCAATTCCGCCCAGCGTCATGACGTTGATGGAGAGATGAGTTCCCGTGATATGACCCCATAGCCGAAAGACCAGCGTCGTGATGACCAGCGATAACGGGATGGCAGTGAGAGTGATAAACGTCGTGCGAAAGTTCAGCAGGAACAGGAACAGAATGATGACAACCAGGAACGCTCCAATGACCAATGCTTCGCCCACATTGAAAATGCCGCGGTCAATAAAATTCTTGAGTCGAAACAGTTCGGAATTAACCACAATATCGGCTGGCAGGGATGATTCAGCCTCTGCGAACGCCGTGGCCAGACTGTCTGTGAGCGAGCGAGTATCGATGTGCGGCTGTTTGACAACGGTAAACACCACGCCAGGGTAACCATTGACACTGCCGTCGCCGCGTTTGAACTGAGACCCCTCGACGACCTGTGCCACCTGCCCCAGCAGAATCGAACGAGGGGCATGGTTCTTCACCGGGATCTTGCGGAGATCTTCGAGTACTCGCCAGCCATCCGGGCCGAGCCGGCCAAGTACCCGAATCGAACGTTCTGTTTCTCCCTGAACTGCGAATCCACCGCTGGTGTTGATATTGCTTTGCCTCAGAGCTGCCTCAACTTCCTGGAGACTGACGTCGTATTCAACCAGCGCCGCCGGATCAATCAGAACCTGATACTGCTTCTTGTCGCCGCCCAGCAGGAACGCTTCTGCCACTCCTGTCACCTTCAGGATACGCGGACGGACAACCCAGTCGGCAGTCGTTCGCAGTGCCATCTGGCGGGACGCAGCCGATGGGAAATCGACTTCAAATGGCTTTCCACCGATCGTAATTGTGGCCACGCGATCCCGTTCGGCACCGCGATCCAGTTCGGTGCCATGCACTTCGTCCTGTCGCTCTGTCGTGTGCCATTCGGTTTTGTCGATGGTCACGGATTTCCATGAGCTGACTCGATGGCGATCAGTCGGTCGCCAGACAAGAACCTGCCGTGTTTCGGCATCACTATCGCTGTTCGCAGACTCCGTGACGACCAGCTCGGCCATCAGATCAGTTTGTGCAATGGGAAACAAGTCTCCGCCTGTCGGCCCCTGTTGACGGTAGAGGCCTGCCACGACGATCTGGCCCATGATCGATGCAGGCGGCGTCATCTGCGGCAGGATGCCGTCGGGCAAAATGCTGCCCAGCGTCGTCAGCCGTTCCTGTACTGTCTGCCGAGCCGCGCGGATATCCGTGTTCCAGTCGAATTCGATGTAGATCACCGTCAAGCCGGCCGTCGATTGGCTGCGGACAGCCTGGACGCCACTTGCTCCCAACAGTGCGATCTCGATGGGCTGAGTGACCAGCGTTTCGACTTCCTCTGTCGCCAACCCCGGACATTCGGTGATGATGATCACTCTGGGCCGGTCAAGGTCCGGAAACACGTCGATCGGCATTTGGGTGGCGAGGTACGAGCCATAGACCATCAGCGCCATGCTGATGACAAGAACCAGCATGCGATAGCGGAGTGCGAAACGGATGACAGAGTTGAGCATTTTCTGATTGCCGATTGGAGATTGCCGATTGGAGATTGCCGATTGGAGATTGGAGCCGCTAACTTCGATTCTGAGCCGATTTTCTGGATGTAACCATGATGGCTGTAATCTGATTGGCTTCGTCGAGGAGTAACTCCACTTTTGCCTTGGGCAACAAAGAGCCCTCAATGATCAGTTCGAGCCAATAGCAGCACTCGTCTGCCTCCTCAACAACGATCTGCAACTTCGCAATGAATTCCGCTTTTGACCTTCCCCGGCAGGCAGCCCGATAGTTGGCTCCCACAGACGTGGCACTTCTTATTAGCTGCGATCCTATTGCTTTACCAACGAAATCTATGGGCAGTGCCGCAACCAGCTTCATCACTCGCAGTGCAAACTGCTTCGTACGTGTTTTGAGCGCCACATCATCCATCGCCCCACTCCTCACCACAAAATCTTCAATCTTCAATCTTCAATCTTCAATCTTCAATCTTCAATCTTCAATTAATGCGCAGCATGCACCGTGCCATCGGCGTGAACGTGAACGTCGGCACGAATGCCACTGGCAGCCTGGGCCTTCAGCACGCGATTGAGCGACGCCGCAGCACTCTGTGCGAGATACAGTCCCTTTTTCACACTGCCGTCGTTGGCCAGCACAATCTGCAGTCTGTCTTCATAAAGCACATGGACCGGCAGACGATTGAAGAGATCCCCGTTCTGCTGAAACACGTAAGCCTCCGGCCCCTCCCGGACAACTGCTGCGGAAGGCAGAACCAGGACGTCTTTGAGTTTTTCGACAGGAACCTGCAGACGCACACGCTGGCCCGGTCGGAACCGCCAGACGATAAAGGTCTGATTGTCCTTGTCATACGATCGAGACTGATTCAGGAGTGGAATGAAGAAGTTGAATGTGCGGGTTTCGGAGTTGATAGAGTTAGCGAGGTGCCGTATTTCGAGAGTCTGATCAAATGCAGGCCAGTCAACCTCGTCATCCTCTGCAAACGTGCACCGAATCGGCCACTTGTTTTCGGCCGCCTTCGCCAGAAATGAGGCTTCACGTTTGAAGGCATGTCCTTCGAGAAACAAGGCATGGTGATTGGATAACGTGGATAGCAATTGCCCAGCCTGAACCTGTTGTCCAAGTTCCACATTCAGTTCCTGAACCTCGAAGGCAAGTTCCTCGATCTGGTCACCGGTCGTATGAAAGGCTACCGCCTGAATATCGCTGGCTGTCCTGGAATGATCGATGGCAGCAGGAGCAACAACGTCGATGGTAGAAACGAATGTCCCATCCGCAACACTCTTGATCTGCTCGGGATTGAGGCCGCGTGTCAGCAAATCCTGTTGATACGACTGAATCAGAGCTTTCTGTCGCCGCAGTTGGTTATCCAGTTCGATGAGCCTCACTTCGGGCACTCCGCCGGATTTGGCGAGAACTTCGAGCCGGGCATACTGTTCAGTAATCAACTGAACTTCGCGGGTGGCCTTAAACAGCTCTGACTGCGTGTTTTGCAGGTATTCGCTGAATAGTCTCAGCCTGAAGAGTCGATCCCCAGGCTGCACGGTATCACCAGGAAATGCGTTGACTTCGGTGACGACACCTACAGCTGGTGACGTCACACCCCGGTCAGAGAATCCTGGACGATCGACGATCTCGCCTGGTACCTCGATTGTGCGCCAATATTCCCGAGGCGTGGCGGGTTTAGATATCAGACCAAGGTTCTTTCGAGCCTGTTCGGTCATCTTGAGAGTTATCGCCTCTTGAATTGGAGGAGTGGGCTGCTCAACTGCAGCCTGTGGAGCACTCGTTGAGTTAAGCCAGCCAGTCCACGAATCACGTGTCAAAAATGCCGCTGCACCGAGCAGAATCATGCCGCCAATGATGGGAAGGGTTATTGAAAGTCGCATGAGGGCACCGTGAGATTGAAGTGAGGTACGGCAGATCGCTCAGCAAAGTCGTTGCATCCCGAATCGATCAATGGGGAACATCCGGGAGCCGAAGCGATTTGAAATCGACAGTTACGCACGGTGTAGCAAATGCGGCGTCGAATAAAGAAGGCAGATGTGCGGCGAAGCTTGCCGCAGTGCCCGACTTAACAGCGGATAGCGAGGCTGCGCAGAAACAGCGGTACGCGCGCAGTGCTCCATTGACGTGGCGAATCAAGCCGGACGCCAGGAGCTGAACTTTCGGGAGGCAGAACCAGACCATTCAGGCCGGAAGCCAGATCACTCATCAGCCAATCAAGGGTGTCTACGGTGTCTACGGTGCCTGAACGATGGATCGCCGCGCTAACGGAATCGGCAAGATAAAAGGCGTCCCCGTCATGGCACGGAACAGGCTCACCAAAGACGTCGGGCGTTATCGGCGTCTGGTGATGGCAGTGTCGCGAACTGTGGTCATGTTTCGCATGCAGATGGAAACCACTCACATGAAAATGAGGCCGACCAGCATGAGCCCCCGAGTGCTTCAAACCAATCCCCCCGTGCGCATGCACAGGGCACAAGCTCTGAAAAGCCAAGATCGTGAGGATCAAAATCGAACACAAAAGACGCCGCATGAAATCCCTCTGCAGAAGTTTCCTTCACGTCATATCTTAGGCTTGATACAAAGAGTTGACAATATTGGTCTTGAATTCAAAGGAATTCACCAAATTGAGCGAACCCTCAATGGTCAGATTCCAGCATTTTTTGACGTTCATCGAATCCAAATTCAAGACTCGTCCTGTGTTGCCGTCACTTTGGTTCAGGAATATGTGTCAAATGACTTTCCACCGCGCGCGGGCGAAATTGAATCCCTGAAATGAGAATTGACAAAATGCTTCTCAGGTTTCGTGTGTCGCTGTTCAACGTCAATTTCTTTGATTATGCGGAATGGTCTGACAGCGGCCGCCGGAATAGAGGTTCATGCAGAACGGACCTGAATTGGTGGCTCCCTTTGGTGCCGGCATTTGTTGGGAGCCACGCACGCCAGTAGCTTCGTGACATAATCAGCATTGCCACGAATCCCGCCACAAAGATTATGGCTCCAAAGGCGTTAATTGATCTCATGAATACACCTATTCTGTAGTTCGTGAGTTTTGGCGAGCATGTCCCGGCAATGTGCAAGCATGCAGGTCACGACTTCATGTCACTTTCGACCGCAATCAGAACGGCCAGATTATTGGAATCAGAATCACGCAGGACACCCACAGCAGCAGATTCAGAGGTACGCCGACTTTTACGAAGTCATTAAATCGATATCCTCCGGGACCAAACACCATCATGTGCGTTTGGTAACCGACGGGGGAAGCAAACGCGAACGACGCTGCCAGCGCGACGGCCATCACGAATGGTCTGGCATCGCAGTTCGACAGCGCAGCAGCCTTCACGCAGAACGGAAACGCCAGGACCGCGGCTCCGTTGTTGGTGATGAGTTCATTTAGTACCATCGTCACGAAGTAAATTGCCGCCAGAGTGGCATACGGTCCATAAGGCTGAGTCAGCGCCACCAGCTTTGTCGACAGGTACATGGCCGCCCCCGATTTCTCAAGCGCCGCGCCAAGTCCGAACGACGCACCAATCGCGATCAGAACCTGCCAATCGATCGCCTGACGACCATCGGACGCAGACATGCACCGCGTGACGATCATCAAGCCACCAGCGATGAATGCTCCCAGCATTGCCAATTCACCGCTGCCGAAGGACATCACTGCCAGCAGCACCGCAAAAATCAGCAATGCGACGGCCCACCGCTCATGGCTCATCGGTTGCGATCCTTCCACGTCGCTCACGAGATAAAAGTCGGCATTATTTCGATGCGCCTGGACAAAATTAGGGCCGGTCTGCATGAGCAGCGTATCACCGGACTCAAGCTTGACGTCCCCGATCTTGGTCGTAAGTCGAGCGCCGTTTCTGTGAATCGCGACAATTGCCGCGTTGTAGTGCGATCGAAATTGAGCTTCCCGAACCGTTTGACCAACCAGCGGTGACGACCGGCTGACGACCACTTCGCACAATCGCCGCCGTCGCTCTTCCTGAGCGGACTGGTCTGTTGATTCCGTGGCTGGTTCCAGCCCTGGAATTTTTTTCAGATCGACGATCGTCTCTACGATTCCCGTAAACACAAGTCGGTCGTTGGCTTCCAGAACGGTATCGGGACTCACCGGTGCGATGATCGAACCGCGCCGATCGACTTCGATCAGGAACAACCCCGGGAGGCGGCGCAAACCTGCGGCTTCGATGCTTTGTCCGATCAGTCGACAAGCAGGAGTAACGAGCATTTCGACAAGGTATTCACGCCGGGAGTCGCCGAGCTGTTCCAGCAGTTCCTTACGTTCCGGCAGGAGTTTGCGACCAATGGTCAGCATGTAAATCAGGCCAATGATGGCGCACGGAACGCCAGCGGAGGCAATCTCAAAGAAGCCCATTTCTGCCATCCCGTATTTTGTCATCAGCCCATCGACAACCAGATTCGTACTGGTGCCGATGCGGGAACAGCATCCACCAAGAATTGTCATGAACGACAACGGAATCAACATTTTTGACGGCGCGACATGTTGTCTGCGGCACCATGACATCACCACGGGAATCAGCATTGCCACAATTGGTGTGTTATTCAAAAACGCTGATGTGCCAACGCAGAATAACGAGAGCATAATCAGTCCGGCCAGTTCGGTTCTGGCGGGTCCCAGGACTCTCGCGCCGATCATATCCACGATGCCGGTTTCTTTCAGTCCGGCTGTGACCAGAAACAATGCCGCAACCATCAGCAGCGATTGGCTCACAAATCCGCCGAAGGCTTCCTGAGCCGTGATGACGCCACAGAGCGACAGAAACACGATCGCACCTGCAAACACCATGTCGGCCGGCTTCTCGTACGCGAGCGCGACGAGTACCAGTAACGTGACGAAGATCGTAAGCCACTTTGGATACTCGATTTTGAGCCTGTCCCAGGTGGTGAAGGGAACCAGCGTCGGAATGCTGTTCGCAGAAACCAGATGCACGTCGATACAATGCGGCTGGGCGACGTTTTCGGCTTTTGCATGAACCGCGACAATGTTCTTTCCTTTGCGCAGCGCCGTAATCGATTCGGGTGACAACCGGATGACGGCGTGTTTTTCAAGGGCACTGTCAATTTTTGCAGCCAGAACTCCGTTGATGTAGATTTCCGTTTCACCCGGCGCTTGAACGTACAATGCGGCGTCGGGCGGAATCGACGCGAGAGTTTTCACTTGACGCAACCAGATCTCAGATGAAGTCCATTCGGTGAAGACCCGTCCGGTCGCATCGTCGGTCGTTCCGAATCCGCCATGACCTTCCTGCCACTTGAGGTCATCGTTCAGTTTGACATCACTGTACGATTCATCCAGCCAGCCTGTCGGTTGTTTCAGCGTATAACGCCACTTTGCGTCGCCCGTGTCAGCCCCTGCCGCTGACTGGATCAGACCTGCACTCAGGACCAGGAACAACGTAATCGTGCGCAGACGCCAGACGCCCCCGGACACACGGATTCGAAACCCTGTTGTTCGATTCAATTCGTTGTTGTTCATACCCTGGGGACTCTTACAAGATTCTAAATGCCGTCAACACGCCGGAAAGATCTCCGCCACTCACTCATCCTTCCGCTCGCGCTATTTCATAAGCGCCGCGATCTCTTTCGGCGTAAATCGGTTCTGTAGACGAGCTCCTAATTGTCCGACGATGCGCGCGGCGGCATGAGATGCCAGATGCCCCGCCTGCTTCCAGCTCATCCCGTTCGTGATCCCGTACAACAACGCACCCGCATACATGTCACCTGCACCGGTCGAATCGACGGCATCGACCGAGACGCCCTCAATCGGAATCGCAGTTCCTTCGTGCATCAGAATGGACCCGTTGGCACCAAGCGTCATCGCGACGTTCTGCGCATGCCGATGCAACTCAGCAGCACATTCGATCGGGTCGGTCCTGCCGGTCAGGCTCTTTGCTTCTTCCTCGTTGCAAAAGAACAGATCGACGGGCCCTTCGAGCAAAGCCCAGATTTCATCTCGGCACATGTTGCACAGAAACGGATCGGACGCGGTTAAGGCAACCTTGCAGCCGAACATCTTCGCTGCATTCATGGCCTTGTAGGCTGCAGCCCGTTGGCCGGGATTGGTGAGAAGATAGCCTTCGACATACACGTATGTCGCACGCTTCAGTTCCTCTTCGTTGATATCTTCCTCGGTGAGTGTCGCCGACACGCCAAGATTTGTCAGCATCGTCCGTTGCGCATCTTCGGTGATGAGCACAGCACAGGTTCCGGTCTGCCCGGTGCCAGCCGCAGCCACTTCAATTGTGACGCCCATTTTACGCATATCGCGAATAAAAAATTCGCCAGCTTCATCGCTGGCGACTTTGCCAGCGTACGCTGCTTTGCCGCCAAAATCCGCGACGCCCATGACTGTGTTGGCTGCGGACCCGCCAGCACAGCGGTTGAGCGAAATCCCGCTCAACCGGCTGAGCACACTGTTCTGCTGCCCGTCATCGACCAGCGTCATAATGCCTTTTTCAAAACCAGTTTCCGCGACCCAGTTATCTGAAACTCTTGCCTGAATATCCACCAGAGCATTGCCCACGCCAAAAACATCGTATCTCATAATGAAAACAAAACTTCTAAAAAGCCTGTACGGATCGATCCTACTGCACGTGCAGCCGCATCGATAATGTGTCACGTATCATAGCAAACTGCCCGAATCGTTCGAATCGGTGCCGTTCCGACCACCTTTTCGCACCGCGAGTGGGAATTTATCTATCCGGATTCGTAAACATCTCTCCACTTGCGGACAAGTCGTCTCTCCTCACTGTCTTGGCACGGGGGAGACGGTGGGCGGAGGCCGGATGCGACCGGATGACGGGGTTATTCGCTGGTTCTGACTCTTTCATATGCTTGACGGCGTTGCACAGGGGGGAACCACACGGAGGGCTGACGCCGTGCCGCGCACCTCGGTTGCAGAGCGCGATGCGGGCAGGCCATCCAGCGACATCGGCTTACGGACTGAGACAGAAATAAGTGGGGCACGATTCCATCGTGCCGGGCACGTTATAAACGTGCCCCACGTCCAAAAGACGACAGTTATTTCTGCGCCGGTCCTTACGGAACTGCAGTACCTCAAACGCATCGAACCGCACATCGGAGCGACGGCAGAACGACTGGGCTATCCAGGGCCGTGCCCCGATGCGTATCCAGCAGGTGGACTATTCCCGCGACAGTACGACTCGATCATCCTGCACATCGACTCGTTTGAAGT